>NZ_CP071139.1:4465000-4833750 GCF_017639205.1 Streptomyces nojiriensis | reverse complement strand
TGCTGCTGCCCCGCGTGCCCCGCGCTCACGTTCTGGTCGTAGCCGTACATGGGGCGAAGCCTACCGACCGGCCACTCGCCGTCGGACACGTATTTCCCGCCAGGCTTGACGCTGGTCACAGTCGTCAGGGGTTGCGCCTTATTACCGGCGGGTAGCATCATTACGTTACCGATTGGTATGTACGAGGAACCCTGTCTCCCCGAGCCTTAACGGAGCCGTCGCCATGGGGCACTACAAGTCGAATCTCCGCGACATCGAGTTCAACCTCTTCGAGGTGCTCGGCCGCGACCAGCAGTACGGCACCGGTCCGTTCGAGGAGATGGACACCGAGACCGCCAAGAGCGTCCTGTCCGAGATCGCCCGCCTCGCCGAGAACGAGCTGGCCGCCTCCTTCGAGGACGCCGACCGCAACCCGCCGGTCTTCGACCCGGCCACCAACACCGCGCCCGTCCCCGCCTCCTTCAAGAAGAGCTACGAAGCCTTCATGGACTCGGAGTACTGGCGCCTGGGCCTGCCCGAGGAGATCGGCGGCACCACCTCGCCCCGCTCCCTCATCTGGGCCTACGCGGAGCTGCTGCTCGGCTCGAACCCGGCCATCTGGATGTACTCCTCCGGCCCGGCGTTCGCCGGCATCCTCTTCGAAGAGGGCAACGAGGCGCAGAAGAAGGTCGCGCAGATAGCCGTCGAGAAGCGCTGGGGCTCCACCATGGTCCTCACCGAGCCGGACGCCGGCTCGGACGTGGGCGCCGGCCGCACCAAGGCGATCCAGCAGGAGGACGGCTCCTGGCACATCGAGGGCGTGAAGCGCTTCATCACCTCCGGTGAGCACGACATGGAGGAGAACATCCTCCACTACGTCCTCGCGCGCCCCGAGGGCCACGGCCCGGGCACCAAGGGCCTGTCCCTCTTCCTCGTCCCGAAGTTCCACTTCGACTGGGAGACCGGCGAGCTGGGCGAGCGCAACGGCGTCTACGCCACGAACGTCGAGCACAAGATGGGCCTCAAGGCCTCCAACACGTGCGAGATGACCTTCGGCGACCAGCACCCCGCCAAGGGCTGGCTGATCGGCGACAAGCACGACGGCATCCGCCAGATGTTCATGATCATCGAGTTCGCCCGCATGATGGTCGGCACGAAGGCCATCGCCACCCTCTCCACCGGCTACCTGAACGCGCTGGAGTACGCCAAGGAGCGCGTGCAGGGCCCGGACCTGGCGAACTTCATGGACAAGACCGCGCCCAAGGTCACCATCACGCACCACCCCGACGTGCGCCGCTCGCTCATGACGCAGAAGGCCTACGCCGAGGGCATGCGCGCCCTGGTCCTCTACACGGCCTCCGTGCAGGACGAGATCCAGCTCAAGCAGGCCGCCGGCGAGGACGCCTCCGCCGAGATCGGCCTGAACGACCTGCTCCTGCCGATCGTGAAGGGCTACGGCTCCGAGAAGTCCTACGAGCAGCTCGCGCAGTCCCTGCAGACCTTCGGCGGCTCCGGGTACCTGCAGGAGTACCCGATCGAGCAGTACATCCGCGACGCCAAGATCGACACCCTCTACGAGGGCACCACGGCCATCCAGGGCCAGGACTTCTTCTTCCGGAAGATCGTCCGCGACCAGGGCGCCTCCCTGAACATCCTCTCCGAGACGATCAAGAAGTTCCTGGCCGAGGCCGTCGGCGGCGAGGAGCTGGCCGGCGCCCGCGACGCGCTCGCCAAGGCCGCCGTCGACCTGGAGGCCATCGTCGGCCAGATGATCGTCGACCTCACCGCCACCGGCGAGGACGTCAAGAACATCTACAAGGTCGGACAGAACACCACCCGCCTGCTGATGGCCTCGGGTGACGTGGTCGTCGGCTACCTGCTGCTCAAGGGCGCCGCCGTGGCCGCCGAGAAGCTGGCGACCGCCGCCCCGAAGGACGTCCCCTTCTACACCGGCAAGATCGCCGCCGCGAAGTTCTTCGCGTCGCAGGTCCTGCCGAACGTCTCGGTCCAGCGCCAGCTGGCCGAGGTCGTCGACAACTCCCTCATGGAGCTCGACGAGGCCGCCTTCTAGGCCGGTCGCGCCACCGCAGCGCACACCCACCAGCGGCCGGGCCCCCCGCACAGGGGCCCGGCCGCTGGCGCGTACCCGGCCCCAGGCCCCTGTCCTGCCGCTTTCCCCCGATGTCAGTCGTTCATGGGACGCTCGTACACATGAGTCCACAGGATCAGCACGGCAGCAGGGGGTACTCCGTCCCCACCGGGCGTCCGTACGCCCTCAAGGAGCTGCAGGCGAGCCTGGGCAGCCTCGGCGACCACCTGCGCGAGCTGTACGACGGCGCCCACCCCGCCGAGTACGACACCATCGCCGACGCGCTGTACGTGGCCTTCCAGACCGCCACCGGACTGGCCCCCGCCAAGAGCTACACCGGCTGCCCCGAGCACCCCAACGGCGCCCTCGACCCCGAGGCACCCGAAGGCTGGGGCCGCTGCCTGATCTGCAACGACCGACGGCGCCTCGGAGCGCGCCGGCACGGCGGCCCGCCCGCCGCCCCCGCCGGAGAACAGCGCCGCCTCGGCTACCCCGTACCGGACCCCCCGTACACGCTCCAGCGGCTGCGCACCTACCTGCGAACCGTCGAGGACCAGCGGTTCCACCTGGGCCTGTCCTCACCCGCGGACGACTTCGTCCGCATAGCCGACGACCTCCACCGCGCCTTCATCGTCGCCCGCGAACTCTCCCGGCCGCGCAACGCCTCGGGATGCGCCGAACATCCCGGCGCGCCGATCGACCCCGACGCTCCTCCCGGCGAGGCCTGTATCTTCTGCGCCGGACGCAAAAGACGCGCGCAGCGCTCCCCGCAGACCCCGGAGATGCTCCCGCGCATCCGCCGGGGCGAGCGCAGGCAGCTGCAACGCCGATTCGAGCGTCCGCCGGGCTGAAAACCGACGGGACCGCAGAGCAACGGGCGCGGAACCGGATCTCCCGGCTGTCGCACGGTCCGGCCATGACGAACACGAACCCGACCCTCGTTAAGGTGAACCACTTGGCTTCCTCCCCTCCCTAGCGGGAGGGGATTCCCACACTCACGCGTGGGGATTCCTGTTTCGCCACGGACCGCCCCGACCGAGAGGAGGACTCCCGATGAGGTCTCACATCCGCTCCACAGGCAGCAGCCGCCAGCCCGGCAGCCAGAAGATTGACCGCGGCGTTCCCGTCCCGGTCGTGAGCGGTCCCGCAGCTCTCACAGGTCCACTCGCGGACGCCCAGGGGCATCGAGTCGGCGATCACCCCGCAAGCCGAGCACAGCTTGGAACTGGGGAACCACCGGTCGACGGCGATCAGCTCGCGGCCGTACCAGGCCGTCTTGTACTCCAGCATCGACCGCAGCTCACGCCAGGCGGCATCGCCGCGCGCCTTCCAGGCCTCGGCACGGGCGGCGAGAGCCAGGTTGTAGACCTTCCGCACACACCCGAACGTCCGCGACAGTTCCACGGCCTGCGCGTCCGTCGGATAGAAACGGTACTTGAACGACCGCTTCACGGAAGGAAACCCCACACCGCGGAGACTACGGTCGGTCACGATCCGAACACAAGCACAGGTCACAGCCTCACGCTTCGGCACTCCGCCGCGGCGAGGCTCCGAGCCGGAACTGCGTTTCCTCACCCGGCTGAAGCCGGGGGCTTCCACACAAGGGAAATACGATGAGCTCTCCCGCCCGCTTCGACCGCGGCCACACCGACGATCTGATGACCTTCCTGACGGCCAGTCCGTCGCCGTACCACGCCGTGGCCAACGCGGCGGAGCGGCTGGAGAAGGCAGGCTTCAGGCAGTTGTCGGAAACGGACGCCTGGGATGCGGGCACCGGAGGCAAGTTCGTGCTCCGCGGCGGTGCGCTCATCGCCTGGTTCGTCCCCGAAGGCGCGGCCGCACACACCCCGTTCCGGATCGTCGGCGCGCACACCGACTCCCCGAACCTGCGGGTCAAGCCGCTGCCGGACACGGGCTCGCAGGGCTGGCGGCAGATCGCCGTCGAGATCTACGGCGGCACCCTGCTCAACACCTGGCTCGACCGCGACCTGGGACTGGCCGGGCGGCTGACCCTGCGCGACGGCACCGAGCGCCTCGTGAACGTGGACCGCGCACTGCTGCGCGTACCCCAACTCGCCGTGCACCTGGACCGGTCGGTCAACAGCGACGGCCTCAAGCTCGACAAGCAGCGCCACATGCAGCCGATCTGGGGCCTGGGCGACGTCCAGGAGGGCGACCTGATCTCCTTCCTGGAGGAGGAAGAGGGCCTGGACCAGGGGTCGGTGGCCGGCTGGGACCTGATGGTCCACTCCATCGAGCCGCCGTCGTACCTGGGCCGTGACCGCGAGCTGGTGGCCGGCCCGCGCATGGACAACCTGCTGTCGGTGCACGCGGGCGTCGCGGCGCTGGCCGCGGTCTCCGCCGCCGACAAGCTCGACCACATCCCGGTGCTGGCGGCCTTCGACCACGAGGAGAACGGCTCGCAGTCCGACACGGGCGCGGACGGCCCGCTGCTCGGCAACGTGCTGGAACGTTCAGTCTTCGCCCGCGGCGGCTCGTACGAGGACCGCGCGCGTGCCTTCGCCGGCACCATCTGCCTGTCCTCCGACACCGGACACGCCGTGCACCCCAACTACGGCGAACGGCACGACCCCACGCACCACCCGCGCGCCAACGGCGGACCGATCCTGAAGGTCAACGTCAACCAGCGGTACGCCACCGACGGCAGCGGTCGCGCGGTGTTCGCCGCCGCGTGCGAGCGGGCCGGCATCCCGTGGCAGACCTTCGTCTCCAACAACTCGATGCCGTGCGGCACGACGATCGGCCCGATCACCGCCGCCCGCCACGGCATTCAGACCGTGGACATCGGCGTCGCGATCCTCTCGATGCACAGCGCCCGCGAACTGTGCGGCGCCGACGACCCGTTCCTGCTGGCGAACGCCCTGGTGGCCTTCCTGGAGGGCTGAGCCCCCAGGAAGGCCACGGCCGGCTACCCCTCGGCGTCCATCCCCGCGAGGACGAGGGGCAGCCGGGCGGCGCCGTCGGCCGTGACGCGGACCGGCACGCCCCAGTCCTGCTGGTGGACGTGGCAGGCCGGGTACTCGTTGGCGGGGTCGTCGTCGCAGGACGCCGCCATCGCCGAGACGTGCAGGACGCCCTCGGTGACGTCCGGGTTCAGCGCGAGCTCCCGGAACAGGTCGGTCCCGGCGCCCTCGCCGTCCGCCAGCAGCTCCGGCGGGGTCGAGGAGACGAGCAGCCGGGTGGAGGGCCCGTAGCGGGTGTCGAGCTTCTGTCCGCTCGGCGCCTGGAAGACGATGTCGAGGCGGAGCGTGCCGGGCGCCACCTCGGTGGCGGCCCGCTGCGTGCGGTGGGCGACCGCGTCCACCCGGACCGCCTCCTCCGGCAGGCGCAGCCGGGTCAGCCGGTGCCGGGCCGACTCGACGACCACGATGTCCTCGCCCACCAGCACGGCGTCGCTCGGCTCGCGCAGGTCGGTCGCGAGGGTCGAGACCTGGCCGGTGGCCGGGTCGTAGCGGCGCAGCGCGTGGTTGTACGTGTCGCAGACCGCGACCGAGCCGTCGGGCAGGGCGGTCACGCCGAGCGGGTGCTGGAGCAGGGCCTGGGCGGCGTCGCCGTCCCGGTGGCCGAAGTCGAACAGCCCGGTGCCGACGGCGGACTTGATGACGTACCCGTCGTCCGCGGCTTCCACGTAGCGCAGGGCGCTGGTCTCGGAATCGGCGATCCACAGCCGGTCCCCGGCGGCCGCGAGCCCCGAGGGCTGGGCGAACCAGGCCTCGGCGGCCGGCCCGTCGAGCAGCCCCTCGTTGGTCGTACCGGCGGCGACCTCGACCGTCCCGGCCTCCGGGTCCCAGGTCCACAGCTGGTGCACACCGGCCATGGCGATCCAGACCCGGCCCTGCCACCAGGCCACGTCCCACGGCGAGGACAGGTCCACCTCCAGCGCAGGCCCGGAGGTCGGCGACCCCTGCCACCACTGCCGGCCGGTCCCGGCGACGGTCTCCACGTGCCCGGTGGCCGGGTCGTAGGTGCGCAGCGCGTGGTTGACGGTGTCGGCGACGACGACCTTGCCGTCGGGCAGCAGCGCGAGGCCCTGGGGCTCGCTGAAGCTGTCCCCGGCGAAGCCGCGCTCGCCGCTGCCGATGCGGCGCACGACGCTCTCGCCGTCGGCGGCCAGCTCCACGAGCTGGTGCCGGGTGGAGTCGGAGACCAGCAGGTTCCCGGACGGCAGCAGCAGCGCCTTCCCGGGGAAGCGCAGGGCGCCGGCGACCGGCTCGGGCGCCACGTACGGCCCGTCGCCGCGCCGCAGCGTGCCCTTGGCCTCGTGCTCGGCCTCCAGCTCCTCGACCAGGCGGGCGATGGCGTGCGCGTGGCCCTCACCGGCGTGCTGGGCGACGATGTACCCCTCGGGGTCGATCACGACGAGCGTGGGCCAGGCCCGTACGGCGTACTGCTTCCAGGTCGCGAGCTCGGGATCGTCCAGCACGGGGTGGTGCACCTGGTACCGCTCGACGGCATCGACGACGGCGGCGTGCTCGGCCTCGTGCACGAACTTCGGGGAGTGCACGCCGATGATCACGACGGTGTCGCGGTGCTTCTCCTCGAGCTCGCGCAGCTCGTCGAGGACGTGCAGGCAGTTAATGCAGCAGAAGGTCCAAAAATCGAGGATCGCAATGCGTCCTCGCAGGTCGGCGAGGCTCAGGTCCTTCCCGCCGGTGTTGAGCCAGCCACCCTTGCCGATCAGCTCGGGGGCACGGACACGGGCACGGCGGGGCGCGGGCGCGGGGGTGGGCGCCGGGGCGGCATCGTTCATGCTTCAAGCTTGCCATCCGGGTATGAACATCGGATCACGCGCGCTGTTCGCCGGGGCGCCGGCGGAGGCCGTACGGGTCCTCCACCGCGTGGAGCACCAGGCCGGCGACTGGGCCCCGCTGCGCGAAGTGCACCCGCAGGTGATCGAGCTGGACACCAGCGGGCTGTAGCCGCGCCCGGTAGCGTGCGGGACGTGACAGCCAGCACGCCGCCGAGCGGGCGGATATTCGATGCCGTGAGCGCCACCGCCGTCCGGAGCACCGACGGGTTGCGCGCGCTCTACGAACATCCCGGCGAGATGGCCCGCCGCAAGGCCGTGGACCGGATCCACGAGGCCGCGCGGGCGGTCATCGGGCGGTCGTCGCTGGTGTTCGTCGCCAGTGCCGGGGCCGACGGGACCTGCGATGTGACGCCCCGGGGCGGGCCGCCCGGATTCGTGGCCGTGCTGGACGAGTTCACCCTCGCGCTGCCCGACGCCACCGGCAACAAGCGGCTCGACACCGCCCACAACATCGTGGAGACGGGCCGGGCCGGACTGATCTTCGTCATCCCCGGGCGGACCACCACCCTGCGGGTGAACGGGCGGGCCTGCGTTTCCGCCGATCCGCAGCTGCTGGAGCAGCTGACCCCCGTCGGCAAGCCGCCGCGGAGCGCGATCGTGGTGGAGGTCGAGGAGGCGTACCAGCACTGCCCGAAGGCGTTCCTGCGCAGCAACGCGTGGCAGCCCGAGCAGTGGGTCGCCGAGGACGCCGTCCCGAGCTCCGCCGAGATCACCCTCTCCCACCTGGATCTCCCCGGTCTGACGATCGAGGAGATCCGGCGGCAGGAGCGCGAGTCCCTGCTCCACCGCTACGCGTAGTCGAAGAGGGCGCTCAGCCGGGGCAGTCGGGCCGCCATCTCGTCGGTGTCGTCGAAGTCGAAGTTCCAGGAAGGGTCCAGGGCCGGGTAACTGATCGTGAAGGAGTCCGCGGGGAGTTCCTTGCCGGTGCCGGCCTCGTAGGCGGTCCAGGCGATCGAGAGGGCGGACTCGTCCCACAGTTCCAGGCCCTGTTCCGCGGCCTCGCGGACCGCGGGGTGCGCGGCCAGGGAGTCGGGGTCGGCCAGGGCGGTCTCGAAGACCTCCCGGCCCTGGGTGAGGAGCCAGCCGCGGAAGTAGTCGAAGCCGTCGTCCGAGCAGCCCCCGTTGATCACGTAGGCCGCGGCCCAGAGCGGCGCCCGGTAGGACTCCGCCAGCAGGTCCCACAGCACCTGCTGGGACGCGGCTATCTCCGCCGCCGCCCGGTCCGCGAGGAGCTGCGCCGCGCGTGAGGCCACCTCCTCGGGTTCCGCGTCGGCGCGGGCCGTCTCGATCAGCTTCCAGAACGTCTGCTTGTCCATGGGGAAAGCCTGGCAGCCGGGTCTGACATCAGGCGGTGGTGCTGAGGAAGGTGTGGAGGGATCTTGTGAGCGCGCCGACGAAGGCGTCCTGTACCGGTGCCGGGACGAGGTCCAGCGACAAGTACGGGTTCAGGTCCTCCAGTTCGACGAGGAGCAGCTCGCCGGACGGCGCCCGGCAGGCGTCGACGCGCTGGATGCCGTGGTCGAGGGTGTTCCAGTCGACGAAGGAGCGGGCGAAGGCCAGGTCCGCCCCGGTCGGGGAGTAGGGCTCCAGCTCCCAACGGCGGGCCGGATCGGGGGCGTACAGCGCGTACTGGAAGGCGTCGTCGACGAAGTAGAAGGACACCTCGTACGTGAAGTCGATGCGCGGCTGGATCAGCACGGCCCCGGCGGGCCCGTCCGGTGTCGCGGTGAAGGTGAGGCCGATGGAGTCGGCGCCCTGCTTCGGCTTGACCGCGTACTGCGGCACCTGCGGCAGCTCCGCCAGCCGGGCGGGGTCGTCGACCGTCGGGATGACCGGGTAGCCGGCGGCCGTCAGGTCGAGGAGGTACTGCTTGCCCGCCATGTCGGCGCGGCCGGTGAGCGGGTTGTAGACGCGGGTTCCGGAGGCGAGGGCGGCCGCGCGGAAGGAGTCGTAGGCCTCCTGGTAGTGCAGGACCGGGCCGCTGTTGCGGACGATCACCGCGTCGAAGCCGAGCGGCAGCATGGCTTCCGCGTCCGCGGGATGGCACAGGGCCAGGTCGAACGCGGCGCGCAGTCGGGACGTGAGGAATATGTCCTCGTCGCAGTAGCGGCGGCCGCGTGCGGGGTACGCCAGGTCGGTCACGTAGAGCAGGGGCATGAGGGCAACCTATCGCGGGCACTGATCAGCGCATGAAATACCTCGTACGGGACAAAATGGTGGCCATCGGGGACGACTACTGGATCGAGGACGAGAACGGCCGGCACGCCTTCCTCGTCGACGGGAAGGCGCTGCGCTTCCGGGACACGCTGGAGCTGAAGGATCCGGACGGGCAGATCCTGATCACCTTGCGGGAGAAGCTGTTCGCGCTGCGGGACGCGATGACCCTGGAGCGGGACCAGCGGCGGCTCGCGGTGATCCGCCGCAAGCGGCTCTCGCTGGTGCGGGGCCACTTCCGCGTGACCCTGGCCGAGGGCACCGAGCTCGATGTCAGCGGGCGGATCCTGGACCGCGAGTTCAAGGTCGAGTACGACGGGGAGCTGCTCGCGCTGGTCTCGCGGCAGTGGTACCGGCTGCGCGAGACGTACGCGGTGGACGTGGTCCGGGAGGACGCGGACGCGGCGCTGCTGATCGCGGTCGCGGTGTGCGTGATCCGGATGGCGGAGAAGGAGCGGGAGGACGGGGTCAGCCCCGATGGTGTTCCCGGGCCGTGAGCTGACCCTGGACGTAGGGGTCGGCATCCGGTGTGTACGGGCCTCCGTGGTCGAAGAGGAGCTCGCAGATGCGCTGCCACTCGGCGGCCTCGGCGCGGACGGCGGCGTCGGCGCGCTCCAGGTCGCCGGCGGCCGCCAGCACCGCCTCCAGGGCGGCGCGGGCCTCGTGGTGGGTCAGGCCTACGGCCCGCTCCCGGACGCGCCGCCGGGCCGCGATCTCCGCGGCGGAGGGCTCGTGCGGTTCCAGGGCGGCCTCCAGAACGGCCTCTGCGTCGTCCGTCACGGTGTACCCGCCTCCTCGTCGTGGACCCGGCGGCCGACGCCGCCCGTCCCCTTCGTCTGCCCGCGAACCCCGGCGCCAACCGGGGCTCCGGGAGCCCCGGGGACGCCATGGCGGCGTCAGCGGCCCATGCGGCGGTCCTTCAGCGCCGGGAACTGGGAGCGGGTGTCGGGGACCTTGGCCGGGTCCAGGTCGACGGTGAGGACCTCCTCGCCGGGGCCCGCCTCCGCCAGGACCTCGCCCCACGGGTCGACCACCAGGCTGTGCCCGGCCTGCTCCACGCCCGCGTGGGTGCCGGCCGTCCCGCACGCCAGGACGTAGGACTGGTCCTCCACGGCGCGCGCCCGGTTGAGCAGGGTCCAGTGGGAGCGGCGGCGGGCGGGCCAGCCCGCCGAGACGACCATCGTGGTGGCCCCGGCGTCGACGAGGCCGCGGAACAGCTCCGGGAAGCGCAGGTCGTAGCAGGTGGCGATGCCGAGGGTCTGCTCGGGCAGGGTGACCGTGGTCAGGGAGTCCCCGGCCGACATCAGCACGGCCTCGCCCTGGTCGAAGCCGAAGCGGTGGATCTTCCGGTAGGTGGCGGCGAGCTCGCCCGCCGGGGAGAGGACGAGGGCGGTGTTGTAGAGGGAGCCGTCGCCGGCGCGCTCCACGACCGAACCCGCGTGCAGCCAGACGCCGGCGTCGCGCGCCGCCTTGGACATGGCCTCGTAGGTCGGTCCGTCCAGCGGTTCGGCCTCGGTCTCGAACTGCTCGTAGGCGAATGCGCCGACCGGCCACAGCTCCGGCAGGACGACGAGATCGGAGCCTGCCTGCTCCCGTACGAGTTCGGCCACGCGGACGCGTCGGGAAGACACCGACTCGCCCTCGTTCACTGCGATTTGGATCAGCGAGGCGCGCACACTACCACCGTCCTGGCGTTCAAGCCGTCAACTCGGGCCTACGATCGTCACACGAAAGCACTGCCGGGGTGCTCACCGGCAGCGTAGTTTTGGAAACTGAGTCCACCGCTTCCGAAACGCGCCATTGAACAGCACCGCGAGGGGTCCCGTTGACCGTCCAGCCGCATCCCGCCCTCCAGCCCTATGCCGACGCCTGGACACACTCCATCGAGGCGATATCCGAGTTGGTCCTCCCGCTGACGGAGGGCGAGTGGAACCGGGCGACGCCGTGTCCCGGCTGGTCGGTCCGCGATGTCGTCTCCCACATCATCGGCATCGAGTGCGAGCAGCTCGGGGACCCGCGGCCGATCCACACCGTGGCGCGGGACCTGCGGCACGTGGTGGACGAGTTCAGCCGGTACATGGAGGTGCAGGTCGACGTGCGGCGGCACCACACCGCGCCGGAGATGACCTCGGAGCTGGAGTACACGGTGATCCGGCGCTCCCGGCAGCTGCGGAACGAGAAGCGGGATCCGGCCACCATGGTCCGCGGGCCGCTCGGTGACCAGGTGACGCTGGAGCAGGCGCTGCGGCTGCGGGCGTTCGACGTGTGGATCCACGAGCAGGACCTGCGGGCGGCGCTGGGGGCACCGGGGAACTGGGACTCGCCGGGCGCGTACGTGGCCCGGGACCTCCTGCTGGCCGGGCTGCCGAAGGTGGTGGCCAAGAAGGCGGGGGCGCCGGCGAACTCGGCGGTGGTCATCGACGTCCACGGCCAGCTGGAGTTCATGCGGACGGTACGGGTGGACGCGGACGGCCGCGGCACGGTGAACAAGTCGCCGTCGCTGGGCCCGGCGGTGACCCTGACGCTGGACTGGGAGACCTACGTCCGCCTGGCGGCGGGCCGGGTACGGGCGCACACCGTCGCGGACCGGGTGAAGGTGGAGGGCGACGCGGAGCTGGCGGACGCCATCCTCACGCAGTTCTCCGTGACCCCGTAAGGCCTGCGGGGCCGCACGGCCCGGTCGTGCGGCCGAGTCGTGCGGCCCGGGCGGCCGTGCGGCGGAACTCGGTGGGGCTGATCGCGTAGGCGTCCCGGAAGGCCCGACTGAAGGCCGCGGCATTGGTGAAGCACCAGCGGGCGCCGATCTCGTGGACGGGCCGTCCGGCCAGCTCGGGGCGGGCCAGGTCGGTACGGCAGCGCTCCAGGCGGCGGCGCCGGACGACGGCCGCGACGCTCTCCGGGCCCTCGCGGAAGAGCACGTGCAGGGCGCGTACGGAGATGCCGTGGGCGGCGGCGATCAGGCCGGGGGTGAGTGCCGGGTCCCCGAGGCCGTCCTCGATGAAGGTGTCGATCCGCTCGCGCAGAGCGCGGGCGCGGACCTCGGCGGGCAGTTCCCCGTAGGCGTCGAGGCGTTCGGCGAGGCAGGCGGCGGTCAGCTCGATCGCGGCCGTGCCGAGGTGGCGCAGCTCTTGCGGCCCGCAGTCGGAGCCGTGCCGTCCGAGCGAGGCGATGAACCCCGCGAGGATGGCTCCCAGGCCGCTCTCCGCGCCGACGCGGCGGCCGAGCAGCGGATCGATCCGGCCGGCGCGCAGCGGCAGCACGGTCTTCGGCAGCTGGACGACCAGCGCCCGGAGGGTGCCGTCGCCCGGTCGGCAGTCGGCCTCGAAGGGGTGCGAGGTGTCCCAGAGGATCATGTCCCCGGGGGCGAGCTCCGCGTCGCTGCCGCACTGGGACATCCACATCCGGCCGCGGGTCAGCAGCGACAGCTGGTACTGCTCCGGGTCCGCGCGCCGGATCAGCGCGGGGGTGCGCCGCGAGCGTACGTGGGAGTACTCGAAGGAGGAGACCTGCACGGCGCCCAGGTCCAGGACCGCCGCCTCCGCCTGGAAGTCGGCGGAGCGTTCGCTCCTGAGCGCGGTGGGCATCAGCGAGCTGGAAATGACGTCCGTGAACCAGTCGAACCTCTCCACGGTCGGCACGGCGCCTGCGGACAGCTTCGTCCACATCTGCGGCGGATCCCCCTCCCGACACCGCTCTCCCGGAGGGACGGCGGACCTACGGCGCCTCGCGCCCTGCTGTTTCCGGGAGGGGACACGCACGGGACACCGGCTCCGGTTCCGGCTCCGGCTCCGGCCCCGGCTCCAGTGCCTGCGCCGGGACGGTGACGCGGCCCCGGGCGGCCTCGCGGGCCAGGGCGAGGGGGCGCAGGCGCAGGATGCTGGCCACGCCCAGCGCTTCGAGGACGAAGACCGCGGAGAAGGCGACGCGGTAGTTGTCGCCGGTGGCGTCGAGCAGGATGCCGACCGTCAGCAGGGTGGTCATGGAGGCGATGAAGCCGCCCATGTTCGTGATGCCGGAGGCGGTGCCCTGGCGCTCCGCCGGGTTGGCCGGGCGGGCGAAGTCGAAGCCGATCATCGATGCCGGTCCGCAGCCGCCGAGCACCAGGCACAGGGCGACCAGCAGCCACATCGGCGCCCGGTCGCCCGGGTACGCGAGGACCGCCGCCCACAGCAGGGCGGTGAGGCCGACCGTGCCCAGGGCGAGCGGGATCCGCGCGGACTGGCGGCGGCCGACGATCTGGCCGTAGACAAGCCCGAGCGCCATGTTCGAGGCGACGACCAGCGTCAGCAGCCCGCCCGCGGTGGTCCGCGACAGCCCCTGCGCCTCGACCAGGAAGGGCATGCCCCACAGCAGCAGGAAGACCATCGCGGGGAACTGCGTGGTGAAGTGCACCCACAGGCCGAGCCGGGTGCCGGGTTCGGCCCAGGACTCCCGGATCTGGCGGCGGACGAAGCCCCCCGGAGCCCCGGCGGTCCCGGCGGCACGCGGCGCGGGCCCGTACCCCTCGGGGTGGTCCCGCAGGAACAGCGTCAGCGGCACCAGGACCACCAGCCCCGCCGCCGCGCTGCCCGCGAAGGCGGCGGTCCAGCCGACGCCGTGCAGGACCGGGGCGAGGACGAGGGTGGAGACGAGGTTGCCCGCCATGCCGACCAGCCCGGCGAGCTGGGCCATCAGCGGCCCGCGCCGGGCCGGGAACCAGCGGGTGCCGAGCCGCAGGACCGAGATGAAGGTCATCGCGTCGCCGCAGCCCAGCAGCGCCCGCGCGGCGAGCGCCATCCCGTACGAGGGCGCCAGCGCGAAGCCGAGCTGGCCGGCGGTGAAGAGCACCGCGCCCAGGGTCAGCACCTTCTTGGTGCCGAGCCGGTCGACCATCAGGCCCACGGGTATCTGCATGCCCGCGTAGACCAGCAGCTGGAGGAGGGAGAAGGTGGCCAGCGCCGAGGCGCCCACGTGGAAGCGGTCGGCGGCGTCCAGGCCGGCCACGCCCAGGCTGGTACGGAAGATCACCGCCACGAAGTAGACGGCGACGCCGATGCCCCACACGGCGACGGCCTTCCGGCCGCCCGGCGGGTCGGCGGGTGTGCCGGCCCTGGCCGGGGAGGCGCTCACCGGGCCGTTCACCGGCCCCTTCACCGGCCCCTTCACCGGCCCGGCCCCCGCACCAGGGCCTCGACCCGGCCGATGTGCCCGCGGACCGCCGCGGCGGCCGTGTCCGCGTCCCCGGCGCGCAGCGCGTCCAGGATCTCCGCGTGCTCTGCGAGGGTGCGGTCCAGCCGTTCGGGGTGGGCGTGCAGCAGGGCCACGCCCATCCGCAGCTGCCGGTCGCGGAGTTGGTCGTAGAGCCGGCACAGGATCTGGTTCCCGGCGCTGCGCACGATCTCGGCGTGGAAGCCGCGGTCGGCGGCCATCATCGCGGCGAGGTCGCCTTCGTCGGCGTGCCGGCGCTGTTCGTCGAGCAGGGCGGCGAGCCGGTCCAGCAGGCCCGGTGGGGCCGGCACGGCTCTGCGTACGGTGAACTCCTCGACCAGCAGGCGGGTTTCGAGGACGTCGGTGATCTCCTGCGCGGAGACCTGGAGGACCAGGGCGCCCTTCTTCGGGTACAGCTTCAGCAGCCCCTCGGTCTCCAGCCGCAGCAGTGCCTCGCGGACGGGCGTGCGGGACACCCCGACGGCGGCGGCCAGTTCGCCCTCGGTCAGGAGGATGCCGCCTTCGTAGCGGCGGTCGAGCACCCCCTGCTTGACGTGCCGGTAGACACGGTCGGCGGCGGTCGCGGCAGGGGCGGGGGCGGGCATGCGCACAGGATAGATACAACAGGGGTGCAAGCCCGGCCGGGTCCAGGATGTGGACCGGACCGGGTGCCGGGCGGCGACCCGGCGCCCGGACCCCGGGTGTGGTCCGCGGGCCGCCCGCTGCATCGAAGGACGTACCGCGCCTTCGTCCACCCGCAGGACGTACGGGGCCCCGCGCACCGGGAGGCTGAAGTCATGGCCGACACCCTGCTCGCCCCGGCGGCTCACAAGACCGACCGGCTCCCGCTCCTGGACGTCCTGCGCGGCGCCGCGATCCTCGGCACGCTCATGACCAACGTCTGGATCTTCACCTCGCCCGGCTCGGAGTGGGGGGTGCTCCAGGGCGGTCTGAAGCCGCCGGACCCGATCGCCGACCCCTCCGCCGCCCACCTCGCCGAGAGCGTCTTCCGCTTCCTCGCCGACGGCAAGTTCCTGGCCCTGCTGACGGTCCTGTTCGGGGTGGGCCTGGCCATCCAGTTCGACTCCGCCGCCCGCCGCGGCGACCCCTGGCCCGGCCGCTACCCGCGCCGCGCCGCCTTCCTCTTCGTCGAGGGCACCGTCCACTTCGTGCTCGTCTTCGCCTGGGACGTGCTCATGGGGTACGCCGTCACCGCCCTCCTCGTCGCCTGGCTGCTGGCCCGCGCCGAGAAGGTGCGCAAGGCGGCCATGTGGACGGCCGGCGCGCTGCACCTGGCGCTGATGTCCCTGGTGACCCTCGACGCGCTGAGCCGGCCCGCCGGCGCCCCGAAGAGCCCGGACCCGGCCGCCGTCGAGCTGTACGCCCACGGCGGCTATCCGGCCCAGATCGCCTTCCGCCTGGAACACTTCCTCGCGCTGCGCATCGAGCCGGTCATCTCCTTCGGGCTGCTCGTGTTCCTCTTCCTCCTCGGCGTGCGGCTGCACCGCGCGGGCGCCTTCACCGCCACCGCCGAAGGCCGCCGCATCCGGACCCGGACGGCCGCCTGGGGCCTGGGCCTCGGGCTGCCGCTGAACGCCGCGACCACCCTCGGCGGCTCCGACTTCTACCTCCTGGGCCGCTACGGCGCCGCGCCGCTGCTCGCCCTCGGCTACATCGGCCTGATCGGCATCGCCCTCGACCGGCAGTGGATCCCGGCCCCGGTGAGCCGCGCGCTCGGCTCCGTCGGCCGCACCGCCCTGTCCTGCTACGTCGCCCAGAACCTGCTCTGCATGCTGCTCTGCTACGGCATCGGGCTGGGCCTCGCCGAACGGTTCGGCGGCAGCGGCCCCTGGTGGGTGATGGGCCTGTGGGCCGGTGTGAGCCTGACCCTGGCCGCCGGATCGCGGCTGTGGCTGCGCCGCTTCGGCCACGGCCCCCTGGAAGCCGTACAGCGCACGGTCCTCAAGCCCCGCCGGTGACCGCCGCCACCTCCACGTCCAGGACGAACTCGTCGTACGGGGCCTCGTCCGGGTAGGGCGGCCGGACCTGCGCGAAGCGGATCCGGGCCCGGCCCCCGCCCGGGGGCCGGGCCCGGACCACGTACGTCCGCTCCACCGGGGCCCCGGGCAGCCGGGCCGCCCCGGCGGCGGCCGGGTTCCTGTCGGCCGGGGTCTCGGGGGCCTCCGCCACCGTCACCGCGTCCGCGTCCCCGGTGACCTGCCAGGTCCACACGTACCCGCGCGCGCCCCGCCCGGTGAGCCGCAGCTCGTACGGCTCGTCCGGGCCCAGCACGATGCTCCGTACCTCCACGCCCGTCCGGTCCTCTCAGACGGGGCCGATCACCGACCCCTCGTGCCAGCCCGCGCCGTCGCGCCAGTAGTGCTGGAGGCGGCGGTCGGTGCGCAGGACGATGACTTCCAGGTTGAACCCGAAACTGCCCTGGAGCATCCCGGTGACGGCGGCGACGTCGTGCCCGAAGACCGCGCTGCGCCGCCAGGGCGAGCCGCCCGCGTTGCCGCGCCACCAGTGCTCCACGCGGCCGCCGGCGACGGCCACGCACAGCTCGTAGTTCCCGGCGGTGTCCTCGTCGGCGGCCCCGAACTGCCCCTCGATCAGGCAGGGCGCGGAGACGGCCGCCGTACCGCTGCCGAAGATCTCCCCGGCCCGCCAGGTGAAGCCGTTCGGATCGTCGCGCCACCACAGCTGCATGCGGCCGTCGGTGAGGGCGGCGACGAGGTCGAGGTGGCGGCCGCGGGTCTGGACGAGGGCGGGACCGTAGTGGGCGATGCCGGAGGCGAACCGGCCGCCGTCGTTCCAGGTCCAGGGGGCGCCGTTGATCCGCCACCAGTGGTTGAGGCGGCCGTCGGCGGTCCGGACGACCACCTCGAAGTTGCCCGGCTTGCCGTAGTCGCTCTGGATGAACGCCGGGGTCGAACCGACGGCCGCGTCCCCCGGCCCGAACACGCCGCCGTCGCGCCAGGCCCCGCCGGACTGCTCGTAGTACCAGTGGCGCAGCCGGCCGCCGGTGGTCACGTGCAGGGACTCCATGTTGCGGTTGTAGGTGGTGCCGGTGAAGGCGGGCTGGCCGGAGGCGTCGGCGGCGAAGGTGCCCGCGCGGGCCCAGGCGAACGGGGAGTCGCCCTCGCGCCACCAGTGCTGGAGGCGGTCGCCGGGGGCGGTGGCGAGCAGCTCGAAGTTGCGGTGGGCGCGGCCGTTGCCGCTCTCGTAGACGTTGCCGGTGTGCAGGCGGCGCTTGGTCCACGGGTCGGGGTTGGTGCCGCGCAGACCGCACTTGGCCCAGTGGTCGATGTTGACCTCGCCGTAGGCGATCCGGCCGTAGCCGCCCACGTGGTAGCCCGTCCCCCAGGAGTTCTTGAACAGCCAGCAGCCCGCCGCGTCGTCGTAGCCGACGATCAACACGCAGTGGCCGCCCGCGAGATGGTCGCTCGTACGGTGGTACACGCCGGAGCCGAGGCCGAAGAAGTCGTCGTAGACGTCGAAGCAGGCCGTCAGCGGGCCGACCGTGTCCAGCCAGACCTTCTGCTGCTCCACGTCGCCGAGCCGGACGTAGTCGGTGATCCGGACGGTCCGGCCGGACCGGTCCCAGCTGGGCGTGTACTCGGCGCGCCAGGCGTCGCGGCGGGCGGCGGGCAGACCGGCGGGCGGGGTGCTGTACGGCCAGCAGTCCGGGTCGGCGAGCCCGCCGTTCGCCTTGATCCAGTCGAGGGCGGTCTCCGGATTGCTGCCCTGGCCGCAGGTGAAGCGCAGGCCGTCGTGGACGTCCCCCTCGGAGCGCTCCGCCCATACGTCGTGCTCGATCCGGGCCATGGACTCCACCAGGCCGGCGGCGCCGAAGGCCCAGCAGGAGCCGCACGGGTTCTGGTCCTTCACCTTGGTGATCCACGGCCATCCCCAGCGGGTGCGCCAGTCCACGGCGGCAGGCCGGGCCGGGGCGGCCGGCCCCCGGACCCCGGGCAGCAGCCCGTGGGCGGCGCGGCGCCGGGTCAGGTTCGGATTGCCGCTCGCGTGGCCGATGATCCCCGGGAGATCGATCACCCCCGCGTCCTCGGCGGTGGTCAGGTTCGCCCCGGGCTCCAGACCGAGCGAAGGCCGCGGCACGGGCTCCTCGTCGGCGAGGTGCTCCAGGACCGACCAGCGCGCCCCCTGCGCGACGAGCTGCGCACGCAGCTCCCCCGCGGTCTGGACAGACTCCTCCGGCATGGCGGCCCCCCAGCTGCAACCGTTCGGATCCAAGACCCGGGAGCGTCTCCCCGGCGCCCGGGGGCGTCAAGGGGGTCCGCACGGTCGCGCGGTGGCACGAGGGGGCGTGCCGTGCCGCGGGGCCCGCGGGCTCGGCCGGGACGGCACCGGGCGCCGGGTCGCCGGATGCCGGGCGCCGGGCGCCGGGTCGCCCGGAACCGTGAGGGCGGCGTACCGGGGTTCAGCCGTCCAGGGAGATCGCGTTCTTGGCGCGCTCCACCGATTCCTCGGAGGCGGGGCCGCCCGGATTCTCGGTCGCCAGCGCCTGGTTGAGGTCGACGAAGGGCCGCATCCGCTCCTCGTAGCGGGCGTACGCGGCGACGTGGTCGCCCCCGGCCCCGGCGAGGGAGTCGGCCAGCACGTGGGCGCCGACCAGGGCCAGGCTGGTGCCCTGCCCCGAGAGGGGGGAGGGGCAGTAGCCGGCGTCCCCGAGCAGGGTGACCCGGCCCCGCGACCACTGGTCCATGCGGATCTGGGCCATGGCGTCGCAGTAGAAGTCGGGCGCCTTGCGGGCCGCCTCGGCCAGGCGGGCCCCTTCCCAGCCCACGGTCTCCAGCCGGTCGACGACGGCCTTCCGCAGGGCCTCGGCGGTGCGCAGTTCCGGGGCGAGGGGGGCGGACTCGAAGCCGAAGGCGATGCGCAGTTCGGTGTTGTCGCGTACGGGCATGATGCCGAAGCCCATGTCCCGGTCCCGCAGCCACATCTGCCAGTCCTCCAGGCCGAGGAAGTTGTCCGCGCCGAACACCGAGAGGTAGCTGCCCAGGTGGTGGGCGTAGTCCTCCTCGGGGCCGAAGGCCAGGCGCCGGACGGTGGAGTGCAGGCCGTCCGCCCCCACGACGAGGTCGAAGGTGCGCGGCGCCGCCTGCGCGAACTCCACCCGCACTCCGTTCCCGTCCTCCTCCAGAGCGGTGACGGTGTCGCCGAAGAGGTACTCGACGTCCGCGCGGGTGTGCTCGTGGACCATCCGCACCAGGTCCTCGCGCAGCACCTCGATGTCCTCGCCGTCGAGCCGGCCGCTGCTGAAGGTCGCCTCGGTGGAGCGGCCGACCTCGCTGCCGTCGGGGCCGAGGATCGACATGCCGCGCATCCGGGTGCGTACGCTGCTCGCCCGCTCCAGCAGCCCCATGCGCCCCACCACGTCGAGCGCGACGCCGCGGATGTCCACGGCCTGCCCGCCGCCGCGCACGCCCGGGGCGCGTTCGACGACGGTGGCCGCGAAGCCGTGGCCGTGCAGGAGGTGGGCGAGGACGGGACCCGCGATGCCGCCGCCGGAGATGAGTACGGTCCGCATGAGAAGCTCCTTCAGTGGTTTGTACGCTGTACGCACACTGAATGTACGACGTACGCGCAGGTCTCTCAACAGGCATTACAACGAGTCTGTACTAGGTCAGAACAGGTCCGGGAGCGCGTCTCCGCTGCTACCCTCTGCACTAGTACAGGACAGGAAGGCGGCAGAACGTGACGCAGACCACAGGCACAGCGGGTGATCCCCCCTACCTGCGCATCGTCGCCACGATCCGGCGGCGCATCGCGGACGGGGAACTCGCCCCCGGGGACCGGGTCCCCTCCACCCGGCAGATCGCCGCGCAATGGGGCGTCGCGCTCGCCACCGCCACCAAGGCGCTGACGACCCTGCGCCTGGAGGGTTTGGTCGAGGCCCGCCCGCGGATCGGGACGGTCGTCGCCGGGAGCTCGCCCGCGGGGCCCGCCGCCCCCACCGCACCGACGGCCCGCAGGCGCCCCTCGCCCGCCCCGGACACCGAGCCGGAGCTGACCCTCGACCGGATCGTCCGCGCCTCCGTCGAGATCGCCGACGCCGAAGGGCTCGCGGCGCTCTCCATGCGCGGTGTCGCGGCCCGGCTCGGCGTCGCGGCGATGTCGACGTACCGGTACGTGCCGAGCAAGGAGGACCTGGTCCTGCTCATGGCCGACGCCGCGTTCGGCGAGGCCCGCCCCGCCGACGCCTACGCCGACGCCGACGTCCCCGAGGACTGGCGGGCGCGCGTCGAGGTGGGCACCCGGACCCTGTGGGGCCTGTACCGCAAGCACCCCTGGCTGGCCCGGGTCGGCTCGCTCACCCGCCCGTTGCTGGTGCCCAACCTGCTGGTCCACGGCGAGTGGATGCTGAGCGCCCTCGACGGCCACGGACTCGACCCCACCACCCTCTTCGACATCCACGTCCTGCTCTACAGCCATGTGCACGGCCTCGCGGTCCACCTGGAGTTGGAGGCCGACGCCGAAGCCGCCACGGGCCAGTCGGAGGACCAGTGGATGGACAGCCGCGCCCCCGTCCTGCGGGAACTGGTGGACTCCGGCCGCTTCCCGACCTTCGCCAAGGTGGTCGGGTCCTTCGAGGACGGCTACGACCTGCGGCTCGACGCGCTCTTCGACCTCGGGCTGCGTGCCCTCCTGGACGGCCTGACCCCCGTCGTCGAAGGCTGAGGACGCTCCTTCGGGCCCCCGGCGGGAGCCCGTATAGGCTCGGGCCGCATGGGGACGTGGATCGCGCCGAGCGCCATCGAGAGAGAGCTGTACGAGGCCAAGACCGCCGGCGACTGGGCCGCCTACTTCGACGTACTGGCCCGTACGCCGCTGTACGTGGCGCAGTCCCGCGCGCGGTCCGACGCGCACCCCGACTCGGTGTTCTTCCACGCCACCCCGGACCGGATGCTCGTCGTCCACACCGCCGGCATGCTGCCCGCCCCCACCCCCGAGACGGTCTACGAGTCGCGCAGCCTGCGCTGGTTCGCCAAGGTCTGGGCCGCCGACGACCCCGCCTTCCTCGCCGTGAACCCGGGCTCCCCCTCCGAGGCCTACCTCACCACCGCCCCCGCCGACCTGGCCCGCTGGCGCGCCCACGCGGAGGCCGCCCCCCACTACGGCCTGCCCGAGGGCAAGGTCCACGCCCTGTTCACCGGCGGCCCGCTGCACGGGCCCGTCGCCCACGGCCTCGCCGTCGGCGGCCATCTCGCCGTGACGAACGGCGAGTTCTGGAACTCCCTCGCCTACCACGGCAGCGGCTACCAGTACGAGCGCCGCCGCGTCGCGAAGAGCTGGAGCATCACCGACCGGCCCGACTGGCTCTCCACCCTGGAGACCCTGCTGGACCGCGGGATGGTCAGCCCCGTCTGGGAGTACGCGCTCCGCGTCCGCCGCGCCCTCGCCTCCGACTTCGCCGGGCCGGTGGACATCGAGCACTGGCGGCACGCCGCCGAGGCGAGCCTGCGCCGCAGCGCCGAACGTGCCGCCGAGCCGCAGCTCACCCCCGACGGGGTCACCGTCGCCCAGCCGCGGCCGGCCGCCGAGGTCGAGGGGGAGATAGCCGGAGTCAAGCGCCTCATCGGCCGGATCACCCGCTACGAGCAGCGCTTCCGGGCCGACGGCCTGCTCCCCGAGGACGGCTGGGTCCGCTCCGTGGAGGGCTGGGACATCGGCCGGGCCTCGCAGATGGCCCGCTGGGGCGTCGGCTGCCGCTACGGGACCGTCGCCGAGGCCGAGACGGCCGTCCTGCGCGCCGGGGAGGCGGCGCGCGACACGTACCGCTCGTGGGCGGAGTTCTCCGCCGGGTACGTCCTGGGCCGGTGCCTGCACTTCGACGAGGAGGAGTTCGGCACCTGGTACACGACCGCGCTCGCCGCCCACCTCGCGCTGACGACCGACCCGGCCAGCCCCTGGCTCAACATCCCCTGGAGCTAGGGCGTTTCGCTCGGACCGTCCGGACGGTGTCCGACCTCGGGTAGTCGGCGGCCGCGGCCGGGAACCGGCGGCGGGCCACCGGCTCCCCGACTAGCCTCGCCGCCATGACTGTTGAGCTGAACGAGACCGTGCGAGGGCTGCTCGACGCGCCGCACCCCGCCGTCCTGTCGACCATCAACCCCGACGGAAGTCCGCAGAGTTCGGTGATCTGGGTGACCCGCGACGGCGGCGACCTGCTGGTCTCCACCGAGCGGGGCCGCCGCAAGGAGCGCAACATCGTCCGGGACGGGCGGGTCGGCATCACCGTCTTCGACCTGGCCAATCCCTTCCTCTACGCCGAGATCCGCGGCACGGCCACCGTCACCGAGGACATCGGCCGGACGGTGGCCGTCCGGATCGCCGAGGAGTACATGGGCCCGGGCGCCGGCAAGGAGTACGCGCAGGCCCCCGCCGAGGACGTCCGGGTGGTCGTCCGCATCACCCCGACCAAGGTCCTCGGCAACGCGGCCCGGTAGGACCGACGGCGTGCGGTCCGGCCAGGACACACCCCCCTAGGGCAGGTCGGGCCGGACCGCCGCCCAGGCGTCGACCGCCCGCGCCGACGGGTCGGCGTCCGCGAGGTGGGGCCGCACGAGCACCAGCCACGGGATCAGGCTCTTGATCCGGCGCAGGTGCCGGATCCGGTGGTACGGGAGGTCCCGCCAGACCCGGCCCTGGGCCGCGGCCTGCTCCGGGGCCAGGTCCATCAGCGCCAGCAGCTCCCGGCACAGGGCGGCCGGGTCACCACCGCGTTCCGGACCGAACTGCTGGATCAGGTAGACCTGTACGCCGGCCAGTTCGGGCGCCCGGAGCAGACCGGGCCCGCCCTCGGCCCGCGCGCAGCGGTGGGTGGCGGCCAGCGCGATCCGGCCCCAGCGCAGCCGGATCCCGTCCGGCAGCCGCTCGTCCCGCATCCGCACCCCGGCCAGGACGCGCAGGGTCCGCGGGTGCGGTTCGTCCCGCAGCGGCGGCTCGGTGGCCAGCCAGGCCTCCAGCTCCTCCAGCGCGTGCCCGTCGGGCGGCACCGAGGTCAGCACCTGCCCCCGGGTGAGCAGCGCGACCATGGCGCCGGCCAGGTGGACCCTCGCGATGTGCCCGGCGTCGAAGGAGCCGACGGCCCGGCCGTGGCGTTCGATGCGGCGCAGCCCGATCCTGGATTCCCCGACGGCGTAGACCTGTCCGGCCCGTGCCACCCCGCCGACGCACCGGACCACGCACACGCCGCCCGTGACATCGGCCTCCTCGACGGAGTACACCTGCAATTCGGCGATGGACACCCGCGCCCCCTTCCCCGGGCGGGAGATTACCTCCCGGCGCCGTCCCCCCGCCCGATGCGGTCCAGCAGGGGCGCCGCCCATCCCGGGAGGGCGGACGCCGACGGGCGGGGCGGGCGGGGGTCGGAGGTGATGCCGATGCCTCCCGCCGGGTCGCCGTACACGAACTTCTGGGACCACCCCAGCCAGGAGCGGACGAACAGGTTCGCGCTCCACGCCAGGGCCAGCGCGCCGCGCAGCCCGGGGACCTCGTACCAGTAGCCGGTGAGCACCACGGCGCGGGAGACCGCCTCGTCCGCGTCCGCCGGCCGGGAATCGGCGGTGAGCCCGGCGGCCAGCACCGATGCCGCGAACCGCTGGTCGGCGAGCAGCCCGCCGCTGTCGCAGACGACCGTGTCCAGCAGGTCCGCCGGGAGGCCGGCGGCGGCCTTCTCCAGCCTCGCCAGCAGCTCGGGCAGGCCCGGATCGCCGGCCGCCTCCGGGCCGGGAACCACCCTCAGGTCGACCGGCAGCCGCTCGTCCCCCGTGCGGGCGGCCAGCAGGTGCACGTACGCCAGCGCGCGCAGGGTCTGCCAGCGGCAGAGCGTGTCGAGCAGCGCGGTCCGGGAGCTGCGGAAGGCGAGCCGCACCGGCCAGTCGGCCGCCCGGACGTCGTTGCCGAGCGCCCGCAGCTCCGCCGGCACCGGGACCGGGAAGACCCGGCTCCGGCCGGGGTCGCCGGACGGCTCGGCGCGGTAGCCCGGCCGGCCGGGTGCGCTACTCATTCGCTTCCTCGTCCTCCGGGGTCCGCCGCTTCCGGCCTCCATGCCGGATGAACGTCCCTCAGACCCCGGACGGTTCCTCCAGTACCAGCCGGATCTCGGTGACCTCGTAGCCGGCCCGGTCGAAGGCGGCGGCCATCGGGATGTTGACGGTGTCCGTGGTCGCGGTGATGCGCTGCGCGCCCTCGGCCGCGTGGAAGCGGGTGATCTCGCCCAGGATCTCGTCGATCAGGCCCTGGCCGCGCTGCTCCGGTACGACGCCCAGGTAGCCGACGTTGCGGTGGTACGGGGTCGCCGACGGGACGGCCAGGCCCGCGAGGCGGCCGTCCGGGAGGTGGGCCAGGCGCCACCAGGAGCGCTCGCCGGGGCAGTCGAGGTAGAAGTCGAAGTCCTCGCGGGCCAGCTGCTCTGCGTCCATCAGCTCCAGTTCGTGCTGCGTGGCCAGGTCGAGGCTGTCCCGGGAGAGCCGGACGAAGGCGTCCAGCATCTCCTCGTCCGTGCCCTCGCGGAAGACGAGCCGGCCGGTGGGCCCGGCCGTCCCGGCGGCCGGGGTCCACTCGTAGCGCAGGCGCTCGATCTCGCGCGTCAGGCCCGCCTCGGCCGCGGCCTCCTGGCGCCAGCCGACCGCGGCGGCCAGCTCCGGGTCGGCCCGCCAGTCGCGGGGCAGGGAGATGTTGTAGCCCGGCCGCTTGCCGAAGGCGGCGTGGCCGGCCTCCAGCAGCCCGGCGGCGACCGCGGCCGGGTCGGCCACGTCGTCGCGCACCTGGAGGCAGTCGAGCGCGATGGGCCGCTCGCTGTCGGCGCGCCCCCACCACAGCGCACGGGCCAGGATCTCGCCGTCCTCGTCCTCGGCGAACCAGATCCACTCGGGTCGGATCTGGTTCTCCGCGAGCTCCTCACGGATCCGCTCGGCGGTCAGGGCGGGCACGGGCCCGTCGGCCGGGTGGGCGACGGCACGGTCCAGGTCCAAGGGGTCCGCAGTGGCGGAGCGAAAGATCATCTGGCGATGATCACACGCGGCCCACCGCCCTGACCAGGGGTTTCCCCACGACCCGGTCACTCCCCCCGTGCCACGATCCCTTCCAGGGCGTGCGCGTACTCCCGCAGGCGCCGCTTGAAGTGCTCCGCCGAGCCCGCCGAGCCCGCCGAGCCCGCCGAGCCCGCCGAGGGCATCAGAAGCCCGGGAAGGAACGCGACCCGCCACATCAGGAACACCTCCCGGAGCGACCGCCCACCGCCGGCCCCGCCCCACGCGCACACCGCGCCGATCGCCTCCGCGATCTCCCGGGCCCGGGGCTCCACGTCGCCGCCGCCGCGCAGGGCCGCGACCCCCACCAGCGCCTGGAGGAGGTGCGCCAGCTGGAGGTCGGCGCCCGTCCGGGCCATGCGGCGCACCGTTTCCGGCGCGCCGAGGTCCGGGGTGTACTCCTCGATGCCTCCCGACCACATCAGCAGGGCGGCCGGCGGGACGTCGTGCTCCCGCAGGTACCCGAGCCCGTCCATGATCTCCATCGACGCGTCGTGGAAGGCGCCCGACCGCCGCACCACGTCCAGCACCCGGTCCAGCTCGGCGCGGTGCCGCGCGACGAACGCGCCCACCGACACCGATTCCAGCGCCGCGCCGCACTCGACGAGGCCGCCGAGCGGGCCGAAGACCTCGCGTACGAGGGTCGTCTCCGATGCCACCGGTACCGCCGGGACCTGCTCCTGCATCGCGCCGCTCCTTCGGGACGTTCCCTCGTCGGACAAGGCCGATGGCCGGCCTCCCTGGGGGAGGCCGGCCATCGGGTGGGGCGTCGTGCGTGCCGCTACGACCAGGTGATCAGGCGGCGGGGGTGTTCCAGGACCGCCGCGATGTCGGCCAGGAAGCGGGAGCCGAGCTCGCCGTCGATGAGACGGTGGTCGAACGACAGCGCCAGGGTGGTGACGTGGCGGGGCTTCACCTTGCCCTTGTGGACCCACGGCTGGAGCTTGATCGCGCCGACCGCGAGGATCGCGGACTCGCCTGGGTTCAGGATCGGCGTACCGGTGTCGACGCCGAAGACGCCGACGTTGGTGATGGTGATCGTGCCGTTCTGCATGTCCGCCGGGGAGGTCTTGCCGTCGCGGGCCGTGGCGACCAGCGAGGACAGGGACTCCGACAGCTCGCCGAGGGTCTTGGCGTGCGCGTCCTTGATGTTCGGGACGATCAGCCCGCGCGGGGTGGCCGCCGCGATGCCCAGGTTGACGTAGTGCTTGAGCACGATCTCCTGGGCCGCCTCGTCCCAGGACGCGTTGACGTCCGGGTTGCGGCGGATGGCCACCAGCACGGCCTTGGCGATGAGCAGCAGCGGGTTGATCCGCAGCCCCGCGAGGTCCGGGTCGGCCTTGAGCTCCTGGACCAGCTTCATCGTGCGCGTCACGTCGAACGTGATGAACTCGGTGACGTGCGGCGCGGTGAAGGCCGAGCCGACCATGGCCTGCGCGGTGACCTTGCGGACGCCCTTGACCGGGATACGGGTCTCCCGCGCCGAGGCGTCGGCCACGGGGGCCGCGGCCACCGCGACGGGCGCGGCCGCAGCGGCCGGGGCGGCCGCCGGAACCGCCGCGGGCGCGGCGGCCTGCGGGGTGATCGCCGCGGCGGCCGCGGCGTGCACGTCCTCCCGGGTCACGACCCCGCCGTCGCCGGTGGGGACCACCGAGGCCAGGTCGATGCCGAGGTCCTTGGCGAGCTTGCGCACCGGCGGCTTGGCCAGCGGCCGCTCGCCGCCCGGCTGCGCCGGGACCGCGGGGAGCGGCGCCGGGGCGGCCGGAGCCGCGGGGGCGGCCACCGGGGCCGCAGTGCCGTTCTGCGCGGCCACGGCGGGCGCCGGGGCGGCCTTGCGCGGGCGGCGCTTGGTGGAGGACTCGGAGACCCCGTAGCCGACCAGGACGGGCTGGCGGGCGGCCGGGGCCGGCTCGGCGGCGGCAGCGGCCGGGGCCGCTTCCACCGCGGCGGGGGCCGGAGCCTCCGCCTCGCCGGTCTGGACCGAGATGATGACCTGGCCGACGTCGACCGTGGTGCCCTCCTCGAAGAGGAGCGCGTGCACGACACCGTCGAACGGGATCGGCAGTTCCACGGCGGCCTTGGCCGTCTCGACCTCGCAGACGACCTGACCGTCGGTGACCGTGTCGCCGGGCTGGACGTACCACTTGAGGATCTCGGCCTCGGTGAGGCCCTCGCCCACATCGGGCATCTTGAATTCGCGGATGGTCATGACGCGGGTCTCCTAGTACGCCAGCGAGCGGTCGACGGCGTCGAGCACCCGGTCCAGGCCGGGCAGGTACTCGTCCTCCAGGCGGGCCGGCGGGTACGGGGCGTGGAAACCGCCCACGCGCAGGACCGGCGCCTCCAGGTGGTAGAAGCACCGCTCCGTGATGCGGGCGGCGACCTCCGCGCCGACGCCGAGGAACACCGGCGCCTCGTGGACGACCACGAGCCGGCGGGTCTTCTCGACCGAGGCCTGGATCCCGTCGAAGTCGACCGGGGACATCGAGCGCAGGTCGAGGACCTCCACCGACTTGCCCTCCTCGGCGGCCGCGGCCGCGGCCTCCAGGCAGACCTTCACCATCGGGCCGTAGGCGGCCAGGGTGACGTCCGAGCCCTCGCGGCTCACGCGCGCCTTGTGCAGCTCACCGGGGATGGCGTCGAAGTCGACCTCGCCCTTGTCCCAGTAGCGGCGCTTCGGCTCGAAGAAGATCACCGGGTCGTCGCTGAGGATCGCCTGCTGGAGCATCCAGTAGGCGTCGCTCGCGTTCGAGGGGGAGACCACCTTGAGGCCGGGCACGTGCGCGAAGAGCGCCTCGGGGGACTCGCTGTGGTGCTCGACCGCGCCGATGCCGCCCGCGTACGGGATGCGCACGACGACGGGCATCTTGACCTTGCCCAGGGCGCGCGCGTGCATCTTCGCGAGCTGCGTGACGATCTGGTCGTACGCGGGGAAGACGAACCCGTCGAACTGGATCTCCACGACCGGCCGGTACCCGCGCAGGGCCAGGCCGATGGCGGTGCCGACGATGCCCGACTCGGCGAGCGGGGTGTCGATGACCCGCTCCTCGCCGAAGTCCTTCTGCAGGCCGTCGGTGATCCGGAAGACACCGCCCAGCTTGCCGACGTCCTCACCCATGATCAGGACCTTGGGGTCCTGCTCCAGGGCCTTGCGCAGCGACTCGTTGAGCGCCTTAGCGATCGACATCTTCTCGACAGCCATCAGTGACCCTCCTCGAAGGACGCGAGGTAGGCGGCGAACTGGGCGCGCTCCTCGTCGACGAGCGCGTGCCCGTCCGCGTAGACGTTCTCGAAGATCGCCATGGTGTCCGGGTCGGGCATGGCGCGCACGGCCTCGCGCACGCGCTTGCCCATCGCCTCGCTCTCCGCCTCCAGCTCCGTGAAGAACGCCTCGTCGGCGCCCCCGGTGGCCAGCAGGTGGGCCTTCAGGCGCAGGATCGGGTCCTTGGCCTCCCAGGCCGCCGTCTCCTCGTCCCGCCGGTACTTCGTCGGGTCGTCGGAGGTGGTGTGCGCGCCCATGCGGTACGTGAACGCCTCGACCAGGGTCGGGCCCTCGCCGCGGCGGGCCCGGTCCAGGGCCCAGCGGGTCACGGCCAGGCAGGCCAGCACGTCGTTGCCGTCGACGCGCACGCCCGGGAAGCCGAAGCCCTGAGCGCGCTGGTAGAGCGGCACGCGCATCTGGCGCTCGGTCGGCTCGGAGATCGCCCACTGGTTGTTCTGGCAGAAGAACACCACGGGGGAGTTGTAGACGGCGGAGAAGGTGAACGCCTCGGCGACGTCGCCCTGGCTGGACGCGCCGTCGCCGAAGTAGGCGATGACCGCGGAGTCCGCGCCGTCCTTGGCCACACCCATCGCGTAACCGGTCGCGTGGAGCGTCTGCGAGCCGATGACGATCGTGTAGAGGTGGAAGTTGTTGGTGTTCGGGTCCCAGCCGCCGTGGTTCACGCCGCGGAACATGCCGAGCAGGTTGGTCGGGTCGACCCCGCGGCACCAGGCCACGCCGTGCTCGCGGTAGGTCGGGAAGACGTAGTCCTCGTCGTTCAGCGCCCGGCCGGAGCCGATCTGGGCGGCCTCCTGGCCCAGGAGCGAGGCCCACAGGCCCAGCTCGCCCTGACGCTGCAGGGCGGTCGCCTCACCGTCGAAGCGGCGGGTCATGACCATGTCGCGGTACAGCCCGCGCAGGTCCTCGGTGGTGATGTCTGCGACGAAGGGGGCGAATTCCGCGTTGTCCGCGTTCTCTACCCGGTCCCCTTCGGGCGTCAGCAGCTGTACGAGCTGAGGTACGGCGTCCTGCGTCTGCGCGGTGGCAGCGGCGGGCTTGGCGGCGGCGTTCGCCGCGCCTGCCGCCCGCTTGGTGCCGCTGCTGCGTCGCGGCTTGCGCGCGGCAGTGCTCTCCACGGTCACGTGTGCTCCTCCGTCGGTCCGGCACCCGGGTTCTCCGGGGTCCAGTGCGGCTCACCTGTATCCGTAACGAGCGCACGGGGTGGGTGCGCTTCGCGTACGGGGATTCAGGCGTGACAGGTGTCCCGGCGAGTGCCCTGCGCAATGCACGTTACCCAGTGCGCCGCATAACTGCGAAACCCCGTTTGACCTGCGTTTTTGCTTGGATTTCCTAGTAAAAACGCAGCAACGGGAACAACCACTGGTCACAGCCTTGCAGGGGCCGGGAACAACGGCACGTTATCCCGGGTAACTCCGGCAGGGAAGGGGTGAGTGTGTGAAACTGACTTCGTGCGCGAAGACGGAAAAATCAAGGTATTCCTCCTGGACGACCACGAAGTGGTACGTCGGGGCGTCCACGAGCTCTTGTCGGTCGAAGAGGACATCGAGATCGTCGGCGAGGCCGGCACCGCCGCCGACGCACTGGTCCGCATTCCCGCCACCCGTCCCGACGTCGCCGTCCTCGACGTCCGGCTCCCGGACGGCAGCGGCGTGGAGGTCTGCCGCGAGGTGCGCTCGCAGGACGAGGACGTCAAATGCCTGATGCTGACCTCCTTCGCCGACGACGAGGCGCTCTTCGACGCGATCATGGCCGGCGCCTCCGGCTACGTGCTCAAGGCGATCCGCGGCAATGAGCTGCTGAGCGCCGTCCGCGATGTCGCCGCCGGCAGGTCGCTGCTGGACCCGGTCGCCACCGCCCGCGTGCTGGAGCGGCTGCGCGACGGCGGCAGGAGCGGCCGGGGCGACGACCGCCTGGCCCACCTCACCGAGCAGGAGCGGAAGATCCTCGACCTGATCGGCGAGGGCCTGACCAACCGCGTGATCGGCGAGCGGCTGCACCTGGCCGAGAAGACCATCAAGAACTACGTCTCCAGCCTGCTCTCCAAGCTGGGCATGGAGCGCCGCTCCCAGGCCGCGGCCTACGTGGCCCGCCTGCAGGCCGAACGGCGCTGACCTCCGCCCCTCGCGCCGGCCACGCGCGGTGACGCTCCGTGACGGTACGGGTTCCCCTGCTCCGGGCGTTCCACTCGGGACCAACGTCCCCCCTCCTCGGGGCGGGCTGCTCTTCCCCCGCGGGGTGCCGGTGACCGAGAGTGGACGCCATGTCCCCCGAGGAACTCCACGCCGTCGAACTGCTGCGCCGGGTGCCGTACGGCCGCGTGGCCACCAGCATGCGCGCGCTGCCCTTCCTCGCGCTCGCCCGGCACATCGTGGTGGACGGCGGGGTGCTCCTGAGAATGCATTCCGGTTTCGGCTACCACCAGGCCTGCAACGGCAGTGTGGTGGCCTACGGAGCCGACAATTCCCATTCGCCGGACCCCGAGCTCTGGTCGGTCCAGTTCACCGGAACGGCGCAGGTCGTGGAGCCCGCCAACGCCGAGCTGGAGCTCTTTGGCCCGGTTCCGCATTTCATCGACGGCCAGGTCTTCGACCCCGTCTACATGCGTATCGAACCCCAGTTCGTCACCGTGCACTCACTCGCCCGGAATCCGGACCGGCAGTACCAGCACGCGCTCTGACCCGCGCTCACGCGGATACGGGAACGGGCCCGGCGGAATTGATTCCGCCGGGCCCGTCCGCGTATCCGTCTCACTCCTCCGAGCTGGGGGCGCCACCGCCGCCGACCGCGCCGCCTGCGCCGCCGCCGCTCGTCTCCGTGGGCTTCGTCGACGGCTTCGTCGACGGCGTCGTCGGCGGGGCCGTCGGGGACTTCGTCACCGGCGAGCTGCTCGGCGAGGCCGTGCCCGTCGGCGTGTGCGTCGCGGTGGCCGTCGGCGTCGGGCTGAAGCTCTGCGTCCGGCTCCGGGTCGGCGGGGGCGAATTGTCGGCGGTGGCCGGGGGGTTGTCCTGGGTCGCCGGCGGCTGGGTGAGGTTCGGGGAGGCGGACTTGCTCGGCTGGTCGTTCGGAGTGCTCTGGGTGGTCTCCGGCTTCTTCTTGTCCGTCTTGCCCACGCTGTTGACGGCGTAGGCCACGCCGCCCATGACCGCGACGATCGCGAGGACCGCGAACAGCCACGCCTTCCAACGGCTGCCGCCGCCACCGCGGTCGTCGTAGCCGTCGTACCCGTCGTAGCCGCCGTTGCCGGCCGGGCCGTGGCCCCCGGGGAAGGCCGAGCCGTCGTCCGGGTTCAGCGACGGCACCATCGGCTGCTGGAACTGCGAGGTCGAGGCGTGCGCCCCGTACTGCTGCTGGCCGCCGTTCCCGGGCAGGGGCATGGCCGTGGTGGCAGAGGCGCCGCCCCGCCCGTGCGGCAGGGACATGGTGACCGGGCCGGTGCTCCAGGTACCGGTGTTCGGCCCCTGGTCGTGCAGCATCTGGAGCGCGTACTGGACCAGTCCGCGCATCTCCTCGGCGCTCTGGAACCGGTCGTCCGGATCCTTGGCGAGGGAGCGCATGACCAGGCCGTCGAGCTCCTGCGGGAGATGACGCCCCTCCGGCAGCTGCGAGGGCGGCACCGGCGCGTCCTGGACGTGCTGGTAGACCACCGACAGCGGGGTCTCGCCGGTGAACGGGGGACGCAGCGCGAGCAGTTCGTACAGCAGGCAGCCGGTCGCGTACAGGTCGGAGCGGTGGTCGACGGCCTTGCCGAGGGCCTGCTCGGGCGACAGGTACTGCGGGGTGCCCATGACCATGCCGGTCTGGGTCATCGTCGACTGGGCGCCGTGCAGGGCGCGGGCGATGCCGAAGTCCATCACCTTGACCGCGCCGGTCTCGGTGATGATGACGTTCGCGGGCTTGATGTCGCGGTGCACGATGCCGTGCTGGTGCGAGTACGCGAGGGCTTCGAGCACGCCCGAGGTGATGATGAGCGCCTGCTCGGGGCCCGGCGCCTCGGCACTGAGCAGGAGGTCGCGGATGGTGCGGCCCTCGACGAGCTCCATGACGATGTACGGGACGGTGTTGGGGCCGACCTTGTCCTCGCCCGAGTCGTACACGGCGACGACGGCGTGGTGGTTGAGTCCGGCGACGGACTGCGCCTCGCGCGTGAAGCGGGCCTTGGACACCGGGTCCTCGGCGAGGTCCGCGCGCAGCAGCTTCACGGCGACGGTCCGGCCCAGCCGGACGTCCTCGGCCGCGAACACCTCGGCCATGCCGCCGCGGCCCAGCCGGTGCGTCATCCGGTAACGGCCGTCTCCCACCAGGCCGCCGGCGCCCCAGTGCTCAGGACCATCGGTCATCCCGGCGCCGTTTCCATCGGGTTCGGGTGCCATCAGTCCTCGCCGTCGTATCTCTCGGTCGCCGCTCAGCGGTCGTCCTCTTCGTCGGTGCTCCGGTGAACGCTACAGCCTCGGAACCGGTCACCGTTCGGACAAGGCCGCCTGTGCCCATGTGGTCACGGAACGGGTACCTGGCTTGACGTGTGCTTGCCCTCGGGCAGACTGGGCGCCATATGCGCCCGGCCAGCGGCGTGGGGACACATCCCGAGGGGAAGCAACAGTCATGAGCCAGGACGGCACTCAGGGCCAGTACGCGGGCGGCTCTCTGGCCGGTGGCCGTTACCAGCTAAGGGACTTGCTGGGTGCGGGCGGCATGGCGTCCGTGTACCTGGCGTACGACTCGGCCCTCGACCGGCAGGTCGCCATCAAGACGCTGCACAGCGACCTCGGCCGCGAGCAGTCCTTCCGCGAACGATTCCGCCGCGAGGCCCAGGCTGTAGCGAAACTGTCGCACACGAACATCGTCTCGGTCTTCGACACCGGCGAAGGCGAAGTGACGTTCGGCGGCTCGGCCGCGGCTGACGGCGCGGTGATGCCGTACATCGTCATGGAGTACGTGGAGGGCCGGCCGCTCGGCTCGGTGCTGGAGGAGGACATCCGCCGGCACGGGGCCATGCCCGCGGACAAGGCGCTGAAGGTGACGGCCGACGTGCTGGCCGCCCTGGAGACCAGCCACGAGATGGGGCTCGTCCACCGCGACATCAAGCCCGGCAACGTCATGGTGAACAAGCGCGGCGTGGTCAAGGTGATGGACTTCGGCATCGCCCGCGCCATGCAGTCGGGGGTCACCTCGATGACGCAGACCGGCATGGTCGTCGGCACCCCCCAGTACCTCTCGCCCGAACAGGCGCTGGGGCGCGGGGTCGACGCCCGTTCCGACCTCTACTCGGTCGGCATCATGCTGTTCCAGCTGCTGACCGGGCGGATCCCGTTCGACGCGGACTCGCCGCTGGCCATCGCGTACGCCCACGTGCAGGAGGAGCCGGTCGCCCCGTCCTCCATCAACCGGTCGCTGACCCCGGCGATGGACGCGCTGGTGGCACGGGCCCTGAAGAAGAACCCGAACGAGCGTTTCCCCACGGCCGCGGCCATGGGGGACGAGGTCGCGCGGGTGCTGGGCTCCGGGCAGACCGGGGCACCGGTCATCGTCCAGGGCCAGGGGCCCCTGAGCAGTGGCGCGGGCGTGGCCTCGGCCGTGTTCCCGCCGGTGGAGTCCGGGTACCAGGCGTCCCCGCAGTCGGTGCAGCAGCCGTACCAGGCGCCGCACACCCCGCCGCCGGCCCCGTACGCGCCCACCCCGGCCCCGGCCCCGCAGCAGCACGCGCAGGGCGGCTACGCCTACCCGCACACGCCCCCGCCGCAGCAGCAGTACGCGCCGCAGACCCCGCCGCCGTACACGATCTCCCCGACGGCCGCGCCGTCCGCGCCGTCCGCGGCGTCCGGTGACGGCAGGCGGAACAGGCCCGTGGTCATCGGCGCGATCGCGGTGGCCCTGCTGGCCGTGGGCGGTCTGATCGCGGCGATCATGCAGGGCGGCGACAAGGACAAGGGGGGCACCACGGCGGACCCGGCGAGCTCCGCGTCCGCGCCGGCCTCCGCGAAGGCCGGGTACAAGGGACCCGACCTGACGCGCACGATCGACCCGAAGAAGTGCACGGAGCCGGTGAAGCACTACAGCGAGGCCGGCAAGTACATGGCGCCGGACCTCAAGTACAAGAACCTGCTCTCCGTGAAGGAGTGCATCCAGGCCTCGGGCGGCAAGTACAAGATCGAGTACAAGGACGAGGCCGTGTACGGCAAGGACACGGTGCTGTTCCAGACCCCGACCGCCGGCGACAAGATCGCCAAGGAGGGCACGGAGTACACGCTGACCGTGTCGACCGGCAACCCCGAATAGCGGCCCCGCAGGGCGCGACAAGCGGCGCCGCACGCGGCGCAGTCCGACACACCGGCATCCCGGGCACCCCGATGGGGCGTCCGGGATGCCGCTTTTGCCCCACTATGTAAATCTGGGCGCATATCTCTGACGCGCAGCGAGCAGCTCGTGGCTCGGGACGGGAGGGGCTCCCCGTGATCCAAGGCTTCCGCCCGCCGCACTGGCTGGCCTGCGCGGCCCTCGCCGCCGCCGCGCTCGCGCCCACCGCTTCCGCGTACGCCGGCCCCTTCCTCGCCCCGGCCGGGCACGTCGCCGCACCCGCCGCACCCGCCTCGCCCGACGACCCCTACGAGGAGCTGGCCGGCAGCGTCGCCGGAGTCGGGCGCGAACACCCCGGGCGGCCGGCCGGCGAGCCCGCGAACCCGGAGCTGACGGTGGCCTCCCGGCCGCTGCCGGTGTACCCCCCGCGCGCCGAGCCCTCCCCACCGCCACAGGCACAGCCACCGCCGCCGCCACCGACACCGCCGCGGCCGACCGCCGCCGTCGCCGCCCCGAGTCCGCCGCCGTCGGTGGTCACCGCCCTCGGCACCGCGCCCAACGACCGGGCCGCCGACCTGGCCGCGCACATACTGCCGCTCGGTACCGGATTCGCCCTGATGGGCCTCGGTCTCGGCTACCTCGGGATGCGCCTGCGCCGGGGGATCTGAGCGGCCCGGACCTCCCCCCTCCGGGCGGGCGTCCCCCCTGCGGCGTACGCCTCAGGACGGTTGCCGCGCGCGAACATACTCGGTATACATACCGAGTATGTCGATCCGTCACGGGCTACTCGCCCTGCTGGAACGGGGTCCTCGGTACGGCTCCCAGCTGCGCACCGAGTTCGAATCCCGCACCGGCTCCACCTGGCCGCTCAACGTCGGGCAGGTGTACACGACCCTCGCCCGTCTCGAACGGGACGGCCTCGTCGTCCCCGACGGGGAGGACGCCGCCGGCCACACCCTCTACGCCATCACCGACGCCGGGCGCACCGAGCTGCTCCAGTGGTACGGGCGCCCCGTCGACCGGGCCAACCCGCCCCGCGACGAGCTGTCCATCAAGCTCGCCATGGCCGTGGGCGCCCCCGGTGTGGACATCCGCGCCGTCATCCAGTCCCAGCGGCACGCCACGATCAAGGCGATGCAGGACTACACCCGGCTCAAGGCCACGGCGCTCGCCGCGGTCGAGAGCGGCCGGTCCCGCGAACGCGACGACGTGGCCTGGCTGCTCGTCCTGGAACAGCTGATCTTCCAGACCGAGGCCGAGGCCCGCTGGCTGGACCACTGCGAAGCCCGGCTCGTCCGGCTCTCCCTGCCGGCCGACCGGAGAGCCGCGGAACACGAACCACCCCAGGCCGCCGCAGCCGAGACCCCGGCCCCGACCACCGCCACCCCGCCCCGTACCGCTCGTACGCGCCGCGGCTGAACCACCGTTCCAGGGGGGACACTCCATGCCTGACCAGCACCAATCCCAGCCCCAGCGGCCCGTACTGCAGTTGGACCGACTCGTCCGCACGCACGGCAGCGGCGCCACCGAGGTGCACGCCCTGCGCGGGATCGACCTCTCGGTCTTCCCCGGCGAACTCGTCGCCGTGATGGGCCCCTCCGGCTCCGGCAAGTCCACGCTGCTCACCCTCGCGGGCGGCCTCGACACCCCGAGCAGCGGGCGGGTGATCGTCGAGGGCACCGACATCACCACGGCGAGCCGCAAGCAGCTGGCCGCCCTGCGCCGCCGCAGCATCGGGTACGTCTTCCAGGACTACAACCTGATACCGGCCCTCACCGCCGCCGAGAACGTGGCGCTGCCGCGGGAACTCGACGGGATGTCCGCCCGCAAGGCCCGCGCCTCCGCGCTCGCCGCGCTGGAGGAGATGGGCCTGGGCCGGCTCGCCGACCGCTTCCCCGACGAGATGTCCGGCGGCCAGCAGCAGCGCGTGGCCATCGCCCGCGCCCTCGTCGGCGACCGCCGGCTGGTCCTCGCCGACGAGCCGACCGGCGCCCTGGACTCCGAGACCGGCGAGTCCGTCCTCGCCCTGCTGCGCGCCCGCTGCGACGCGGGCGCCGCCGGGATCCTCGTCACGCACGAGCCGCGGTTCGCCGCCTGGGCCGACCGCGTGGTCTTCCTGCGCGACGGCACCGTGGTCGACGAGACCCTGCGCAGCCACGCCGATTCCCTCCTCTCCGGGCAGGCGGCCGGCCAGTGACCTCTCCGCTCCAAGGCTGGTACCACTCCTGGATCGCGGCCCTGCGCATAGCCCGCCGCGACGCCTGGCGCGCCAAGGGCCGCAGCTCCCTCGTCCTCGCGATGCTCGCCCTGCCGATCGTCGGGGTCAGCGCCGCCGACCTCACACTGCGCAGTGCCGAACTCTCCCCCGAGCAGACCCTCACCCGGATGATCGGCGCCGCCGACGCACGGGTGGGCCACTCGCACATCTCCGGGCCCATCAACCAGAACCCCGACGGCACGAGATCCTCGCCCGTCGGCGGCTACAAGGACTACGACCCCTCGAAGTTCCCGCGGGAGAAGCCGGAACCGGTGGGGTCCGCGCTCCCGCCCGGGACCCAGGTCGTCAAGGACAGCAGCGGCTACACCAAGGTCCGCACCACGCACGGGCTGCTCGAGACCCAGCTGCGCGAACTCGACACGCACAGCCCCCTGGTGAAGGGCATGGTCACGCTCGACCGCGGCCGGCTGCCCAAGGACCCCGGCGAGGTCATCGCCACCCGGGCCTTCCTGAAGGAGTCCGGCCTCTTCGTCGGCTCCTCGGTCACCCCGCGCGGTGCCGCTTCCCCGTACAAGATCGTCGGCGCCTACGAGCTGCCGGACGAACTCGGGCGCCCCGAGCTCATCGCCCCGCCCGGCACCCTGATCGACCCGCTGAACAAGGCGCTGGTGGCGTCCGGCGGGCGCACACTGACCCCCGACGAGAAGTACCTGGTCAAGGTCGGCGGCGACGCGGGCGTCACCTGGGACGCGGTCAAGGCGGCCAACGCCAAGGGCCTGGTCGTCACCTCCCGCGCGGTCGTCCTCGACCCGCCCGCCGACTCCGAGATCCCGCTCTACCGGGACGAGCCGAAGGCGATGGTCGAGCGCGACGGCAACAAGACCGTCGAGATGGCCATCCTGGCCACCGTCGTGGGCCTGGCCATGCTGGAGATCTGCCTGCTCGCCGGACCGGCCTTCGCGGTCGGCGCCCGCCGCTCGCGCCGCCAGCTGGGCCTGGTCGGCGCCAACGGGGGCGACCGGCGCCACATCCGCTCCATCGTGCTCTCCGGCGGCCTGGTCCTCGGCGCCGTCGCCGCCGTCACCGGCACCGTCGTCGGCGTCCTGCTCACCGTCGTACTGCGGCCGGTGCTGGAGGAGGGGCTCGGAAACCGCTTCGGCGGCTTCGACTTGCGCCCGCTGGAACTGGCCGGCATCGCCCTGCTCGCCGTGATCACCGGCCTGCTGGCCGCGATCGTCCCGGCCGTCACCGCCTCCCGGCAGACCGTGCTGGCCTCGCTGACCGGCCGCCGCGGCATCCGCCGCGCCAACCGGGTGCTGCCCGTCCTCGGCCTGATCGCCGTCGCCGCAGGCACCGCGATCGCCCTCTACGGCACCACCTCGAAGCTGGGCAGCACCGTCGTGGCGGGCGGCAGCGCCCTCGCCGAACTCGGCATCGTCGCCCTCACCCCGATCCTGGTCGGCCTGTTCGGCCGGCTCGGGCGGTGGCTGCCACTGTCGCCGCGGCTCGCGCTGCGCGACGCCGTGCGCAACCGCGGGCGTACGGCGCCCGCCGTGGCCGCCGTACTGGCCGCCGTCGCCGGAACCGTCGCCGTGGCGACGTACCAGCAGAGCTACGACGTCCAGATGCGCCACGAGTACCAGGCCGAACTGCCGCACGGAACCGGGGTGCTGGAGACCACCGAGAACAGCGCGTACAAGGACGTGCCCGCCCTGCGCGAGGCCCTCGCCAAGGAACTGCCGCTGGCCCGGCGGGCGGACATCGACCGGCTGGTCGTCGGCAAGCCCGGCTGCGAGTCGTTCTCCTCGGACCCCGGCTGCGGCCGCGCCGAGGTCATCACGCCCAAGGAGCAGCGCTGCCCGCTCTACGAGGACCCCAAGAGCAGCGCGGCCTTCTCCGACGCGCAGCGCAAGGAACTGCGCCAGGACTGGCGCTGCCAGGAACCCCGGCACGGCACGCAGCACTCCGTCGTCGTCGGCGACGAGCAGGTGCTGGGCGTGCTCGCGGTCACCGACCCGGGCTCCGTGGCCGCGCTCAAGGCCGGCCAGGCCGTCTCCTTCGACAAGCGCCAGGTCAAGGACGGCAAGCTCACCCTGCGGATCATCACCGAACAGGGCGAGGACGACATCATGCGCGGGCACTACGACGAGACGCCCGGTGAGGACAAGGTCCTCCCCGTCCACCTGGCACCCGACTCGGCCGAGAGCTGGGGCATCGAGCTGATCCTGCCGCCCTCGGCGGCCAAGGCCGCCGGGCTGGTCACCGCGCCGGTGGGCTCGTACTTCAGCCTCGACGGGGCGCCGACCAGCGAGCAGCGCCAGCGGATGGACGGGGAGATCGACCGGATGGGCGTGGAGGCCTCCCTGCGCATCGAGGCGGGCTACCAGGGCGACAACAGCCTCGTCATGCTGGCCCTCGCCGTCTTCGCGGGGCTCGTCACCATCGGTGCGGCCGGCATCGCCACCGGGCTGGCCCAGGCCGACGCGGAGGCCGACCTGAAGACGCTGGCCGCGGTGGGCGCGGCGCCGCGGGTGCGGCGGACGCTGAGCGGCTTCCAGTGCGGGGTGGTCGCCCTGATGGGCGTCGTCCTGGGCTCGGCGGCCGGGATCCTGCCCGCCGTCGGCCTGCGCCTGACCGAGCAGCGGGAAGCCGATGCGCTCTATCAGGAGTCGATCGCGCAGGGCTTCTCGGCGATGACGGAAGCGGTGCCGTTCGTGCCGATCTCCGTGCCGTGGGAGACCCTCGGCGGGCTGGTCGTCGTGGTTCCGATCGGCGCGGCCCTGCTGGCGGCCCTGGTCACCCGCTCCAGCGGCGCGCTGGCCCGCCGGGCCGCGGGGTAGCGCCGGGGCCCGGGGGCGGTCCCAGGCTGGTGCCCCCGTACAGGGTGGATCACGACTGTACGGGGGCACACCGAGTGAGGACGGAGGTGTGCGAGAGAATGACGGCATGGAGATGCCGAGGAGTGAACGGTCGCAGGACAGCCCCCCGCACGTTCTGATCGTGGGACAGGACGGGACGGCCGTCGGCGACGCCGATGACGAGTCGCGCGAGGTCCCGGTGACGGAAATGGTCGAACAGCCCGCCAAGGTCATGCGGATCGGCAGCATGATCAAGCAACTCCTGGAAGAGGTACGCGCCGCGCCTCTCGACGAGGCGAGCCGGGTCCGGCTCAAGGACATCCATGCCGCCTCGGTCAAGGAGCTGGAAGACGGCCTGGCTCCGGAGCTCGTGGAGGAACTGGAGCGCCTGTCGCTCCCGTTCACCGAGGAGGCCATTCCCTCGGAGGCCGAACTCCGGATCGCCCAGGCCCAGTTGGTGGGCTGGCTGGAGGGCCTCTTCCACGGCATCCAGACGGCCCTGTTCGCACAGCAGATGGCGGCGCGGGCCCAGTTGGAGCAGATGCGCCGCGCCCTCCCGCCGGGCGGTCCGCACGACGACGACGAGGACGGCGGCCACGGCGCGATCCGCTCGGGCCCCTACCTCTAGCCTCCGGCGGACAGCGGAAGAAGCGGGTCCGGCCCACGCCCCGGCGCGGCCCGGACCCGCTTCCGCCACCTTCAGCCCCGCCACCCTCAGCCCCGCCACCTTCAGCCTCGCCGGCGATTGAGGCACGGGGGTCCGGGGGCAGCGCCCCCGGCAACGGCGCCGCACCCGGCGGAGTGAGGCCCGGAAAGTGCGGGTCCCGCCAGGGACATGGTCGCCGCATACTCAAGGGCATGAGCTACGACGCGATCGTGCTGGCCGGCGGCGCCGCGCGGCGCCTCGGCGGGGCCGACAAGCCCGCGCTGAGCGTCGGCGGCCGCGCACTCCTCGACCGCGTGCTCGACGCCTGCCCGGACGCCCGGACCACCGTCGTGGTCGGCGGCCGCCGGGCCACCGCGCGCCCGGTGTGCTGGACCCGGGAGGACCCGCCCGGCGGCGGCCCCGTGGCCGCGCTGGACGCCGGGCTGCGCCGGACCACCGCCGGGCTGGTCCTCGTACTCTCCGCCGACCTGCCGTTCCTCGACCGGGAAACCGTACGGGCCCTGCTGGACGCCCCCGGCGCGGACGGGGCGATGCTGCGGGACCCCGACGGCCGGGACCAGCCGCTGGTCGCCGCCTACCGGGCCGAGCCGCTGCGCCGGGAGATCGCCCTGCTCGCCGCCGAGCACGGCGCTCTCACCGGGCTCCCGCTCCGTGCGCTCACCGCCGAACTGGACCTCGCCCGCGTCACGTCCCGGCCCCTCGCCTCCTTCGACTGCGACACCTGGGACGATCTCGCCGCCGCCCGCGCCCGGATCAGGGAGCATGGAGGCGTGCTGGAGCAATGGATCACCGCCGTCAAGAGTGAGCTGGGCATCGACCTCCCCGTCGACACCAAGACCCTGCTCGACCTCGCCCGGGACGCCGCCCACGGCGTCGCCCGGCCCGCCGCCCCGCTGACCACCTTCCTGGTCGGCTACGCGGCCGCGCAGGCCGCCGCCACCGGCGCCGACCCCGCCCAGGCCGTAGCCGAGGCCTCCCGCAAGGCGGCCGACCTGGCGCTGCGGTGGGCCGACGAGGCCGCAGCCGACACCGCCGAACGGAACGGCTCCGGATGACCCCCACGAATTCCGCGGAGCAGGCCCTCGACGAGGCCCTGGCGCTGGTCAGCCGCACCCCCGAGGGCGGCGCCACGGGCGGCGCGGGCGGCGGCGGTGCCGGCGGCCATCGCGCGTCCGGCTGGCAGCGGGCGCGGGACACCGCCGCGCACGCCGGGAGCCGGGTGCGGCCCCGTACCCACCGCGTGCCCCTCGCGGACGCCCTCGGCGAGGTCCTGGCCACCCCTCTGGACGCGCTGACCGACCTGCCGTCCTTCGACACCTCCGCGATGGACGGCTGGGCCGTCGCGGGCCCCGGCCCCTGGAGCGTGCGCGCGGGCGGCGGCGTCCTGGCCGGCTCCGAGCGGCCGGAGCCCCTCACCGACGGCGAGGCCGTACGGATCGCCACCGGCGCCCGGATCCCCGCCGACGCCACCGCCGTCATCCGCCGCGAGCACTGCCGCGAGGCCGGCACCCAGCTCTTCGCCGACCGGCCCGTCCTGACCGGCCAGGACATCCGCCCGCGGGGCCAGGAGTGCCGCTCCGGCGACCTGCTGCTGCCCGCCGACTCCCTGGTCACGCCGGCCGTGCTGGGGCTCGCCGCGGCCGCCGGGTACGACGAGCTGACCACCCGGCCCCGCCCGCGCGTGGAGATCCTCGTCCTCGGCGACGAGTTGCTCACCGAGGGCCTCCCGCACGAGGGGCTGGTCCGCGACGCCCTCAGCCCCATGCTGGGCCCCTGGATCGACCGCCTCGGCGCCGAGGTCACCGGCACGCGGCGGCTCGGCGACGACCCGGCGGGGGCCGCGGCCCTGCTGGAGGCCGTCCGCACGAGCACCGCGGATGTCCTGATCACCACGGGCGGCACCGCCTCCGGCCCCGTCGACCACGTCCACCCCGTACTGCGGGAGGCCGGCGCCGAACTGCTGGTCGACGGAGTGGCGGTGCGACCCGGGCACCCCATGCTGCTGGCCCGCATCGGGTCCAGGGCCGCCGACGAGAACGACGTGAACGGAGAAAACGGCGAGAACACGGTGCGCCATGTCGTCGGGCTGCCCGGCAACCCGCTGGCCGCCGTCTCCGGGCTGCTCACCCTCGCCGAACCCCTGCTGCGCGCCCTCGCCGGCCGCCGCAGGCGCCCCCGCTACACGGCGCCGGTGCAGGGGGACGTACCGGGCCACCCGTACGACACCCGGCTGGTCCCGGTCCTGCTGAGCGACGAGCACGCGGTGCCGCTGCGCTACCACGGACCTGCGATGCTGCGCGGCGTGGCGGCGGCCGACGCGCTGGCCGTCGTACCGCCCAAGGGCGCGCGGTCCGGGCAGGAACTGGAGATTCTCGATCTGCCCTGGGCTTCCGGAGGATGTTTCACGTGAAACTGCACGGCCAGGACTCCATGGCCCGCGGCGCCGACGAGAAGCTCGTCTCCCGGCGCATCAAACTGCCCAAACGCGTCGTCGAGAACCCGCTGAGGCAGGTCACCAAGCGCCTGCTGATGGCGTTGTTCGTGCTCTTCCTGACGGTCTTCATCGTCTGGCTGGACCGCGACGGCTACCACGACAACGCCAACGAGCAGGTCGATCTCCTCGACTGCTTCTACTACGCCACGGTGACGCTGTCCACGACGGGCTACGGCGACATCGTGCCGTACAGCGACAGTGCGCGACTGATCAACATCCTGCTGATCACCCCGCTGCGCGTGCTGTTCCTGATCATCCTGGTCGGTACCACCCTGGAAGTCCTGACGGAACGGACGAGGGAAGAGTGGCGGCTGAAGAGCTGGAGGAAGAACTTGCGTGAGCACACGGTCGTCATCGGCTTCGGCACGAAGGGCCGCTCGGCCCTTTTGACGCTGCTGGCCACCGGCCTCTCCAAGGAGCAGGTCGTCATCGTCGACCCCAGCGCCAAGGTGATCGACACGGCCAACGCGGAGGGCTTCACGGGCGTGGTCGGCGACGCCACCCGCTCCGAAGTCCTGCTCCGCGCCGAGCTGCAGAAGGCCCGTCAGATCGTCATCGCCACCCAGCGGGACGACACGGCGGTCCTGGTCACCCTGACCGCCCGGCAGCTCAACCGCGGGGCGAAGATCGTCGCGGCGGTGCGCGAGGAGGAGAACGCCCCGCTGCTGCGCCAGTCCGGCGCGGACGCGGTCATCACGAGCGCGAGCGCGGCCGGCCGGCTGCTGGGCCTCTCGGTGCTCAGCCCGAGCGCGGGCACCGTGATGGAGGACCTGATCCAGCAGGGCAGCGGCCTCGACCTCATCGAACGCCCCGCCCGCAAGTCCGAGGCCGGCAAGTCGGTACGGGACACCGAGGACCTGGTCGTGAGCGTGGTGCGCGGCCACCGGCTGCTCCCGTACGACGATCCGCACGCGAGCCCGATCCAGCTGACGGACCGTCTCATCACCATCGTGCGGGCGACGCCGCCCGGCTCGCCGCAGGTGAAGTTCGGACCTGCCGATTAGCCGCGCCGTGGCGTAGCCTCCGGGCCATGCATGCGATCACCATCGAGCAGCCCGGCGGCCCCGAGGCCCTCGTCTGGGCCGACGTATCCGATCCGGTGCCGGGCGAGGGCGAGGTCCTCGTCGAGGTCGCGGCGAGCGCCGTGAACCGCGCCGACGTCCTCCAGCGACAGGGGTTCTACGATCCGCCGCCCGGCGCCTCGCGCCATCCGGGGCTGGAGTGCTCCGGGCGGATCGCCGCGATGGGGCCGGGCGTGTCCGGCTGGTCCGTGGGCGACGAGGTGTGCGCCCTGCTGGCGGGCGGCGGGTACGCGGAGCGGGTGGCCGTGCCGGCGGGGCAGCTGCTGCCGGTCCCGGCGGGCGTGGACCTGGTGACGGCGGCCGCGCTGCCCGAGGTCGTCACGACCGTGTGGTCCAACGTGTTCATGGTGGCGGGGCTCCGCCCCGGCGAGACCCTGCTGGTGCACGGCGGGTCCAGCGGGATCGGGACCATGGCGATCCAGCTGGCGAAGGCGGTGGGCGCGACGGTCGCCGTGACGGCGGGCGGCCCGGAGAAGCTGGCGCGCTGCAAGGAGCTGGGCGCGGACATCCTGATCGACTACCGCGAGCAGGACTTCGTGGCCGCGCTGCGCGAGGCGACGGGCGGGGCCGGGGCGGACGTGATCCTGGACATCATGGGCGCGAAGTACCTCGCCCGGAACGTGGACGCCCTGGCCGTGAACGGGCGGCTCGCGGTGATCGGGCTCCAGGGCGGGGTGAAGGCCGAGCTGAACCTCGGCGCGCTGCTGGCCAAGCGGGCGGCGATCACCGCCACCTCGCTGCGCGCCCGCCCGCTGGAGGAGAAGGCGGCCATCGTCGCCGCCGTGCGCGAGCACGTGTGGCCGCTGGTGGCCGCGGGGCGGGTCCGCCCGGTGGTCCACGCGGCGTTCCCGATGCGGGACGCCGCCGAGGCCCACCGGGTCATGGAGTCCAGCGCCCACGTGGGCAAGCTGCTGCTCACGGTGTGAAGGCCGGGCGCGGCGCCGCTGCGGGGCTCCGCCCCCGAACCCCCGGTCCTCAAGCGCCGGACGGGCTGGAATACAGCCCCGCCCGGGGGCCCCTCCCAGCGGTAGCTGGGGGAGTTTGAGGCGCGGGGGTTCGGGGGCGGAGCCCCAGGACACCGGCCCTCGGCGGCCTACAGGCTCCGGAGCAGGACCGCCGGGGATTCGACGCAGTCCGCGACGTAGCGGAGGAAGCCGCCCGCCGTACCCCCGTCGCAGACCCGGTGGTCGAAGGTCAGCGACAGCTGGACGACCTTGCGGACCGCCAGCTGCCCCTCGTGGACCCACGGCTTGTCGATGATCCGGCCCACGCCCAGCATCGCCGCTTCGGGGTGGTTGATGATCGGCGTGGAGCCGTCGACCCCGAACACCCCGTAGTTGTTCAGGGTGAAGGTGCCGCCGGTCAGATCGGCCGGAGCCAGCTTCCCGGACCGGGCCAGCTCGGTCAGCCGGGCGAACTCCGCCGACAGGGACTCCGGGTTGCGGTGCTGCGCGTCCCGGACCACCGGGACCACCAGGCCCCGTTCGGTCTGGGCGGCGAAGCCCAGGTGCACCGACGGGAGCCGGACGATCTCCTTGGCGGCGAGGTCCACGGTGGAGTTGAGCTCCGGGTACCGGGCCAGGGCGGCCGTGCAGATCCGGGCCAGCAGCGCGAGCACCGAGATCTTGGGCCCGCCGACCGCGTTCATCGCGGCCCGGGCGGCCATCAGCTCGGTGGCGTCCGCGTCGACCCAGCAGGTGGCGTCCGGGATCTCCCGGCGGCTGCGCGACAGCTTCTCGGCGACCGCCCCGCGCACTCCCTTGAGCGGGATCCGCTCGCCCTGCGCCGCCACCGCGGGCGCCGCCGCGGCGACCGGCGCCGGTTGGGGCGCCCGCAGCGCGGCCAGCGCCGCCTCGACGTCGGCCCGCAGGATCAGCCCCTCGGGCCCCGACCCCGTCAGCGCGCGGAGGTCGACCCCGCCGTCCTTGGCCAGCTTGCGCACCAGCGGCGAGATGACGGGCACCGGCCCGGCGACAGCCGCCGGAGCCACCGGAGCCGCGACGACCGGCGCCACCGGAGCGGCGACGACCGGCGCCGACACCGCGGCGGTGACGGGTCGCACCCGTCGCCGACGCGCCGGGCGCGAGTGGTCCTCGCCGTAGCCGATCAGCGGCCGGGGCACGTTGCCGGAGCCCTCGGCCTCGGCCGCCTGCGCGGCCGGGGCCTGCGGGAGCGACGCCGCTCCCACCGCCACGGTGATCAGCGGTGCGCCGACGGGAAGTTCCGTGCCCTCCTCCCCGAAGCGGGCGGTGACCACACCGCCGTAGGGGCACGGAACCTCCACCATCGCCTTGGCCGTCTCGACCTCGACCACCGGCTGGTCGATGGCGACGACATCGCCCACCGCGACCAGCCAGCGGACGATCTCGGCCTCGGTCAGGCCCTCCCCGAGATCGGGAAGCTTGAATTCCATTACCTGCGGCATCAGTTCTCCCACTGCAGGCGGGCCACGGTGTCCAGGATCCGGTCCACACCCGGCAGGTGGTGCTTCTCGAGCATCGGCGGCGGGTAGGGGATGTCGAAGCCCGTCACCCGCAGCACCGGCGCCTCCAGATGGTGGAAGCACCGCTCGGTGACCCGGGCGGCGATCTCCGCGCCCGGTCCGCCGAAGCCGCCGGCCTCGTGGACCACCACCGCGCGCCCGGTACGGCGTACGGACTCCACGACCGTGTCCTCGTCGAAGGGGACCAGCGAGCGGAGGTCCACGACCTCCAGGTCCCAGCCCTCCTCGCGCGCCGCCTCGGCCGCCTCCAGGCACACCGGCAGGGAGGGCCCGTAGGTGATCAGGGTCGCGCTCGTGCCGGTCCGCCGGACCAGTGCCTTCCCGATGCCCGGCACGGCCGCCGGCGCCTCGGGCCGCCAGTCGGCCTTCGACCAGTAGAGCCGCTTCGGCTCCAGGAAGACCACCGGGTCGTCGCTCGCGATCGACGCGCGCAGCAGCCCGTACGCGTCCTCGACCGTCGCCGGGGTCACCACGTGCAGGCCGGGCGTGGCCACGTAGTACGCCTCGGAGGAGTCGCAGTGGTGCTCCACGCCGCCGATCCCGCCGCCGTACGGCACCCGGATGGTGATCGGCAGCGGCATCGCGCCGCGGGTGCGGTTGCGCATCTTCGCCACGTGCGAGATCAGCTGCTCGAACGCCGGGTAGGCGAAGGCGTCGAACTGCATCTCCACCACCGGCCGCAGCCCGTACATGGCCATGCCGACCGCCGCGCCCAGGATTCCCGCCTCCGCGAGCGGGGTGTCCGTGCAGCGCTCCTCGCCGAACTCCTTCGCGAGCCCGTCCGTGATCCGGAAGACCCCGCCCAGCGTCCCGACGTCCTCGCCCATCACGTGGACCGTCGGGTCCTCGGCCATCGCGTCGCGCATCGCCCGGGTCAGGGCCTGCGCCATCGTCGCGGGCTTGGCCCCCGACTTCGCGGACTTCGCCGCCACCGTCGTCACGCCTGGTCCTCGGCTTCCAGCTCTGCGCGCAGCATGGCCGCCTGCTCCCGCAGCCGGTCCGTCTGCTCCGCGTACACGTGCGCGAACAGGTCCATCGGGTCCACCACCGGGTCCGCGTTCATCCCCTCGCGGAGCGCCGCGGCCATCGCCTCGGCGTCGTCGCGCACCGCCTGGATCGCCGCTTCGTCGATGATCCCGCGGGCGGTCAGCTCACGCTCCAGCAGATCGACCGGGTCGTGCGCCTTCCAGGCCTCGACCTCGGCGTCACCGCGGTAGCGGGTCGCGTCGTCGGCGTTCGTGTGGGCCTCCATCCGGTACGTGACGGCCTCGATCAGGGTCGGACCGCCACCGGCCCGGGCCCGCCGGACCGCCTCGGACAGCACCTCGTGCATGGCGGCGATGTCGTTGCCGTCGACCAGCCGGCCGGGCATCCCGTACCCGACGGCCTTGTGGGCGAGGGTCGGGGCGGCGGTCTGCTTGGCGAGCGGGACGGAGATCGCGAAGCCGTTGTTCTGTACGAGGAAGACCACCGGGGCCTGCCAGACGGCGGCGAAGTTCAGCGCCTCGTGGAAGTCGCCCTCGCTGGTGCCGCCGTCGCCGACCATGGCGAGGGCGACGACGTCGTCGCCGCGCAGCCGGGCCGCGTGCGCCAGGCCCACCGCGTGCGGCAGCTGGGTGGCGAGCGGGGTCGAGAGCGGGGCTATGCGGTGCTCGCGCGGGTCGTACCCGGTGTGCCAGTCGCCGCGCAGCAGCGTCAGGGCCTGTACGGGGTCCAGTCCGCGCGCCACGGCCGCCAGGGTGTCCCGGTAGCTCGGGAACAGCCAGTCCTGCTCCTCCAGGACCAGTGCGGCCGCGATCTCGCAGGCCTCCTGGCCGACGGTGGAGGGGTACACGGCGAGCCGGCCCTGCTTGGTGAGCGCCGTGGCCTGGGCGTTGTAGCGCCGGCCGCGCACCAGCTCGGCGTAGCAGCGGCGCATCAGCTCCGGGTCGAGCCGGTCCGCCGCCTCGGTGCCCAGCACCCGGTAGGGCTCGGGGTCCGGCAGCAGCGGCGCGGCATCCGTGCGGGGGCTCCAGGCGGGCGGCTGGGTGGAACGGTGGGACGCACCGGCACCGGGCAGCTCTTGGACCGTCATGGCGGCGTACACCTCCTCGTGGGAAGCGGGCAGGGGGTGCCCCGGGTGTGAGGCCCCTCACCTACCGATTGTTCGGTTGTCTGGGCAATTTGGCTACAGGCGGCTCCAGGCTGTGGACAAACGGGCGCCGGGGCCCTGGGATGGATGCAGGACGTCCAGGAGAGGGAGGCATCGGGCAATGCCGGATGAACAAATGGCCGGAACGGGTTCCGCACCGGCCGCGCCGGGGGGCACCCCGGGAGCCACTTCGGGCCCTCCCGTCGCACCCCGGCCCCTGGATCCGATCGACCGGTCGATCATGCGGCTGCTCCAGGCGGACGGCCGCGCCTCGATACGGTCGGTGGCGGAGCAGGTGCACGTCTCGCGGGCGAACGCCTACGCCCGGATCAACCGGCTCATCGACGACGGGGTGATCCGCGGGTTCACGGCCCGCGTCAACCACGAACGCGCGGGCCAGGGCGCGTCCGCCTACATCACGCTGAAGATCGTCCAGAACTCCTGGCGCACGGTCCGCGAGCAGCTGCGCGAGCTCCCCGGCGCGGCGCACATCGCGCTGGTCAGCGGCGATTTCGACGTCCTGCTGCTGGTGCACACCCCGGACAACCGGACCCTGCGCGAGCTGGTCCTGACCCGGCTCCAGGCCATCCCGGAAGTCCTCTCGACGCGCACCCTGCTGGTCTTCGAGGAAACGGATCTGCTGTCCCCGGGCCCTGGGACGGGCCCGACGATCTCGGAGGAGTAGGGCCGTCCGCGCTACGCAGGGGTCCGGGCCGCCGGCGCGAGGGGCCCGCCGGCCGGCGGCCACACCGGGTCACCGCCGGGCCAGTCGACGTCCGTCAGGGTGACGAGCAGCCGCCCGTCGACCACCGCCTCGCGCAGGTCTCCGTCCCGGGACACGACCTTCGCGGCGAACGCGGCGGGCTCGGTGCGGTCCAGCAGCAAGACGAAGTGCAAAGCGAAGGGGTCGGCCCATTCGTCCGGGTCCCCGTCCGCGTCGACCATGAAGTTCGCCCGCCACGCGCCCCGGGCCAGGGTGGAGACGAAGACCCCCAGGAAGTCCGCGCCGAGCAGGTCGTCGGCGGCGTCGATGATCACGGCGACGTCCTGCTTGCCGTGCCCGGGACCGTGCCAGTCGCCGAGGCAGTCGACCATCGCGTCCCAGTTGTGGCCGAAGTACCCGAGGAAGCCCAGCTCACGGGCGAACGTCCGGTAGACGCAGGCCTCCGTGTCCAGTTCGCCGCCGGATATCCGCAGCACCAGCCCGTCCCGCGCGAGCAGCTCGGCCTCCGCCCGCGCCACCCAGGGGTCATCGGCGCGGGTGAAGGTGACCCAGGGAGAGCGGCGTTCGGTGAGCGTGGGGAGGAAGGTACTCATGCGGCATGCTCGCACCCCGGCCGCCCGGGGTGCGGTCCAAGGGGGTCAGCGGGTGGTGCGCAGGCCGTCGAAGGCGAGGTGGACGACCGCGTCGGCGAGCTGGGCGTGGCCGGCGCCCGGGTGCGGGCGGTACCACTCGACCAGGGAGTTGACCATGCCGAAGAGCAGCCTGGTGGCGAGGCGTATGTCCACGTCGGCCCGCAGGTCGCCCTCCGCCGCGGCGGCCCCCAGCAGGTCCGCGACCTGGTGGTCGAACTCGCGGCGGCGTTCCAGCGCCCAGCGCTCGGTGCGGGTGTTGCCGCGGACGCGCAGCAGCAGGGTCACGTACGGCAGCTCGCCGACCAGCACCTCGACGGTGCGGCGCGTGACGTACTCGACGCGCTCGACCGCCCGGCCGCGTACCGCGCCCGGCTCCTCCAGGATCCCGAAGAGCCCGTCGAGGGCGCGGCTCACGGCTCGCCGCAGCAGCTCCTCCTTGCCCGCGACGTGGTGGTAGATCGAGGACTTCGAGATGCCCGCGGCCTTGGAGAGGTGCTCCATCGAGGTGCCGTCGTAGCCGCGCTCGTTGAAGACCTGGACGGCGACCGAGAGCAGTGTCTCGGGGGTGTAGGTGTCCCGCTTGGCCGTCGTCATTCGTTCTCCCCCGTGTCGTCCTGGTCGCCCTCGTCGTCGCCGGCCCCGTCGCCGTCCTCGTAGCCCAGTTTGAACAGGGCGAGGGAGGGTGCGTAGCGGCCGCCGGGGACGCGTTCGTCGAGGTTGTGCAGCAGGTCGTAGGCCCAGTCGCGGCCGATCCGGTCGTGCCATTCGGCCGGTCCCAGCGGGTAGTTGACACCCAGTCGCATCGCCGTGTCGATGTCCTCGGCGGTGGCGACCCCCCGGGCGACCGCGTCGGCCGTCAGGTCGATCAGCATCGCGACGGTCCGCGCGACGATCATGCCGGGGACGTCGCCGATCACGGAGACCTGCTTGCCCAGCTTCTGGAAGAGGCCGATCGCCTCGGCGAGGGTGCGCTCGCTGGTGTCCGCGCTCGCGGAGAGCGCGATCCGGGTGGCGCCGCGGTAGTCGAGGGCGAGGTCGAAGTAGACGACGTCCGCGAACTCCACCGAGGTCTTGCCGTCCGCGAGGACCAGCTGGCCCTCGCCGGGGAGCTGGATGTACGGGCCGCCCTGTGCGGTGGCCGCGACCGCGATCCCGGCCTCCTCCAGCAGGTCGACCAGGTCGGCGGCGGGGCCGAGGTCCCCGACGACGGTGACCTTCGCCGGGGCCTCCTCCGGCGCGGCGGTGTGCGGGAGCGCGGGCTCGGCGTCCGGACCGTACGGGTACCAGCCGTGCCCGGTCTTGCGACCGAGGCGGCCCGACTGGACGAGGCGGCGCTGGGCGAGGGAGGGGGTGAACTTCGGGCTGCGGAAGAAGGACTCCCACACCGAGCGGGTCACGGCCTCGTTCACGTCCTGGCCGATCAGGTCGGTCAGCTGGAAGGGGCCCATCTTGAAGCCGCCGCTCTCGCGGAGCACGGCGTCGATGGTGGCCGGGTCGGCGCCCTGCTCCTCGTACACCGCGAAGGCCTCGGCGTAGAAGGGGCGGGCGATCCGGTTGACGATGAACCCGGGGGTGTCGGCGCAGCGGACCGGCGTCTTCCCCCAGCCGAGGACGGTGCGGTACGCGCGCTCGGCGGCGGCCGGGTCGGTGGCGAAACCGCTGACCACCTCGACGAGCGGGAGCAGCGGGGCCGGGTTGAAGAAGTGCAGGCCGAGGAAGCGGCCGGGGTGCGCGAGCCCGGCGGCGAGCTCGGTGACCGAGAGGGAGGAGGTGTTGGTCGCCAGCAGCGCGTCCGGCGCGACCACCTCTTCCAGGGCGGCGAAGAGCGTCTGCTTCACGGTGACGTTCTCGACCACCGCCTCGATGACGAGGGCGGCCCCGGCGAGGTCCGCGAGGTCGCCGGCCGACGCGATCCGGCCGATCGCCTCCTCGGCCTCGGCGCGGTCCAGCCGGCCCTTGGCGGCCATCCGGTCGACCCGGTCCTGGACGAAACCGACGCCGTCGGCGGCGAGCGCGGCGTTGATGTCGTAGATCAGCACGCGGTGACCTGCGAGAAGGGCGACCTGGGCGATGCCCTGCCCCATGGTGCCGGCGCCGACGACCGCCACTGTGCGGGACCGCTCGATTGCTGTCATGCCCTGATCCTCCCGCACACACTTGTCCACAGGTCCGCCGGGCCCTCTTGTCCCGACCGATCGTTCGGTTACTCTAACTCCAGTCTGCTCTCCTTCGCCCGGCTCAACGAGGAGTTGGTCCCTGATGGCCGCCGAGCTCACCGTCCCCCAGCTGTCCGCCAAGCACCGGCCCACCCTGGACCAGGCCCTGTCGGCGATCCGCAGCCGCGCCTACTGGTCCCCGCATCCCGAACACCCCAAGGCGTACGGCGAGACCGCGCCCGCCGACGGGCTCGCCGCCTTCGAGGCCGTGCGCGGCACGCGGCTGGACCTGGGCCAGCCCGGCACCGACGGCTGGACGGGCGCCGAGGTGTCCCCGTTCGGCCCGGAGCTGGGTGTCGAGTACCCCCACGTGGACCCGGACGTGCTGCTGCCCGCGATGAAGGCCGGCATGGGTGCCTGGCGCGACGCGGGACCCGAGGCGCGCGCCCTGGTCTGTATCGAGATCCTGTCCCGCATCTCCGCCCGGACCCACGAGTTCGCGCACGCGGTCATGCACACCAGCGGCCAGGCCTTCATGATGGCGTTCCAGGCCGGCGGCCCGCACGCGCAGGACCGCGGCCTGGAGGCCGTGGCCTACGCGTACGAGGAGCAGACCCGGGTCCCGGGCCAGGCCGACTGGTCGAAGCCGCAGGGCAAGAAGGACCCGCTGGAGCTCGGCAAGACCTTCACCGCCGTCCCGCGCGGCATCGCCCTCATGATCGGCTGCAACACCTTCCCGACCTGGAACGGCTACCCCGGCCTGTTCGCCTCCCTCGCCACCGGCAACGCGGTGCTGGTCAAGCCGCACCCGCGGGCCGTGCTGCCGCTCGCGCTGACCGTCCAGGTCGCGCGGGAGGTCCTGGCCGAGGCGGGCTTCGACCCGAACCTGGTGGCGCTGGCGGTCGAGCGCCCGGGCGAGGGCATCGCCAAGACCCTCGCGGTCCGCCCCGAGATCAAGCTGATCGACTACACCGGGTCCACGGAGTTCGGCGACTGGCTGGAGACCAACGCCCGCCAGGCCCAGGTCTACACGGAGAAGGCCGGCGTCAACACCGTCGTCCTGGACTCCACCGACAACTACAAGGGCATGCTGTCCAACCTGGCGTTCTCGCTGTCCCTGTACAGCGGCCAGATGTGCACCACCCCGCAGAACCTGCTGATCCCGCGCGACGGCATCGCGACGGACGCCGGCCACAAGACCTACGACGAGGTCGTCGCCGACCTCGCGGCCTCGGTCGGCGGCCTGCTGGGCGACGACGCCCGGGCCAACGCGCTGCTCGGCGCGCTGGTCAACCCGGACGTCAAGACCCGGCTGGAGGCCGCGGCCGCCCTGGGCGAGGTCGCGCTGGCCTCCCGGGAGGTCGTGAACCCCGAGTTCCCGGACGCGGTGGTCCGTACCCCCGTCATGGTCAAGCTGGACGCCGCCAAGGCGGACCCGGAGGCGCCGTACCTCTCCGAGTGCTTCGGCCCGGTCTCCTTCGCGGTGGCCGTGGACACCACCGCCGACGCCCTCGACCTGCTGCGCCGCACGGTGCGCGAGAAGGGCGCCATGACGGTGGGCGCGTACACCACGTCCCCCGACACCGAGCGGGCCGTCGAGGAGGTCTGCCTGGAGGAGTCCGCGCAGCTCTCCCTGAACCTGACCGGCGGGGTGTTCGTCAACCAGACCGCCGCGTTCTCGGACTTCCACGGCTCCGGCGGCAACCCGGCGGCCAACGCGGCCCTGTGCGACGGCGCCTTCGTCGCGAACCGCTTCCGGGTGGTGGAGGTCCGCCGCCAGGCGTAACCGCGTCACCGCAGAACCCCGGCCCGGGTGGACCGCGCCCCCTCCTCCTACTCCTGCCGCTCCTCGGCGAAGAGGCGGGAGGAGGCGTCCACCTGGGCCATCCTGCGCAGGGCCGCGAACACCGCGTCGCCCACCACCGTGCCCACGACCACCGCCTCGACCAGGCCCTCGCGGTCCGCATGGCGGGCCGTGTACTCCAGGTCCACCCGGGCCACCCGCTCGGCCGCGTCGGCGTAGTCGTCGAGCAGTTCGGCGAAGGAGCCGTGGCCCACCCGCGCGAGTGAGGCGAGGGCGGCCGCGAGCGCGTCGGCCGCCTTGTTCCCGGGCTGGATGCACCAGCCGCGCGCCTCGATCAGCCGCGCCACCCGTTCCCGGGCCAGCACCGCCTCGGCGTCGTCGTGGCTCCCGCCGTCGCCGTACGCGGGCACCAGCCGCTGGGCCGCGGCGCCGAGCAGCTTGTGCACCGGCCGCTCCTTGTCGTCGATGGCCACGAGGACGTCTCCGATGGCCGCCACCGACAGCCCGCCGACCTCCAGCAGGGCACGGATCAGCCGCAGCCGGCGTTCGTGCCCGTCGTCGTAGCTGGCCTGGTTGGGGCTGCTCAACTCGCCCGGCGGAAGCAGGCCCTCCCGGACGTAGTACTTGATCGTCGGTACCGGGACCCCGGTTCGGCGGCTCAACTCTCCGATGCGCATGGCGTTTTCACTCGTTTCTTCTTGCCCCGATCCCCGCCCATCATAGATAGTGGGGCTATCAGATAGCGGCGAGCGTCACTATCCATTCCCTTGGGGGTCCCATGTCTGCGTTACGTACCTGGCACCGTCCACTGACCGTGTTCGCCGGCGTGATGGCGGTCTGGGCCGTCGGCTCGGCCGTGGGTCTCGCCGTCGACGGCCGCGTGCTGGTCGGCGCGCCGATCTGGGCCAAGCCCTTCAAGTTCGCCGTCTCGTTCGTCGGCTACGCGCTCAGCCTGGCCTGGATGCTCTCCCTGGCCGTCGCCGCCCGCCCTCGACTGCGCAGGCCCGCCTGGTGGGCCGGTACCGTCGTCGTCGCCGCCAGCACGGTGGAAATGCTGCTCATGACGGGTCAGGTGATCCGCGGCCGGCAGAGCCACTTCAACCAGCAGACCCCCCTCGACGCGCAGATCTACGGCGCCATGGCCGTCACCGTCGTCGTGCTGTGGACGGCCACGCTCGTCGTCGCCGTCCTGCTCTTCCGGTCCCGCGTCGCCGACCGGGCCACCACCTGGGCGATCCGGACCGCCGCCGTCCTCGCCCTCGCGGGGGCGGGACTCGGCTTCCTGATGACCACCCCCACCGAGGCGCAGCTCGCGGTCGACGACGCACCGGTGTCGGGCGCCCACAGCGTGGGGGTGCCGGACGGCGGACCCGCCATGCCGCTGACCGGCTGGTCGACCACCGGCGGTGACCTGCGCATCCCGCACTTCTTCGGCATGCACGCCCTGCAGCTGCTCCCGCTCTTCGTGCTCCTGCTGGCCGCCCTCGCCGGGCGCTTCGCCCTGCTGCGCCGGGAGCGGGTGCGGCTGCGGCTGACCCTGGTCGCGGCCGGGGTCTACGCGGCGGTGCTCGCCCTGCTGACCTGGCAGGCGCTGCGCGGCCAGGCGCTGGTCCACCCGGACGGGGCGACGCTCGGCGCGGCCGCGGCGATCGCGGCCGGGGGCGTCCTAGGAGTCCTCGCCGCCGTGTTCGTGGGCCGCCGGGGGGCCGCCCCAGTGGAAGAGGGTCATGGCCACGCTGGTGGCGAGGTTGTAGCTGGAGACCTGGGGGCGCATCGGCAGGGAGACGAGGTGGTCCGCCCGGGCGCGCAGCTCCGGTGAGATCCCGTGGCGCTCCGAGCCGAAGGCGAGCAGCGCGTCGTCCGGGAGGGTGAGGGCGCGGATGTCCGCGCCCTCGGGGTCGAGCGCGTAGAGCGGCCCGGGCGGCAGCTCGTCCAGTGCGAGGCGCTCGACGGTGGTGGCGTAGTGCAGACCGGCCCCGGCCCGGACCACGTTCGGGTGCCAGGGGTCGAGGTCGCCGCGGGTGACGACGCCGGTGGCGCCGAAGCCGGCGGCGAGCCGGACGACGGCTCCGACGTTGCCCAGATTGCGGGGGTTGTCGAGCACGACCACCGGCGCCGGCCGGGGCATCCGCCCCAGCCCCGCGATACCGGCGGCCCGGTCGGGCCGTACCGCGAGGGCCGCGACCCCGGTGGGGTGCACGCGCGGCAGCACCCCCTTGAGCCCGGCCCGCCGCACCAGCCGCACCACGTCGGCCTCGACGTCCGGAGCCAGCTCACGGGCCAGCGCCCGTACGGCGGCGGGATCCTCGGCGATGGCCATCCGCACGTCGGCCCCGAACCGCAGGGCGTGTTTCAGCGCGTGAAACCCGTCGAGCAGCACGAGATCCCCCGCCTGCTCGGCCTCCCGCCATTCCCGCACCGTGTCGTCCATACCCCGACCCTAAGCTCCGCCGTACGCCGCCCGGACCGGATGATCCAGCCTCGCCAGGGGGCACCTCCCAGCGGTAGCCGGGGGAGTTTGAGGCGCGGGGTCCGGGGCGGAGCCCCGGGAGCGGCGCCGCAGGGCGCCGTCAGCGCTGGGCGGGCACCTGCGCCGGCACCTGCACCTGCACCTGGTCGGCGGGATCCGCCACCGGCTCCACCGCACGCCGCCGTCGCGCGACGACCCGCGCGCCCAGCCACACCAGGAACCCGGTCGGCAGGAACACCGCGTCCGCGGCGATCATCGCCAACGAGAAGAACGGCAGCCCCAGCAGCACCGCGATCCCCGCGTGCTCCAGCATCATCAACGCCAGCAGCACGTTCTTGATCCGCCGGTTGAACAGCGTGAACGGGAACGCCACCTGGACCGCCACCGTCCCGTACGACAGCAGCATCACCAGCGTCCCGCTGCCCGTCACCAGCGCCGACAGCGCCGGCCACGGGCTGAAGTAGTCCAGCCCCAGCGGGTAGTACAGGGCCGTCCCGTCCTGCCACCGGGACCCCTGGATCTTGTACCAGCCCGCCGTCGCGTAGATCAGGCAGACCTCCGCCATGATCACCAGCATGCCCGCGTTGTGCAGCAGGTTGGCCAGGACGTCCAGGACCGCCCGTCCCTCGCCCTCCGGCTCGTTGCGGTCGACCAGCCACCACAGCCCGCAGGCCACCCACACCGCCGCGAACGCCGCCAGCCAGCCGTAGCCGAAGCCGCCCGTCACTGCGCCGAAGGCGAACACCGCGCCCAGCACGCCCCACAGCACCGGCCCGGCCGCCCCGGCCGTCGCCGAGCCGCGCGTACGGGCCCGGCGGGCGTCCAGCGACCAGACCTGCGCGCACCGGGTCAGCACCAGGTAGATCGCCATCAGGTGGATGACGTTGTCCCCGCCGTCGCCCATGAACACGCTGCGGTTCTGCAGCGACAGCACACCGACCATGAAGACCACGGACGTCGCCCGCGTCCGCCAGCCCAGCACCAGCCCCGCGCTCGCCAGCACGGACACCAGGTAGACGAGCTCGAACCACAGCGGGGAGTCCGACCACATCAGCACCGTGAAGGCGTGGTTGGAATCGATCAGCCGCTCCGCGAGGTGCCAGCTCCACGGCCCGTCCGGCCCGTACAGCTCGGCGCGGTTGGGGAACTCGCGCAGCAGGAAGAAGAGCCAGGTCGCGGCGAAGCCGATGCGGACCACGGCGCTCTGGTACGGGCCCAGCGCCCGCCCGGTGACCTGCGCGGCCGTCCGGGCCGCCGCCTCGCGGGCGCGTCTCACACCGTCCACCACGGCAGCTCCCGGTAGTAGGTCTGGGTGTCGGTGGTCTCGGTGCTCCACTTCGGCGCGGGCACCGCCGTGGTCGCCGAGCGCAGCTGGATCCGCAGGAGGATCCCGTCCCGCGGATACGGGGGGAGCCTGTTCAGCGCGATCCGCCGGAGGTACTCCTCGGACAGCTGCCCGCGCTCGCCGCTCGGCTTGTTGTCCTCGTCGTGGGAGCCGGTGAAGAAGTCCCAGGCGCGGCGGAGCTCGTTCTGCCGGGTGTGGCTCGGCAGCAGGCTGTGCCGGATGGCCTCGCCGTCCTCGGCGCTCAGGTCGTGCCAGGGCGTGGTGACCACCTCGCCGTAGCCCGTCCTGACCTCCGCCCGCACCTCCACCGCGATGTTCTGCTGCAGCGGGTTGGGGGCGAACAGCTTCCAGTTCTGTTCGAACTCGGGGTAGACCCAGCCGTCGACCGTCTTCGCGTGCTGCTTGCTGAGGGTGTTGCTCGGGGCCACGTGCAGGAAGACGAGTGCGAGGTGCGTGCAGGCGGCGACCGCGATCACCCCCAGGGCCAGCGCGGTCACGACCCGGTACGGGGCGGACAGACCGGCGATTCCGGGCGTCCGCGGGGGTGGCGGAGCGGCCCCTTCGGCGGGCTCGTGCTCGTTCGAATCCATCCCCACCCGATCGTCCGGTGTCCACAGGGTTGACCTCAGAGGTTGACACCCTACGGGCCGCCGACTCACCATTGAAGCGAATGAACCGAACGATCGGTCGGTCGGGCGGACAGCGGACTCTGGCAGGGGGCCGGAATGGTGGCAGTGACCCCGGAGACGGGGCCGGACACGGCCCTCGGGACAGACGGGACGGACGGGACAGGCATGACTGCTGACCTGGGCGCACAGCTCGCGGCGGCATTCGACGCGGCCGTGGCGGCCGACGAGCGCGTGGAACCGCGCGACTGGATGCCGGACGAGTACCGCGCCTCCCTGGTGCGCCAGATGGCCCAGCACGCCCATTCCGAGATCATCGGCATGCAGCCCGAGGCCAACTGGATCACCCGCGCGCCCTCGCTGCGCCGCAAGGCGATCCTGATGGCCAAGGTCCAGGACGAGGCCGGCCACGGGCTGTACCTCTACAGCGCGGCCGAGACCCTCGGCACCAGCCGCGACGAGCTGCTCGACAAGCTCCACTCGGGCAAGCAGAAGTACTCCTCGATCTTCAACTACCCCACCCTGACCTGGGCGGACGTCGGCGCCATCGGCTGGCTCGTGGACGGCGCGGCGATCACCAACCAGGTGCCGATCTGCCGCTGCTCCTACGGGCCCTACGCACGCGCCATGGTCCGGATCTGCAAGGAGGAGTCCTTCCACCAGCGCCAGGGGTACGAGCTGCTCCAGGCGCTCTCCCGCGGCACCGAGGCCCAGCACGCGATGGCCCAGGACGCGGTGGACCGGTGGTGGTGGCCGTCGCTGATGATGTTCGGCCCGCCGGACGACGAGTCGGCGCACTCGGCCCAGTCGATGGCCTGGCGCATCAAGCGGCACTCGAACGACGAGCTGCGCCAGCGGTTCGTGGACATCGCCGTCCCGCAGGCCGAGTCCCTCGGTCTGACCCTGCCCGACCCGGACCTGAAGTGGAACGAGGAGCGCGGACACCACGACTTCGGCGCCATCGACTGGGCCGAGTTCTGGAACGTGCTCAAGGGCAACGGCCCCTGCAACGAGCAGCGGATCGGGCAGCGGCGCAAGGCCCACGAGGACGGCGCCTGGGTGCGCGACGCGGCCGCCGCGTACGCGCGCAAGCAGACGGCACAGCAGGTGGCACAGCAAGCGGCGAAGCACGCCGGACAGAACGAGGAGGCACGGGTATGACGCAGAACTGGCCCCTGTGGGAGGTCTTCGTGCGCTCGCGCCGCGGCCTCTCGCACACGCACGCGGGCAGCCTGCACGCGCCCGACGCGGAGATGGCCCTGCGCAACGCCCGCGATCTCTACACCCGGCGCAACGAGGGCATCTCGATCTGGGTGGTGCCCTCCACCGAGATCACCGCCTCCTCGCCGGACGAGCGCGACCCCTTCTTCGCGCCGTCCGCCGACAAGCCGTACCGGCACCCCACCTTCTACGACATCCCGGAGGGGGTGAGCCACCTGTGACCAGCACCGACACCACGCGCCTCACCGGCGCCGGCGCCGCGGCGGCACTCGCGCTCGGCGACGACGCGCTGATCCTCTCCCACCGCCTCGGCGAGTGGGCCGGACACGCCCCCGTCCTGGAGGAGGAGGTCGCCCTCGCCAACATCGCCCTCGACCTGCTCGGCCAGGCCCGGATCCTGCTGTCCATGGTCGGCGACGAGGACGAGCTGGCGTACCTGCGCGAGGAGCGGTCCTTCCGCAACCTCCAGCTGGTCGAGCAGCCGAACGGCGACTTCGCCCACACCATCGCCCGCCAGCTCTACTTCTCCATCTACCAGCACGAGGTCTACGGGGAGCTCGCCCGCGGGGACGGCCCGTTCGCGCCCCTGGCGGCCAAGGCCGTCAAGGAGACCGCGTACCACCGCGACCACGCCGAGCAGTGGACCCTGCGGCTCGGGGACGGCACCGAGGAGAGCCGCAGCCGGATGCGGGCCGCCCTCGACGCGCTGTGGAAGTACACCGGCGAGATGTTCCAGCCGGTGGACGGCCAGGACGGCCTGGACCTGACCGCCCTGGAAGAGCGCTGGCTGACCGCGCTGACCGGCGTACTGGACCAGGCCGGACTCGACCTGCCCCAGGGGCCGCGCACCGGCGCCTGGGCGGCCGGGGCCGGACGCCAGGGCCTGCACACGGAGTCCTTCGGCCGGATGCTCGCCGAGATGCAGCACCTGCACCGCAGCCACCCGGGGGCCTCATGGTGACCACCGACGCCGGAACGACCCGTCTGGAGGCGGAACTGGCCGCGCTGGCCGGCTCCGTCCCGGACCCGGAGCTGCCCGTGCTCACCCTCGGTGAGCTCGGCGTGGTGCGCGGGGTTCGGATGCACGAGGACGGCCACGCCGAGGTCACGCTGACGCCGACCTACACCGGCTGCCCGGCCATCGAGGCCATGTCCGCCGACATCGAGCGGGCCCTGACCGGCCACGGCATACCCGAGGTGCGGGTGACCACCGTGCTGGCCCCCGCCTGGTCGACCGACGACATCAGCGCCGAGGGCCGCCGCAAGCTCGCCGAGTTCGGCATCGCCCCGCCCCGGCCGCACGCGGCCGGCGGACCGGTCCCGCTGACCCTGTCGGTCCGGTGCCCGAACTGCGGATCGACCGACACCGAGCTGCTCAGCCGCTTCTCCTCCACCGCATGCAAGGCGCTGCGCCGCTGCACCGCCTGCCGCGAACCGTTCGACCACTTCAAGGAGCTCTAGATGGCCGCCCCCCGCCACGGCGCGTTCCACCCGCTGACGGTGGCGGCTGTCGACCGGCTCACCGACGACTCGGTGGCACTGACCCTGCGGGTTCCCGAGGAGCTGCGCGAGGACTACCGGCACGCCCCCGGCCAGCACCTGACGCTGCGCCGCACCGCCCCCGAGGGCGGCACCGAGGTCCGCCGCACCTACTCGATCTGCTCCCCCGCGCCGTCCGCGGACGGCCCGGGCCCGGAGCGGCTGCGGGTCGGGGTGCGGCTGGTGGAGGGCGGCGAGTTCTCCACCTTCGCCCACAAGGAGATCGCCGCCGGGGACGTGCTGGAGGTCATGGTCCCGGCCGGGCGCTTCGTGCTGGAGCCCGCCGCCGCCCCGGCATCGGGGCACTACGCGGCGATCGTCGGCGGCAGCGGCATCACGCCCGTGCTGTCGATCGCGGCGAGCCTGCTGGCCGCCCGGCCCGATGCCCGGTTCTGCCTCGTGCGCAGCGACCGTACGGCGGCCTCGACGATGTTCCTGGAGGAGGTCGCCGACCTCAAGGACCGGTATCCGGCGCGGTTCCAGCTGGTGACGGTCCTCTCCCGGGAGGAGCAGGAGTCCGGGCTGCCCTCCGGGCGGCTGGACGAGGAGCGGCTGGCGGCCCTGCTGCCCGCTCTGCTGCCGGTGACGGAGGTGACGGGCTGGTTCCTGTGCGGCCCGTACGGGCTGGTGCAGGGCGCGGAGCGGGCCTTGGGCGCGCTCGGCGTCGCACGGGCCCGGGTGCACGAGGAGATCTTCCACGTCGAGGACACCGCGCCGGCGGCCCGCGCCGCGGGCGTCCCGGCCCCTGCGCACGGGCGGGTCACCGCACGGCTCGACGGCCGTTCGGGCACCTGGCCGGTCCAGGACGGCGAGTCCCTGCTGGACGCGGTGCTCCGCAACCGCGCGGACGCCCCGTACGCCTGCAAGGGCGGCGTCTGCGGCACCTGCCGGGCGTTCGTGGTCTCGGGCGAGGTCCGGATGGAGCGCAACTTCGCGCTGGAGGCCGAGGAGACGGAGGCCGGATTCGTCCTGGCCTGCCAGTCGCACCCGGTCACGGAGGATGTGGAGATCGACTTCGACCGCTGAGCGCGGAACGACGTCCCTCGGGTCCGGCCCCTGTCCCACGACAGGGGCCGGACCGTTTTCGAGGCCGGCCGTTTCGCGGCCGGACCGTTTTCGACGGCCTGTCCATTTCCAAGGCCTGTCCATTTTCAAGAACGTGTTCTATCTTGACGCACCGTCAGACGCGACACCGTCGGACCGACCGTGTGGGAGGACAGGCAGTGGACTTCACCTTCACCGAGGAGCAGCAGGCCGCCGTCGAGGCGGCCCGGGCCGTGTTCGCGGATGTCGCGCCCGACGGCGTGCCCAGCCCCGCGCTGACCCCGGGGGCCGTCGCCGACGACTTCGACCGCCCGCTGTGGGCCAAGCTCGCCGCATCGGACCTGCTGAGCCTGGTCCTCGCCGAGGAGCTCGGGGGAGCGGGCCTGGACGCCGTCGCCCTGTGCCTGGTGCTGCGCGAGGCCGCCAGGGTGCTGGCGCGGGTCCCGCTGCTGGAGCACTGCGCCACCGCCATGGCCGTACAGGCCCACGGCAGTCCCGAACTGGCCGCCGCCCTGCTGCCCGGCGCGGGGCGCGGCACGCTCGTGCTCACCGCCGCCGCCCACGGGCGCTCCGGCCACGACCCGGCCGAACTCGCCGTCATCGCCCGCCGCGAGGGCGAGGCGTGGATCCTGGAGGGCACGCAGACCGCGGTCCCCTGGGCGCACGGCGCGGACTGGATCGCCGTACCCGCGCACACCGGCGAGGGCGAGGCCGTCCTCGCGCTCGTCCCGCGGACCGCCGACGGGCTGGCCCTCGCCGAGCAGGTCTCCACGAGTGGGGAGCGGCTCGCCGAACTAGCCCTCGACGGCGTGCGGGTGGCCGGGACGCACCTCATCGAAACCCCGGGAGCCTGGGAACGGCTGCGCCAGCTCCTCGCCACCGGAACCTGCGCGCTGGCGCTCGGACTGGGCGAGAACGTACTCACCATGACCAGCGGGTACACCGGCAAGCGCGAACAGTTCGGCTTCCCGGTGGCCACCTTCCAGGCCGTCGCCGTCCAGGCCGCCGACCGGTACATCGACCTGCGCGCCATGGAGGTCACGCTGTGGCAGGCCGCCTGGCGGCTCGATGCCGCGACCGGCGGCGCCGGTGGTCCCCTGCCGAGCTCGGGTGATGTCGCCGTCGCCAAGATCTGGGCCTCGGAGGGCGTACGCCGGGTCGTGCAGACCGCCCAGCACCTGCACGGCGGCTTCGGCGCCGACACCGACTACCCGCTGCACCGCTACCACGCCTGGGCCAAGCAGCTGGAGCTCCAGCTCGGCCCGGCCGCCGCGCACGAGGAGGCCCTGGGCGACCTGCTGGCCGCCCACCCCCTCGCCTGAGCGGACACCTAGGCCGTCTCTTTCGGATCTTGTCGGCCGAGCCCGCGGCGTCCGGTGCCGTACATGGCAAGGCGGAGGAGCGCACCGTGTACTGGACGTACTCGGGCGCCCCGACAACGCGGCCAGGTGCGGTGCCGGGCGTCGCGGGCCCGGCAAGATCCGGAAGAGACGGCCTAGAGCACGAAGGCCGGGTTCCCGTGGTCCGTCACCATCGGGCGCCCGGCACCGTCCCAGGCCTGCATCCCGCCGTCGACGTTCACCGCGTCGATCTCCTGGCGCACCAGGTACTGGGTGACCTGCGCGGAACGCCCGCCGACCCGGCACATCACGTACACCCGGCGGCCGTCCTCGACGGCCTCGGTCAGCTCGCCGAAGCGGGCCACGAAGTCGCTCATCGGGATGTGCAGGGCACCCTGGACGTGGCCGGCCGCCCATTCGTCGTCCTCACGGACGTCGAGGACAAAGCCTTCGGAGGGCACCGCGGTGGCGTCCACCGAGGGGAGCGGTCCGAAGTTCATAGCTGTCGCCTTCTCTCTTCACGAATCTGCTGCCAACCTATCCGACCACCCGGTACGGGCGGACCGGGCTCACTCGGCGGCGAGCTCCGCCGCCAGCTCCGCCTCGCGCTCGGAGACCTGCGCGAGCAACTGCTCCGCGATCTCCTCCAGCAGCCGGTCGGGGTCCTCGGGCGCCATCCGCAGCATCGACCCGATCGCGCTCTCCTCCAGCTCCTTGGCGACGAGCGACAGCAGTTCCTTGCGGCGGGCCAGCCACTCCAGCCGGGCGTACAGCTCGTCGCTCTCGCCCGGTACCGCCGCCTCGGGCGCCGGTCCGGCCGCCCACTCCTCGGCCAGCTCGCGCAGCAGCCCCTCGTCGCCGCGCCCGTAGGCCGCGTTGACCCGCGCGATGAACGCGTCGCGCCGCGCCCGCTCGCCTTCCTCCTGGGCGAGGTCGGGGTGGGCCTGGCGGACCAGCTCGCGGTAGAGGCGGCGCACCTCCTCGGAGGGCCGCACCCGCTCCGGCGGCCGCACGGGCCGGTCGGTCAGCATCGCGGAGGCGTCGTCGGAGATCCCGTCGGAGCCCAGCCAGTCGTGGAACAGCTCGTCCACCCCGGGCATCGGCATGACCAGCGAGCGCGCTTCCTGTGCCCGCCGCAGGTCCTCGGGATCCCCGCTGCGGGACGCCTTCGCCTCGGCAATCAGGGCGTCCAGCTCGTCGAGCCTCGTGTACATGGGGCCGAGCTTCTGGTGGTGCAGGCGGGAGAAGTTCTCCACCTCCACCCGGAAGGTCTCCACCGCGATCTCGAACTCGATCAGCGCCTGCTCGGCGGCCCGCACGGCCCGCTCCAGGCGCGCCTCCGGGCGCTCCCCACCGGTGACGGAGGAGTCACCGGAATCACCGGGGACTGTCTGCTCAGGCTGCTCGGTCTGCTCGCTCACCCGGCCAGCCTACGGCCCGTCCGCGCGGGCGGTGTTTCACGTGAAACACCGCCCGCGGCGACAGGGCCCGCCACCGCTCCCGCCGGACCCGTCAGACCCCGGTCTCCGCCGCGATCCGGCCGGCCCGCACCGCCGCCACCAGGTCGGCGTGATCGGCCTCGGTGCGGTCGGCGTAGGCCACGGCGAAGGTCGCCATCGCCTCGTCCAGCTCGTCGTTCTTCCCGCAGTACCCGGCCAGCAGCCGCGGGTCGACGCTGTGCGCGTGCGCCCGGGCCAGCAGGGCGCCGGTCATCCGCCCGTAGTCGTCGATCTGCTCGACGGCCAGCGCCGCCGGATCCACGCTGCCCTTGCGGTTGCGGAACTGTCGCACCTGGAAGGGGCGGCCCTCCACCGTGGTCCAGCCCAGCATGATGTCGGAGACCACCTGCATCCGCTTCTGCCCGGCCACCACCCGGTGGCCCTCGTGCTCCTCCGGCGCCGAGACGAAGCCGAGCCCGGGCAGGTGCGGCAGCAGCACCGAGGGCCGCGCCTCCTTGACCTGGAGCACCAGCGGCTCGCCCCGGTGGTCCAGCAGCAGGACCACGTACGAGCGGGTGCCGACGCTCCCGGTGCCCACCACGCGGAAGGCCACGTCCTGGATCGCGTACCGGGCCAGCAGCGGCAGCCGGTCGCCCTGGAGCGTCTGCAGGTAGGGGCCGAGCGAGGCCGCCACGGCCGCCGCCTCCGCGTCCCCGACCCGGCGCAGCACGGGCAGCGCGTCGACGAAGCGGCGGGCGCCGTCCGGCCCTATCTCCGTGGACTTGGCCGCGAACCGCGCGGAGGTGTTGTTGCGGGCCTTCTCCGAGACCCGCTCCAGCGTGCCCAGCAGATCGCGGGCGTCGGCGTGCGAGACCAGCTCCTCGTCGGCGATGGCGTTCCACGCGTCGAGCGCGGGCAGCTTGGACAGGAGCCGCATGGTGCGCCGGTAGGCGCCGACCGCGTCGAGCGCGGCCGCCCGGCAGGTGTCCTCGTCCGCGCCGGCCACCCGGCCCGCCAGCACCAGCGAGGCCGCCAGCCGCTTCACGTCCCATTCCCACGGGCCGAAAACGGTCTCGTCGAAGTCGTTGAGGTCGATGACGAGCCGCCCGCGGGCATCCCCGTACAGACCGAAGTTCGCCGCGTGCGCGTCACCGCAGATCTGCGCGCCGACCCCGGTCACCGGACCACCGGAGAGGTCGTGGGCCATCAGCCCGGCCGCCCCGCGCAGGAACGCGAAGGGGTTCGCGGCCATCCGGCCGACCCTTATCGGGGTCAGCTCGGCGACCCGCCCGGCGTTGGACTCCTCCACCGCGCGCACGGCGTCCGGCCGCCCGGCCGGCGCCGTGAAGGCGGCGTGCGCCGACCTCGGCAGGCGGGCGCGCAGCGCCTTGCCCTCCTCCTTCGGCGAGCCGGCCGCCACCCTCGGCGCGAAGCCCGCCACATCCGGAATCCGCTGACCCGTCATCGCCGCCATCGACGCCGCCCCCACCCGTTCACTTCATTGATCGCTTCTCGAACGGGCTGACCGTATCTACAGCCCGGCGTCCCTGGCCAGCAGCGCCGCCTGCACCCGGTTCTCGCAGTCCAGCTTCGCGAGGATCCGGCTCACGTACGTCTTCACGGTCGCCTCGCTCATGTGCAGCCGCCGGCCCGCCTCCGCGTTGGACAGTCCCTCGCCCAGCAGCGCCAGCACACCGCGCTCCCGCTCGCTGAGCTCCGCCACCTGACGCCGGGCCACCTCACCGCGCACGGCGGCCTTCCCGGACGCCAGCTGGTCCACCACGTGCCGGGTCGCCCCCGGCGAGAGGTAGGCGTCCCCGGCCGCCGCCGCCCGGACCGCCCCGATCAGCTCGCCCGGCGCCGAGTCCTTCAGCAGGAATCCCGCGCCGCCCTCGCCCAGCGCCCGCAGCACGTTCTCCTTCTCGCCGAAGGTGGTCAGGATCAGCGCCCGCACCTGCGGCACGGCCCGCCGCAGCTCTCCCAGCGCCGTCAGCCCGTCCATCACCGGCATCTGGATGTCCAGCAGCATCACGTCGGGCGCGTGCGAGCGGGCCAGGTCCACCGCCTCCCTGCCGTTGGCCGCCTCCGCGACGACCTCGATGTCCGGCGCCGAGGTCAGGATCATCCTGATCCCGGCCCGGATCAGTGGCTCGTCGTCGGCGATCACCACTCTGATCACTTCGGCTGTCACCCCGCGCTCCTACTGCTTGACCTCGTACTCCTGCTTTTCCACGAGCTTGCCGTCCTTGAAGCAGAACCGGAAGATCCGGTCCGTTCCCACGGCGCTCGGCTGGTTCTCGGCCAGCAGGGCCAGACATTCCGAGCCCGCCGGCCTCGGCGGCCCCTTGCGGGCGGCCCCGGCGGTCATGAAGTTCTCCCCGGTCGGCAGCCGGTCGCGGACGGACTGCTCCGACTCGCCCACGTGCACGGCGTCGAACTCGTCCCGGTCGATCATCGCGTCACTCGCCGAGTCCAGCAGCAGCACCACTCCGGCGCCGAACACGATCACCAGCAGCACCACCGCCGCGAACGCGATCCCGCAGCCCACCGCGACGCCCCCGGAGCGGCTGGGCACGCGCACGGCCAGCTCCCGGTCCACCGCCTCCCAGTCCATCGGCTGCTCGCCGCCGCGCCCCGGCAGCGGGCCGCGCGCGTACGCGTGCGCCTGCTGCCCGAAGTCGTCGGCCACGTCCACGCCGGCCGGCTCCGCCCCGTACGGGAGGACCCCGGCCACCCGGAACCCGCCGCCCTCGGCGGGGCCCGCGTGCACCATCCCGCCGACCAGCCGGGCCCGCTCGCGCAGCCCGGTCAGGCCCTGCCCGCCCGAGACCACCTCGTCGGCGGCCGGACCGGCCGACGGCCCGTTGGCGATCTCCACCACCAGGGAGTCGTCCTCGTACCGCAGCTCCACCGTGATCGACGCCCCCGGAGCGTGCTTGTAGGCGTTCGTGAGGGCCTCCTGCACGATCCGGTACGCGGCGTGGTCGCACGCCGCGACCAGCGGCCTCGGCTGCCCCGACGTGGTCAGCCTTACGTCGGTGCCCGAGCCCCGCGCCGCCTCCACGACCCCGGCGATGCCGGCCACCCCGCGCGCCGCGGGCTGGGCCTCCTCCGCCGGCGCGGGCGCCTCGACCCCGTCGCGCAGGATGCCGACGACCTCGCGCAGCTCGTGCATCGCGGCCACCGAGGCCTGCCGCAACACCCCCACCGCCTCGCGCTGACGATCGGTGAGCTGCGGATCGACCTCCAGCGCCCCGGTGTGCACGGAGATCAGGGCCAGCTGGTGGCCCAGGCTGTCGTGCATGTCCTGGGCGATGCGCTGGCGCTCGCGCAGCCTCGCCTGCCCGGCGACCATGGCCCGCTCGCGCAGCAGCTGGCCGTTGCGCTCCTGGAGCGCGCGCAGCAGGGTGCGGCGCTGCGACCAGTACCGGCTGGCCAGACCGGGCATCACGGTCGTCGCCAGGAACATCAGCGTGGAGAACACGATCACCAGCAGTGGCTGCATCTGCGCCCACTGGTCCACCACGCCGCAGCCGATCGCCGCCACGAAGGCCAGCGTGAAGGCCGCCAGCGCCCGGCCCACCCCGATGATCCGCCGCCCGGCCGACCAGCCCAGGAGGGGCAGGACGAAGAAGGCCCCGGGCAGGAAGGAGACCACGCCCGAGGCGATCACGAGCGTGCTCCCCGGCAGCCTGCGGCGCAGCAGCGTCAGCACCACCGCGGCCACGGCGCCGAGCATCATGCGCTGCCCGGAGGCGTTGCCGACCTCCTCGACACCCAGTCCGAGTATGGCCAGTACGCCGCCGAGCGCCAGGTCCCCCGCCAGCATCCGCCGGGTCCACGGCTCCGGGCCCTTCAGCCAGTCCCAGCCGGCCCGCGTCTTCGCCATCACATCCACGCGCCCGACCCTAGACACCCGCGCTCCGGCCCGGCCGCCCTCTTTCGTCGCGCCCCGCACGACGAAAGTCGACCGGTGCCCCGTCCCCGCGCCTGCCGGGGCCCGTCGTCACCGCCCGGTCGGGCCCGCGACGCGGGCGAAGACCAGCTCCAGCACGGCGACCCGGTCCAGCCGGGCCGGCCCGCCGGTCATCCCGTCCAGGAACACCACCCGGCCGCCGTTGTTGTGCACGTACAGCAGGTGTCCGCCGACCTCGGTGCCGCCGATGACGCGCCGCACCCACACCACTCCCTGGGTGTCCGGTCCGGTCTCCTCGGCCCGCCTGATCACCTCGTCCCAGCTCGCGCACCGCAGCTCGCGCGCGGCCGGGAAGTGGCGCCGCAGCAGCAGCTCCCACCAGCCGGGCGCCTCGTGCGCGGGCTGCCACGGCAGCGGCGACGCGGGGCCGCCCGCGAGCGCGGCGGCCGTCGCGACCACGCAGCCGCGGGCGTTCAGCCGCCTCGCCTGCACCTGCGGGTCGCGCTCGACCGGATCGTGCGTGTACGCCGTGGCGTCGCCCCACGGATCGTCCGAAGCGGGGTGGAAGGGCTCCCCGTGGTCCTTGGGCACCACGAGCGACGCCGCCAGCATGGGCGTGCGCGGACGGCCCGGCCGCTCGGTGGTCCGGCAGGCGAACAGCCAGGTCCCGGCGTCCTCGGCGACGGGCTCGATGCCCGCCAGCCCGACGAGGCCGCCGTACGTCGACAGCAGCCACTCCAGCGCGGTCTGCCACGGTTCGGCCTTGGAGGTCTTCGCCGTGCCGGCCCGCTCCCAGCCGCCGTGGCGCACGTAGGCGAGGTACTCGTCGAGGGGCAGGTGTGTCGGCGGGAAGTCCACCCACGAGCCGTCCTTGGCCACGATCACGAGTGTGTTGAACGGACTCGCCCAGGGATCCCCGGCGCCGGTGCTCTCCCGGGTCCCGAACCGGACGGTCCAGGCCTGCTCGTGCTCCCGGGTGAGCTCCGGCCGCAGCACGATCGTCGACGGCTCCGGGGCGAACGCCTGCACGAGGCGGGCCCGGGCCGCTTCGACGGCCTCGTCCGAGGTGAGCAATGTCTGAATCCTGACGGTGCCGGCGGGAGGGGACATGAGCGATCCCGCACATCCGGCGGCCACAACTCGTCCCGTGATGCGGACAGTTGGATCACCCTAACCAGGTCCCGCGAAAAAACCACAGCTCAGGGGCCCTGAGGAGGGACGTACGTCACACACGCGCCCGGGGGGAAATGCGAAACGGCCGCCACCGCTTTCGCAGTGACGACCGTCTCGTCGATGTGGGCGAGGGGGGATTTGAACCCCCACGTCCCGAAGGACACTGGCACCTGAAGCCAGCGCGTCTGCCGTTCCGCCACTCGCCCGAGCAGCGCCCCAGTGGATCTTCCCTTTCGGGCCTTTCCCCTGGCGACGTCGAAACATTAGCACGGAGAACGGGGTGGATTCACATCGCTTTCCCGGCACCCCCCGACCCCGCCGCGGACGGCCCCTCCCGCACTCCGCTCCCGGTGCGGGACACTGTCCCTGGAGCGCCCCTACGATCCCTTGTGAGGACCAACACTCGTCCTCACAGGAACGATGGGGAACCACCCGAATCCGCCACGCGTGGATACGATCAGTAAGCAGTACAGGGCGACAGCGACGGAGGAGGTGCCCCATGGGAGTTCTGAAGCGGTTCGAGCAGCGACTCGAAGGTCTGGTGAACGGCACCTTCGCCAAGGTGTTCAAGTCCGAGGTCCAGCCGGTGGAGATCGCCGGAGCCCTCCAGCGGGAGTGCGACAACAACGCCACCATCTGGAACCGCGAGCGGACCGTCGTCCCCAACGACTTCATCGTCGAGCTCAGCGCCGGTGACTACGACCGCCTGAGCCCCTACTCCGGGCAGCTCGGCGACGAGCTCGCGGGCCTCGTCCGCGACTACGCCAAGCAGCAGCGCTACAGCTTCATGGGCCCCATCAAGGTCCACCTGGAGAAGGCCGACGACCTCGACACCGGGCTCTACCGGGTCCGCAGCCGCACCCTCGCCTCCAGCACCTCCCAGCCGCAGGCAGGGCCACCCTCACCGCAGGGCGGCTACGGCTACCCGCCGGAGAGCCCTCCGCAGGGCGGCTACGGATATCCCCCGGTCGCGGCACCGCCCATGCCCAGCGCCCCGCCCCCCGGCGGACCCGGCGCCCGGCGGCCCGCTCCGGGCGCACCTGCCGGACCGGCCCCCGCGGCCGGCCCGGGCGGCGCCCGGCGCCACTGGATCGAGATCAACGGCACACGCCACCAGATCTCGCGCCCCACGCTCGTACTCGGCCGAAGCACGGAAGCCGACGTGCGGATCGACGACCCCGGCGTATCCCGCCGGCACTGTGAGATCCGGACCGGAACGCCCTCGACGATCCAGGATCTCGGGTCCACCAACGGCATCGTGGTGGACGGGCAGCACACCACCCGCGCTACGCTCCGCGACGGCTCGCGGATCGTCGTGGGCAGCACCACCATCATTTACCGGCAAGCCGAAGGGTGAAGCGGGGGCAATGTCAGAGCTGACCCTGACGGTCATGCGGTTGGGTTTCCTGGCCGTTCTGTGGCTGTTCGTCATCGTGGCCGTCCAGGTCATCCGCAGCGATCTCTTCGGGACGCGCGTGACCCAGCGCGGGTCCCGTCGTGGCAGCGGAGGCGCCGGCGGCGCCCCGCAGCAGGCGGGCCGCCAGGCCGCGCCTCCGCAGCAGCGCCAGAGGCGCGGCGCGCCAACGAAACTCGTCGTCTCCGAGGGCATCCTCACGGGAACCACGGTGGCCCTCGCCGGCCAGACGATCACGCTGGGCCGCGCGCACGATTCCACGATCGTGCTGGACGACGACTACGCGTCCAGCCGCCATGCCAGGATCTATCCCGACCGTGACGGCCAGTGGATCGTCGAGGATCTCGGGTCCACCAACGGCACGTATCTCGACCGGACCCGGCTGACCACCCCGACGCCCATTCCGCCGGGCGCACCGATCCGCATCGGCAAGACCGTCATCGAGCTGCGGAAGTAGTACGAGAATGAGCGAGCGGAGCGAGCGCGCGGCGGCGATCCGTCCCACCGAGGACACGGACCCGTGCGCGCTCCCGACCGGAGGGTGGGCAGTGTGGCTCGAGACCGGTTGTACCCGGAGGCAGCTTCGTCGACAGGGCAGGTGCGCATGAGTCTGTCCTTGCGGTTCGCCGCCGGATCACACAAGGGCATGATCCGCGAGGGGAACGAGGACTCCGGCTACGCCGGTCCCCGGCTCCTCGCGATCGCCGACGGCATGGGAGGCCAGGCCGCCGGCGAGGTCGCGAGCTCCGAGGTGATCTCCACCCTCGTGCAGCTCGACGACGACGTCCCGGGCTCCGACATCCTCACCTCCCTGGCCACGGCCGTGCAGCGCGCCAACGACCAGCTGCGCGTGATGGTCGAGGAGGACCCGCAGCTCGAGGGCATGGGCACCACGCTGACCGCCCTGCTGTGGACCGGCCAGCGCCTCGGCCTCGTCCACGTCGGCGACTCCCGCGCCTATCTGCTCCGCGACGGCGTCCTCACCCAGATCACCCAGGACCACACCTGGGTGCAGCGCCTCGTCGACGAGGGGCGCATCACGGAGGAAGAGGCCACCACCCACCCGCAGCGCTCCCTCCTGATGCGCGCGCTGGGCAGCGGCGACATCGTCGAGCCCGACCTCTCCATCCGCGAGGTCCGGGCCGGTGACCGCTACCTGATCTGCTCCGACGGGCTCTCCGGCGTCGTCTCCCACCAGACCCTGGAAGAGACCCTCGCCGACTACCACGGTCCCCGCGAGACCGTGCAGTCGCTGATCCAGCTCGCGCTGCGCGGCGGCGGACCCGACAACATCACCTGCATCGTCGCCGACGTCCTCGACACCGACAGCGGCGACACCCTCGCCGCCCAGGTCAGCGACACCCCGGTGGTCGTCGGCGCGGTCGCCGAGAACCAGCACCAGCTCTTCGACGGCGGCAACGCCATGCAGACCCCGGCCGGCCGGGCCTCGGGCCTCGGCCGCCAGGGCCAGCCGCCCGCCGGCGCCTTCGGCCCCCCCGGCAGCGGCGACGCCCCCGGCTACGGGTACTCCGACCAGGGCCAGGCCCAGGGCGGCAACGGCTACGGCACCTTCGGCGAAGCCGACGCCTACGCGGCCGACCCGGGCTACGAGGACACGTACAACCACCCCCGCAGGCGCCGCAGCAAAGGGCGCAAGTGGACCACTCGTACGCTGACCCTGCTCATCGTGGCCGGTGTCATCGGCGGCGGCCTCTACGCGGGCTGGCGCTGGACGCAGACCCAGTTCTACGTGGGCGTGAAGGGCGAGCACGTCGCGCTCTTCCGCGGCATCAGCCCGAAGCTGGGGCCGCTGGAGCTCTCCAAGGTGGAGACCGACCGCCCCGACATCGAACTGAAGTACCTGCCGCCCTTCAAGCGGAAGCTGGTCGAGGCCACCATCAGCGAGAACAGCTTCGATGCGGCGCGCAAGAAGCTCGACGATCTCGGCGTCCAGGTGTCCGCCTGCAAGAAGGACGAGGAACGCCGCAACGCCGAGGCGCAGAACAGCCAGACGCCCGCCCCCAGCCTGACTCCCGAGGAGCAGCAACTGGTCGGGCTGTGCGGCAAGTAGTAGACATACGCGGGCGCAGGGGGCCTGCCACACCATGAGCGTAGTCACCAATACGACCACCATCGGCGCCATCGAGCTGCCGAGCCGGCGGAACACCGAGCTCCTGCTGCTCGGCTTCGCCGTGCTCATCCCGATGTTCGCCTACGCCAACGTGGGCCTCGCGATCAACGACACCCTGCCCCCCGGCATGGTGCTCTACGGCCTCGGCCTCGGCGCCCTCGCCGGGATCGCGCACCTCATCGTGCGCCGGTACGCGAAGTACGCCGACCCGCTGCTGCTGCCGCTCGCGACCCTGCTCAACGGGCTGGGCCTCGTCCTGATCTGGCGCCTGGACCAGTCCGGGCGCCTGCAGAACCTCGCCAAGAAGTCCTTCGGCACGTTCTCCCCCTCCGCGCCCCGCCAGATGATGTACACGGCGCTCGCCATCGCCCTGTTCGCCGCCGTCCTGCTGATCCTCAAGGACCACCGCGTCCTGCAGAGATTCACGTACATCTCGATGGCAGGCGCCCTGGTCCTGCTGATCCTGCCCGTCGTCCCCGGCCTCGGCGCCGACGTCTTCGGCGCGAAGATCTGGATCAGCGTGGGCGGCTTCTCCATCCAGCCCGGTGAGTTCGCGAAGATCGTCATCGCGATCTTCTTCGCCGGCTACCTGATGGTGAAGCGCGACGCGCTCGCCCTGGCCAGCCGCCGCTTCATGGGCCTCTACCTGCCGCGCGGCCGCGACCTCGGCCCGATCCTGATGATCTGGGCGATGAGCCTGCTCGTCCTCGTCTTCGAGAACGACCTCGGCACCTCGCTGCTCTTCTTCGGCATGTTCGTGATCATGCTGTACGTGGCCACCGAGCGCACCAGCTGGATCGTCATCGGCCTGCTGATGTCGGTGGGCGGCGCCGTGGTCGTCGGCACCTTCGCCAGCCACGTCCAGGCCCGCGTCAACGCCTGGCTCGACCCCTTCGCCTGCTACGCCACCTCGGGCGCCTGTGAGCAGGTCGGCCAGTCGATCATGAGCTTCGGTTCCGGCGGTGTCCTCGGCGCCGGCTGGGGCCAGGGCAACTCCGACCTGATCGGCTTCGCCGCCAACTCCGACTTCATCTTCTCCACCGTCGGCGAAGAGCTCGGCCTCGCCGGCGTGATGGCCTTCCTGCTGCTCTACGGGCTGATCATCGAGCGGGGTGTGCGCACCGCGCTCGCCGCCCGCGACCCCTTCGGCAAGCTCTTCGCCATCGGCCTCTCCGGCGCCTTCGCGCTCCAGATCTTCGTGGTCGCCGGCGGCGTCATGGGCCTCATCCCCCTCACCGGCATGACGATGCCCTTCCTCGCGTCCGGCGGTTCCTCCGTCCTCGCGAACTGGATCCTCATCGCCATCCTCATCCGGATCAGCGACACCGCACGCCGCCCCGCACCGGCCCCCGCCCCGTCCCCCGACTCCGAGATGACCCAGGTGGTCCGTCCGTCATGAACAAGCCCCTGCGCCGCATCTCGCTGTTCTGCGGGCTGCTCGTCCTCGCCCTGCTGATCCGCACCAACTGGCTGCAGTACGTGCAGGCCGAGGAGCTCAGCACCCGCAAGGAGAACCGCCGGGTCCAGATCGCCCAGTACGCGACCGAGCGCGGCAACATCATCGTCAAGGGCGAGCCGATCACCGGTTCCAAGGTGACCGACGGCAGCGACTACAAGTACAAGCGGACCTACACCAACGGCGAGCTCTGGGCTCCCGTCACCGGTTACGCCTCGCAGGCCTTCGGCTCCACCCAGCTGGAATCCCTCGAGGACGGCATCCTCACCGGCAACGACGACCGGCTGTTCTTCGACCGCACCATCGGCATGTTCACCGGGGAGAAGAAGCAGGGCGGCAACGTCGTCACCACGCTGAACCCCGATGCCCAGAAGGCCGCCTTCGAGGCGCTGGGCACGAAGAAGGGCGCCGTCGCGGCCATCGACCCGCGCACCGGCGCCATCCTGGCCCTGGTCTCCACGCCCTCGTACGACCCGTCGCGCTTCGCGGGCAACTCCAAGGACGACGGGAAGGCCTGGAACGAGCTGAAGGACAGCGAGGACAAGAACCTCGTCAACCGCGCCCTGCGCGAGACGTACCCGCCGGGCTCCACGTTCAAGGTGGTCACCGCGGCCGCCGCCCTCGAACACGGCGTCGTCCAGGACATCAACGCCGCCACGGACACCCCCGAGCCGTACTTCCTGCCGGGCACCAAGACCGTGATGGTCAACCACGCCCAGGGCTGCGAGAAGGCCAGCCTGAACAAGGCCCTCGAGATCTCCTGCAACTCCGTCTTCGCGAACATGGGCGACAAGGTCACCCGCGACAAGATGGTGGAGACCTCGGAGAAGTTCGGCTTCAACAACGACAAGATCGACATCCCGGTCCGCGCGTTCGCCAGCATCTACGACAAGAAGATGGGCAAGGACGGCAACGCCCAGAGCTCCATCGGGCAGTTCAACACCGCCGCCACCCCGCTCCAGATGGCCATGGTCACCGCCGCGATCGCCAACGACGGCAAGCTGATGAAGCCGTACATGGTGGACAATCTCACGGCCCCCAACCTGGACATCATCGAGAAGCACGAGCCGCAGGAGATGAGCCGGCCGCTCTCCGCCGCCAACGCGGAGAAGGTGCAGCAGATGATGGTCAACGTCGTCGAGAACGGCACCGGCGGCAAGGCCAAGATGAAGGGCGTCACGGTCGGCGGCAAGACCGGTACGGCGCAGCACGGCGAGGGCAACAAGAAGCGCCCCTACGCCTGGTTCATCTCCTACGCCGAGACCCCGGACAAGACCTCGCCCGTCGCCGTCGCCGTCGTGATCGAGGACAGCGAGGCGGACCGTGAGGACATCAGCGGTGGCGGCCTGGCCGCTCCCGTCGCCAAGGCGGTCATGCAGGCGGTACTGAACAGCCAGGGGTGACCGAGGGACGACGGACCGGAGTTCAGTGACTCACATCACAGAATTCCGCCGCGTCCGCGCGTACGGTACCGGTCCAGTATCAGCCTGTGGCCACGAACCGATCACGGACGATCGGCCGGTAGCCTTTGCGCGAACAGCACACCGCCGGACCACACACAGGTGCGGTCGGGACTGACGGAGAGGGCTGCAACGTTATGGAAGAGCCGCGTCGCCTCGGCGGCCGGTACGAGCTGAGCCACGTGCTCGGCCGTGGTGGCATGGCCGAGGTCTACCTCGCTCACGACACCCGGCTCGGCCGTACCGTCGCCGTCAAGACCCTGCGCGCCGACCTCGCCCGTGACCCGTCCTTCCAGGCCCGGTTCCGGCGCGAGGCCCAGTCGGCCGCGTCGCTGAACCATCCGGCGATCGTCGCGGTCTACGACACCGGCGAGGACTACGTCGACAACATCTCCATCCCGTACATCGTGATGGAGTACGTCGACGGTTCGACGCTGCGCGAGCTGCTGCACTCGGGCCGCAAGCTGCTGCCCGAGCGCACGCTGGAGATGTGCATCGGCATCCTCCAGGCCCTGGAGTACTCGCACCGCGCCGGCATCGTGCACCGCGACATCAAGCCCGCCAACGTGATGCTGACCCGCACCGGCCAGGTCAAGGTCATGGACTTCGGCATCGCCCGCGCCATGGGCGACTCCGGCATGACCATGACGCAGACGGCCGCCGTCATCGGCACCGCCCAGTACCTCTCGCCCGAGCAGGCCAAGGGCGAGCAGGTCGACGCGCGTTCCGACCTCTACTCCGCGGGCTGCCTGCTCTACGAGCTGCTCAGCGTCCGGCCCCCGTTCGTCGGTGACTCCCCCGTGGCCGTCGCCTACCAGCACGTACGGGAAGAGCCGCAGCCGCCGTCGAACTTCGATCCCGAGATCACGCCCGAGATGGACGCCATCGTCCTCAAGGCACTGGTCAAGGACCCCGACTACCGCTACCAGTCGGCCGACGAGATGCGTGCCGACATCGAGGCCTGCCTCGACGGCCAGCCCGTCGCCGCCGCCGCGACCATGGGTGCGGCCGGCGGCTACGGCTACCCCGACCCGGGGCACGGCTACGGACACCCGGGCTACGACCAGCCCACCACCGCCCTGCGCGCCACCGACCCCGGCGGTCAGACGGCGATGATGGCGCCCATGCCCCCGGGCGACGGCGGATACGGCTACGGCGACCAGGGCCACGGCGGCTACGACCAGGGCGGGAACCGCGGCCAGAAGAAGAGCAAGGCGTCCACCGTCCTGCTCGTCGCGGCGGGCATCCTCGTCCTGGTCGGCGCGATCCTCATCGGCCGCTCCCTCTTCGGCGAGAGCGCCGACAACCGGCCCGCCGTGCCCAAGCTCATCGGCCAGACCTTCGACCAGGCGCAGAAGAGCGGCAACAACGTCGGCCTCAAGGTGGTCAAGGGCCCCGACGCACCCTGCGACGACCAGCCCAAGGGCAACGTCTGCAAGCAGGACCCCGCGGCCGACACCAAGGTCGACGAGGGCTCGCCCGTCACGGTGACGATCTCCACGGGCGCGCCCAAGGTGGCGGTCCCCAGCGTGGTCAACCTCAAGTTCGAGGACGCGGAGAAGCTGCTCAAGGAGAAGGGGCTGCAGGTCGACCGCAAGCCCCAGGAGTCCGAGCGCGCCGCCGGAACCGTCCTCGAGCAGACCCCGAACGGCGGCGAAGCGGAGCGGAACAGCGTCGTCACGCTGACCGTCGCCAAGGAGATCTCCAAGGCCGACGTGCCGGAGCTCAGGGGCAAGAAGAAGGACGAGGCGGTCAAGGCACTCACCGACGCCAAGCTCCGGCTCGGCAGCGTGACGGAGACCGAGTCGCCCGGAGCCGTACCGGGCACGGTCGTCGATCAGCAGTTCGCGGCGGGCCAGCAGCTCGAGGTGGGCAAGACGGTGAACATCAGCATCGCCAAGGCCTCGGCGCAGACCACGGTGCCCAACTTCGCCGGCCGCACCGTGGACCAGTACAAGGAAGAGCTGCGGCGCGCCAACCTGCGGCTCGGCGTCGTCACCGGCTCGACGGACGGCAACGCGATCGTCGTGACCACCGACCCGCAGCCGGGCACCCCGGTCCAGACGGGCCAGACGGTGAACGTCATCGCCTTCGGCGGCGGCGGCCAGCAGCAGGGCGGCAACAACAACGGCGGCGGCTTCGGCGGCCTGGGCGACAACCGCTGACCGGGTCGCCGGCGCGGCCACCGGCACAGTGAAGAGGTCCGGCCTCCCTCCCGTTCCCGGGAGGGAGGCCGGACCTTTGTGCGTCCCGCCGCTGTACGGCCGCCTGCGGCCGCATCCGGGACGCGTGGGCCACGTGGGGCTCAGGAGGCGTCAGCGACGCCCACAGGGGCCTTCTGGGGGCCTGATGGCCCCAGGGTCCGCTCCGGTCCGCCGGGCGCTCAGCGCAGTTCGGCCGGCGGGGTCCGCTTCGCGTCCACCTTCTCCGTCCGGACCAGCTCGCCCCACACGATGTACCGGTACTTCGAGGTGTAGACCGGCGTGCAGGTGGTGAGCGTGATGTACCGGCCGGGGGCGGTCTTCCCCGAGTCCTTGGGGACCGCGTTGATCACGTCGGTGTTGTACTTCGAGGTCTGGCGCAGCTCCGCGAAGACCTTGTAGACGTACCAGGTGTCGCGGGTCTCGAAGACGATCGCGTCGCCGTTCTTCACCTTGTCGATGTTGTGGAACTTCGCCCCGTGGCCGTCCCGGTGCGCGGCCAGCGCGAAGTTGCCCTTCTCGTCCCACGGCAGCGCCGACTTCACCGGCTCCGTGTAGTAGCCGGCCACGCCGTCGTCGAGGGTGTCCGGGTCGGTCCCCGCCTTGACGAGCACCTCGCCGTTCCTCATCGCCGGTACGTGCAGGAAGCCGGCCCCTCCCCGGGTGTCCAGCGCCCCGGGCCCCGCGGCCTGCTCGGGGGCCTGCCACTGCTGGCGGATCTCGTCGCCGCGCGCCGACGCCTGCCGGTCCGCGAGCACGTTCGTCCACCAGAGCGAGTAGGCCACGAACAGGCCCAGCACCAGGCCCACGGTGATCAGGACCTCGCCCAGCAGACTCAGGAATCCGGCGAGCACACTGCGGTTGCCGGCGGGCGGGGCCGCGGCGCGGCGGCGGGCACGAGACACTGCTGATTCGTCCTTAACTGGTCAGCGCGGGCGGCGGACCCTGGCTGCGGGGGCGTTCCTCGGTCATCCTGCCCCATACGATCATCCGGTAGGTGCTGGTGAACTCCGGGGTGCAGGTGGTCAGCGTGATGTACCGGCCCTCGGATGTGAATCCCGACCCCTCCGGCACGGGCTTGATCACCGCCACGTTCGTCGGCGGTGTCTGCGCGAGCGACGAGGTCGTCTCGTACGTGTAGTAGGCGTCCCGGGTCTCGACCACGACGGGGTCCCCGGGCACCAGCCGGTTGATGTAGCGGAACGGCTCGCCGTGGGTGTTGCGGTGTCCGGCGACCGCGAAGTTGCCCTGCTTGTCGGCGGGCATCGCCGTCTTCAGCGCGCCTTCGCCGTAGTGCCCGACCATGCCCTTGTCCAGCACCTTGGGCTTGCTGATGCCTTCCGCCACCGGGACCTTCACGTCCAGCTTCGGGATGTGGAGGATCGCGAAGCCCTGGCCGGGTTCGAAGGCCGTCACGGGTGGTGCGGCGGCCCCGGAGGTGCCGGGGTCCCGCTCCCAGGTCTGGCGCAGGGAGCCGGCGGCGCCGTTCGCCACCCGCTCGGCCAGCAGGTTCGTGTACCAGAGCTGGTAGGCGACGAACAGCAGCATCACCAGGCCCAGCGTGATGAACAGCTCTCCGCCCAGCCTGCTCGCGATGACCACCGGGCCGCCCGAGGCCGGCCGCCTGCGCCGCCGGCCGCCCCGCCTGCGGCTGCGCCGGGCGGCCTGTTTCGCGGCCTCCTGAGCGGCCCTGCGTCGCGCGGCCCGGCCCTGCGTGGGCGCGGACGGCGCGACCGCGGTCACGCGACGGCCTTGCCCACCACCGGGGCCAGCCCCGCCGAGCGCTCCACGGCACCCGCGTCACCACACCGCACCAGCCAGTTGGCGAGCATCCGGTGGCCCCATTCGGTCAGCACGGACTCGGGGTGGAACTGCACGCCCTCCACGTCGTGCTCCCGGTGGCGCAGGCCCATGATGATCCCGTCCTCGGTCCGCGCCGTGACCTCCAGCGCGTCCGGCAGGGTCGCGGGCTCGGCGGCGAGGGAGTGGTAGCGGGTCGCGGTGAACGGCGACGGCAGTCCTTCGAACACGCCGAGCCCCTCGTGGATCACGGGTGAGGTCTTGCCGTGCAGCAGCTCGGGGGCCCGGCCCACGACGCCTCCGTAGGCGACCGCCATCGACTGCATGCCGAGGCACACGCCGAAGACGGGGACGGCCGTGCGCGCGCAGTGGCGGACCATGTCGATGCAGACGCCCGCCTCCTCCGGCGTACCGGGGCCGGGGGACAGCAGCACGCCGTCGAAGCCGTCCTGTGCGTGCGAGAGCTCGACCTCGTCGTTGCGCAGCACCTCGCATTCGGCACCGAGCTGGTAGAGGTACTGGACCAGGTTGAAGACAAAGCTGTCGTAGTTGTCCACAACCAGAATGCGCGCGCTCACGGAGTGGCTCCCGATCCCTCGTCCACCGTCACATCGTTGAACGGAAGAAGCGGCTCGGCCCACGGGAAGACGTACTGGAACAGCACGAAGACCACCGCGAGGACCAGTACGAGCGAGATCAGCGCGCGTACCCACGCGTTTCCGGGCAGGTGCCGCCAGATCCAGCCGTACATGCCGCCTGATTCCTTTTCGTCCACGTTCGTTCAACGCACCGCGGGGGCGGTACGCGAACAGACTAAAGGCAGCGGCCCGAAAGGGTGGGTCACCCGGACAAACCCTCCGGACGCCCCTGGGACACGGGGAGGGTCCCGGTCAGCTCCGCCCAGACGACCAGCCGGTGGCTGTGACCCCATTCCGGATCGCAGGTCGTCAGCGTCAGATAGCGGCCGGGTGCCCGGAACGGTGACTTCTCCGGGACCGGGTCGACCACGGCGACGTCGGTGGGCACGGTGCGCAGGGGCGCGGAGCGGAGCGTGTACGTGTACCAGGTGCCCGCGTCCTTGAGGATCACCTCGTCGCCCGGGCGCAGCCGCGGGAAGTCCTTGAAGGGGTCCCCGTAGGTGCGCCGGTGGCCGGCCACCGAGAAGTTCCCGACGGCGCCGAGGGGGGCGGTGGCGGCGTAGTGGCCGAGCCCCTTCTTCAGCAGTTCGGGGTCGGTTCCCTCCAGGACGGGCTTGACCCAGTCCGGGCCGAAGCGCGGGACGTACATCTCGGCGAAGGCCCGGCCGGCGGGGTGGCGCTCGGGCTGCGCGGGCGGCGGCGGGGGCGCCGACGGGGTCTGCGCGGGTGCCGGCGCCGGCGACGTGGCGGGGGCCGCGGCCGGGGCGGCCGCCCAGTGGTCGCGCATCCGGTCCATCTCCCCGGCCATGGCCCGGTCGGCCTTGACCCCGGTCCACAGCAGGACGTAGGCGACGAAGAGCAGGATCACGGTGCCCGCGGTCAGGCACACCTCGCTGAACGTCCGTACCACCAGGCGCAGTACGACGTCAGGACGGACCCGATCACGGGGTGGGCGCCACCGGCTTCGCATAGTGGAGGTCCACTGTGCCGGAGTAGCCGGGAAGTGTCAGCGCCTTGTGCTCGTCCACTTTCCAGCCGAGCCCGTACGCGTTCACGTACAGCTGGTAGTTCTGCAGGGCCGGAGAGGCGGCGAGGGCCTTCTTCAACGCGCCCGGGTCGCCGACCGCCGAGATCTTGTACGGCGGCGAGTAGACCCGGCCCTGGAGGATCAGGGTGTTGCCCACGCAGCGCACCGCGCTGGTGGAGATCAGCCGCTGGTCCATGACCTGGATGCCCTGGGCACCGCCGTGCCAGAGGGCGTTGACCACGGCCTGCAGGTCCTGCTGGTGGATCACCAGGTCGTTGGGCTGCGGCTCGGGCACGTTGGGGATGCGGGCGGTGGCGTTCGGCGGGGCGTCGTTCAGGGTGACGGTCAGGCCCTTGCCGGTCAGTTCCTCGGTGCCGGAGGCGGCGCGCAGGGCGGCCAGCCTGGCGTCCTCGGCCTTGGTGCTGCCGTCGTCACGCTCGGCGAGGGCGTCCACCCGGCCGCGTACGGCCGCGGTGCTCTGCTCCAGCGCGGCGTTGTCCTGGCTGCGCTCCTGGATGAGGTCCGACAGCTTCAGGAGCGAGGCGTCCGTCCGGATGTTCGTACCCTTGGAGGTGTTGAAACTGGTGACGAAGAGCAGCCCGGCCAGGGCGAAGACGGCGGCCGTCAGCAGCCGGACCGGCCTGGCCCGGCGACGGGGACCCGCGGAGGAGTCGTCTGAATTGCTCAACGTACCCTTCTCCTTCAACGCCACAGGTCCACTACGCTAACGGACGCCCGGGGCAGGCAAGGTCCCCAGCGCATCGACAGGAGAGCCCCTCGTGCCGAAGTCACGTATCCGCAAGAAGGACGACTACACGCCGCCGCCGACCCGGCAGCCGCAGAGCATCCGGCTCACGAATCGCAGCTGGGTCGCCCCGGTCATGCTGGCGTTCTTCCTGATCGGACTCGCGTGGATCGTCATTTTCTACGTGACCGAGACCCAGCTGCCGATCGAGGCTCTGGGCAATTGGAACATTGTAGTCGGTTTCGGCTTTATCGCTGCCGGATTCGGCGTATCCACGCAGTGGAAGTAGCACCCGACAGCCCCTGATGGAAGCTCTCCCCATGAGTTATCCACAGCGTCATCCACACCTGAGGAAAAGACAGAAGATCTGTGGATAACTCTGTGGAGAGTTGACGCCGGTGTGATCAGGTGAGTTCCGCGGTGCGGATCAGAATCACCATCGCGACCAGCAGGAAAACCACCGCGCAGGTGCCCCACTGGACGAGTGCGCGATGGCGGCCGGCAGGCGGCATGAGCATGCCCAGACCCACCAGCGCTCCGGTGACCAGGCCGCCCACGTGGGCCTGCCAGGACACCGTGAGCGCGCCCCCGAGCGGTACGAAGGTCAGCACCAGCATCAGCACGACCATGACGATCACCGGCCGCATCTCGTACCGCAGCCGCTTCGCCAGCACGACGGTGGCGCCGAGCAGGCCGAAGACTGCGCCCGAGGCGCCGAGGGTCGGCACGTACGGCTCGCTCAGCAGATAGACGAGCGCGCTGCCGCCGAGGCCCGAGAGCAGGAAGACCGCGAGATAGCGGACCCGGCCCAGCGCCGCCTCCAGCGGGCCGCCGATCACCCACAGGGCGATCATGTTGCTGATGATGTGCCACCACTGGACGTGCAGGAACACCGAGGTCAGCAGCCGGTGGTACTCGCCCGTGGCGACCCCGTGGACCGGGCCGCCGAGGTACTCCCGGTACCGGCCGCCGATCAGCTCCAGCTGGACGGCGAGCGCCGGGTCGGCGAGCGCCGCCAGGAACACCAGGACGTTGATCCCGATGAGGATCTTGGTGACCAGGTGGGGATCGGCGGCGACCACCCCGCCCGCGACGGTGCGCGGCGCGTTCGCGGTCGGGTGGTGCCCGGTGCCGGAGCCCGCGCGGACGCACTCGGGACACTGGAAGCCGACCGAGGCACTGATCATGCACTCGGGGCAGATGGGGCGCTCGCAGCGGGTGCAGCTGATCCCCGTGTCGCGGTCCGGGTGGCGGTAGCAGCCCGGCAGACGGTCGGTGTCCATCGGTTCCCTAGGTCAGCGGCGGGGCAGGGGGGCGCCCCGCCGGTCCGGTACGTATCCAGTACGGACGGGCGGGGCCGAAAGGTTCCCGGCGTCAGCGCCGCTCGACGACCACGGACTGGATGATCACGTCGTCCAGGGGGCGCTCGGTGCGCGGGTTGGTGGCGCCGCCGGCGATGGCCTGCACGACCTTCTGGCTGGCCGGGTCGGTGACCTCGCCGAAGATGGTGTGCTTGCGCGTCAGCCAGGCGGTGGGCGCGACGGTGATGAAGAACTGCGAGCCGTTGGTGCCCGGGCCCGCGTTGGCCATGGCGAGCAGGAACGGCTTGGTGAAGGCCAGGTCGGGGTGGAACTCGTCCGCGAACCGGTAGCCGGGGCCGCCGGTGCCGTTGCCGAGCGGGTCGCCGCCCTGGATCATGAAGCCGCTGATGACACGGTGGAAGACGGTGCCGTCGTACAGCGGGTCCGTGGTCTTCTGGCCGTCGGTGGGGCGGGTCCATTCCCGGGCGCCCGTGGCGAGCTCGACGAAGTTCCGCACGGTCTTCGGAGCGAAGTTCTCCAGCAGCTCGATCTCGATGTCGCCGTGGGTCGTCTTCAGGGTGGCGTAGAGCTTCTCGGCCACGGATCTGCCTTCCATAGTCATCACTGTCGGTCCAGATGGTCGCACGGAGCGCTCCGCGGCACTGAAATCCTCCACCCGTATGCCCTGTCACGCATGCCCGTCAGCGATATGGCAGGCATGATCCGACAAAGGGTGGAAAGGTGAACTGTGTCCGCCACCGAGGAGGAGGATCCCGTGACCGGCAAGGAGAGCATGCGCCTGGCAGCCGAGAGCGCCAGGGAGAGTGTGCGGCACGCGACGGAAGTGGTGGCACCGTACGCGGAATCCGCCAGGGAAGCCGCGGTGCACTACGCCCAGGAAGCGAACGAGCGGCTGGCACCCAAGATGTCGTACGCGGCGACCAGCGCCGCCCAGCACGCCCGTACGACCTACGACTGCCATCTGCAACCCCGGCTCAAGGCGGCGCGGGCCCATGTGCCGCCCCCCGTCGACCGGGCGGCGACACAGGCGCGCCAGGCGGCGCGGCAGGCCGCCGAATACACCCAGCCGAAGATCGAGAGCGCGATCGCGGCCGCCACTCCGGTGGCCGAGGAGGCCGCGTCCCGGTCGACGGCGGCCCTCGCGGCGCTGCGCGGCCAGGTGACGGCCAAGGAAGTACAGAAGCTCGTACGGCGCCGCGAGCGGCACGCGCGCAACGGGAAGATCCTGCGCGGTGTCGCACTGGTCGGCGTACTGGCGTGCGCCGCCTACGCGGTGTGGCGGTGGTGGGACCAGCAGTCGAATCCGGACTGGCTCGTCGAACCGCCGACGGCCACCGAGCTGTCGGCGCGCGACGCGGCGCCGACCGCCTTCGACGAGGAGCTGGCGGAGAAGGAGCGCGAGGCCGAGTCGGGCCCCGACGACAAGCAGCTCTGATCGGCGCACGCGAAGGGGCCCGGATCCCGGTGACGGGATCCGGGCCCCTTCCGCGTCCGCGGGGCGTCAGCCGGGGAGGGTGAGGACCGTGCCGGGGCGGATGAGGTCGGGGTTGGCGCCGACGGCACCCCGGTTCATCGCGTAGAGCTCACGCCAGCGGGCCTCGTTGCCGAGCTCGTGACGGGCGATCGCGGGGAGCGAGTCGCCGGCCTTGACGGTGTACGTGCGCTTCTTGGCGGTGGACCCGGGCCCCCGCGTCGGGGCCGCCGGTACCGCCTTGTGCGCGGCCGAGTGCGGGGTGGGCGTGTGCATGGCGCCCGGCGCGGCGGCGGCGGAGGCCGAGGGCTTCGGCATCACGGTCGGCTTGGGGGCGGCGGGCACGGCCTTGTGCGCGGCGGACGTGGGGGTCGGGGTCGGGGTCGCGGGGACGTGCCTGGGCGGCGCGGCCGCCGCCATGCGCTCGGCGGTGGCCCGGGTGGCCGAGGCGGCGTCGGCCGCCGAACCCGAAGGGGGCCTCCTGCCCTCGCCCGCCTGCTGCTGCACCTGGTCCGCCGCCTTCTCGGCGGCGTCGTGCGCCTTCTTCTTGTCGGACTTCAGGAAGTCGAAGAGTCCCATGTCTGTACGCCTCCGGCGTGATGCTGCCCCCCGGGATCGGTACCTCCTTCCACTGTCCTGCACCGGGCGCCCCGCGGCCCTGCGACGGAGCCGTCCGGGGGACGCGCGCACCAGGTCAGGGCCCGGAAGGGAACGTGTCGGGAAGGGACCGGGAAGGCCCGGCGCCACCATCGTGGGACACGATGGAGGAGATTTCTGTGATCATCAGACAGGCTGCGGAGCGGGTAGTGCTGGTCAGGCCCGGACCCGGGCTCGTGAGCGCCGCGGTCGTGGCGGGCCTGGACGTCTGGGTGGTGTCCGATCCCGTACCCCGCCCACCGGACGCGCGGCTTCCCGCGGAGCTGCCCCCGCAGCGGCTCCTGCGCGTGGACTTCGAGGACCCGGACGCGCTGCGCGCCCTGCTGACGGACACGGTCGCCGAACACGGGATCGGGCAGATCCTCTACCTCTCGAGCGATCTCGAAAGGGGTCTCGGCAGCGGAGCCGCGGCCGCCGCCGAGGAGGTGCTGCGGGAGTTGTCCGACAGCCGCGGGAAGCCGGCCCGCGGGCTGCCGGACGCGTTGACGATCCGGCGGATCCTCAACGAGAGCCGGACCTCCGCGGTACGTGCCGAGGAGGCCCGCTCCATCACGGAGGCGTGCTCGCTGGCGGAGGAATTCCCCCTGCCCGTGGTCATCAAGTCGGCCGACAAGTCCGGGTGTTGGTGGACCGTTCCGGTGCACGACCGGCCCGCACTGGCCCGGTGGGCCGAACAGGCGGTCACCGCCCGGCACTCGGCTCCCTATCTCGTCGAAGAGCTCTTGACGGGAGCGAAGTTCAGGGTGGAGACGCTGACCGTCGACGGTATGCACCTGGTCGCGGACATCGCTCCCGAGGGAACGGCGGCGCCGCTCCACGACGCGGAGCAGGCCGGGATCCGCGCGACGGTACGGGCCCTGCTGGATCTGGCCGGGTACGAATCGGGCACCACGCGGACGGACGTGCTGGTCAGCGCGCGGGGCTCGCGTATCGCGGCGGCCACGGAACCGGACCGGGAACGGCACGGTACCGGCCGTTCCCGCGCCACGGTCACGAGCGGTATCGAGAGGGGAACGGACCGGTAAGGGCTGCGGCCAGTCTTTGTCTTGTCGAGAGCGGCCACCGCAGCACACGGGAGCCGCACCGGGTACACACCAGGGGGTTCCACACATGCGCAGCAAGCTGGCTGGACTGATCGGGATCATCGCGGCAGCTCTGGCGATCGGAGTCGGTGTGACGGTCAGCAGCCCGGTGGACGCCGGCCAGCCCTCCGGCTACCAGGTGCTGGCGGACGACAAGGGTCCGGGTGTCGCCTCCCCGGCCCCGACCCCGGTCCCGTCCCCCCGGTAGACCCGCCGCCCGCCCCGTACGGGGAAGTGCCCCGCACCGGGTTCCGGTGCGGGGCACTTCCCCGTGCGCGCTCAGTACGTCCGGCGGTGCGCCGGCAGGCTCATGAAGGCGAATAACTCCTCGGCGGCCGCGCGGTGTCCGGCCGCGGCCGGGGCGTCCCCGAGCGCCTCGGCCGCACGGGCCATGCCCACCAGTCCGGACGCCTCCTCGGCACGGAAGCTCATCGGCTCCGCGATCTTGTGGGCGTGTGCGTGCAGGGCCAGGGCCACCTCGTGCTCCCCCCACAGCAGGTGGAGCCGGCCGAGGACGTTCTCGACCTTCGCGAGCCGGATCGGCGCGCCGCTGGTGCGGCCGAGGACCAGGGAGCGCTCGGCGAACGCGCGCGCCTGAGGCCCGTCGCCCCGCTCGTGCGCGACCTGCGCGGACAGCGCGAGCAGCAGGGCGACGTCGCCGGGCGATCTGGTCTCGTCGCACAAGTCGCGGGCGCGCTTGAGACTGGCGTCCGCGTCCGCGAACTCGCCGAGGCCCACCTGCGCGAAGGCCAGATCGGTCAGGGCCACGATCTCGTTGCCGCGGTAGCCGAGGCCGCGGTCGATCTCGATCGCCCGGCGGGCGGCGGCGGCCGCCTCCGGATAGCGCCCCCACCTCTCGTACAGCGTGCTGAGGGTCGTCAGACTCTCCGACTCCGCCCGCAGATTGCCCAGTTCGCGGGCCACGGCCACGGACCGCTCCAGGAGCGGGAGGGCCTCCCCGTACCTCCCGAGCATCGACATCAGCAGCCCGAGGGTCGATTCGCTGTGCGCCTCGGTGTGCCGGTCCCCGGCGCGGATCGCCGTGTCGCGCGCCTCCGCGGCCACCTCCAGCCCTTCCTCGAAGCGGCCCAGCTTCCAGCAGGCCGCGCCCAGATTGGCCAGGCTGATGCCGAGAAGCGCCGGATCGTCGAGCCGGCGGGCGGCGGCCACCGCGAGGTGCCCGACGCTCCAGAACTCGTCGAGCTGTCCGTGCGTGTGCAGGTGGAAGCCCACATTGCGGCTCAGGCAGGCCGCGTACCGGTCGTGGCCGCACCGCTCGGCGAGCGACACGGCCGCCAGCAGTCCGGCCTGCTCGCGGTCGAACCACCGCACGGCCTGCTCGGCGTCCCTGAGGGACGGAAGTTCGCCCTGGTAGGGCGCGATGCCGGTGGGCCGGCGCTCCCGCCCCGGGAAGAGCACTTCACAGGCCTTGTTCGACGCCGTCAGGTAGTAGCCGAGCAGCCGCTCGACCGCCGCCGCGTCGTCGTCCGCCGTCGCCGGCCCCCGCAGGCTCTGGGCGAAACTGCGCACCAGGTCGTGGAAGGTGTAGAGGCCGATGTCGGGCTGCTGGACCAGGTGGACGTCGAGCAGGAATTCCAGGGCGTCCTCGGCGTCCCGGACGGTCGTGCCGAGGAGCGCCGCTGCCGAATGGACGTCCGTCCCGGCGCACGGGTACAGGCTGAGGATGCGGAACGCTGTCCGGTACTCCTCGTCCATCGCCAGGTACGACAGCCGGAGGGTCGCCGCGACGCTGCGCTCTCCCGAACTCAGCTCGTCCATCCGGCGTTTCTCGTCGCGCAGCCGCTCGACCAGATAACGCACCGTCCAGCGCGGCCTGTTGCGCAGCCGGGCGGTCGCTATCCGCAGCGCCAGCGGCAGGTGCCCGCACAGCTCGGCCAGTTCGGCGGAGGCCGCCGGCTCGGCGGCCACCCGGGTGGTACCGAGGGTCTCCGCCATCAGGCTGGTGCTGTCCTCGGGTTCCATCATCCCGATGGACACCCACTCGACGCCGTCGAGGTCCAGCAGCCGCCCGCGGCTGGTGATCAGGGCGAGACAGCCGGGCGAGGCCGGCAGCAGGGGCCTGATCTGCGCCGCGTCGACCGCGTTGTCGAACAGGAGCAGCATCCGGCGGCCGTCCAGCTTCGACCGCCACAGGGCGGTGCGCCCCTCCAGGTCCTCGGGAATCCGGTCGCCCGGGGTACCGAGGGTCCGCAGCAGGCTGTCGAGCGCGGCGGTGGGCGTCACGGGCTCCCGGCCCGGGGTGAATCCGTGCAGGTCTATGTGGAGCTGCCCGTCGGGATACCGGTCGGCCAGCCGGTGCGCGGCGCGCACGGCCAAGGTGGTCTTGCCCATCCCGCCCATGCCGTCGATGGCCACGATCCGGGCGTAGCGCTCGCTGCCCCGGCCCTCGTCCTGCACGAAGTCGAAGAGCTCGGCCAGTTCCTTGGCGCGTCCGGTGAAGTCCGGCAGGTCGTTCGGCAGGGTGCACGGGGCGTCGGCCGGCCCGGTGCGCGTTCCCGGCTCCCCTTCCCGGTCCGGTTCCGTGCCGGCCGGGGCCTGGGGCGCCGCGCCCTGTGGCACCGCGGCCCGGGGCCCGGCCGGATCGGACAGCGGCTCCACGGGGGCCGCCGGCCCGGACGCCGGGCGTACGGGCGCCACGGTCACCGGCGCCGGCCGTTCGGGCGCGGCCAGCTCGGGGCTGTCCCGCAGGATCGCCTCGTACAGCCTGGCCAGCCGGGGGCCCGGGTCGATCCCGAGCTCTTCCACGAGCAGCTCGCGGACCTCTCCGTACTCCCTGAGCGCCTCGGCCTGCCGCCCGGAGCGGTACAGGGCGAGCATCAGCTGGCCGCGCAGCGTCTCCCGCAGCGGGTGCTGGGTGATCAGCGCACGCAGGCCCGGGATGAGCTCACCGCTCTCGCCCAGTGCGAGGCACAGGTCGAAGAACTGCTCGGCGGCGGCCAGCCGGCGCTCGTCCAGCGCGGTCGCCGCGGCCTCGATCACCGGTCCGCCGGTGCCGGACAGGACCGGTCCCCGCCACAGCGCGAGGGCGGCCCGCAGCGCCTCGGCGGCCGCGGCCTGCCCGCCTTCCCGCAGTGCCTGGCCCGCCGCCCTGGTCAGGGCGTCGAACTCCAGGAGGTCGACTTGGTCGTCCGCCACCACCACGCGGTATCCCGGCCCGTCGGTGGCGATCACCTCGGTGCCGGTGGGTATGCGCCGCCGCAGGTCGGCGACGGCCTTGCGGACCTGGTGCGCCGCGGTCACCGGCGGGTCCTTCTCCCAGGTCGCCTCGACGAGGCGGGCCACGGGCACCACCCGGCCGGCTTCGAGCAGCAGGACGCACAGGACCCGTTCCTGGATCGCTCCCCCCAGCCTCAGCCGTACTTCTCCGAACCATCCCTCAAGCGATCCGAGCACGTTGAAGCGCAGCCTGCCCCCCGCAGGATCCACGCTTCGTCTCTCCCCGGACTCCGCATCCGCCCCCGGCATCGGACATCCACCCCCAAAGAACAAGGCCCCTGGCCAGGCCATGTCAACCGGATCATAGGGGTTCCTCCTAGCAGGCGGTAAGCATCCGGTAGCAGATCAGGAAGGCCGACACGGACAGTTCATGGGCGGCCCGGAGCAGGCAGCACACGGAGCGAGTACCGAAGGAGCAGGCTGTGGGAAGACTGGAGAGACCACTGGCCCCCGATGCCGGACCAGTCACCGCGTTCGCCCGGGAGTTGCGCAGGCTGCGGACCGCGGCCGGCAGTCCCGGCTACCGCGACATGGCCACCCGGGCCATGTTCTCCGCGTCCGTGCTCTCCGACGCGGCCGCCGGCTACCGCCTCCCGACGCTGCAGGTGGCCCTCGCCTTCGCCGAGGCCTGCGGCGGTGACCGCGCCACCTGGGAGCGCCGCTGGCACGAGGCGGCACGGGCCGACGGGGACGACGGAACCGCCCGTCCGGCGGTCAAAGCCGTGCAGCAGCACCAGGAGAACGAGCTGCGCGCGGCCGACGTACGCGCCGTGCTGCCGCCCCCCTCACAGCTGCCGATGGAGGCTCATCCCCTGGTGGGACGGCGTGAGCTGCTGCAGCGGGCGCGGGCCCTGACCGCCCCCTCGTACGGCGGGCAGCGCCCCGCGGCGCCCTTGGTGATCAGCGGTCAGGTGGGTGTGGGCAAGACGGCCTTCGCCCTGCGGCTCGCCCACGAACTCGCCGTGAACCTGCCCGACGGGCAGCTCTACGCGAACCTCGACCCGGCCGCCGACGGCCGCAAGGACGCCGCCGGAATCGCGGGCGGTTTCCTGGAGGCACTCGGCATCCCCGCCGACCGGATCCCGAACGATCCCGGTCAGAGAATTGGCCTGTACCGGTCGCTCCTGAACCGGCGGCGGCTGCTGGTGGTGCTGGACGGCGTGCAGCACGAGCGGCAGATCCGGGAACTCCTCATCGCGGCGCCCGAGAGCCGCATCATCATCACCAGCCGATCGCGTCTACTGGGCCTCGACGGAATTGGCCGGATCCGGCTCCCCGCACTGGACCGCGACGAGTCCATGGAGCTGCTCGCGCAGCTTCTCGGCGGCGACCGGGTCGGTACCGAGCCGCGCGCCTGCCTGCGCCTCGCCGACGCCTGCGGGGACCTGCCGCTGGCGCTCAACCTGGCCGGCCGGCGCATCGCGGCCCGCCCCGAATGGATGCTCCAGGACTCCGTGTCCGAGCTGCTCGGGGACGGTCCGGGCGGGCCGGGCGGCCACGACGGGCGCGCCGGGCAGCGGGCATCCGGCCGCTTCCTGGCCCGGCTGCAGATCGGCGACGACGCGCTGAGCAACCGCCTCGACAGCGCCTACCGGCTGCTGACCCCGTGGGCGCGGCTGATGCTGCGCCAGTTCGCCGGCTCCGACAACCCGCCCTCCGTGGACAACGTGGTGTACGAGTCGGCGGACGCGCTCGCCATGCTGGTCGAGCGGTCCGCGCAGCCGGTGGAGGACCTCCTCGAACGGCTCCTCGACGCGGGGCTGCTCGACCACTCCGACCTGCCGGGGCAGTACGGGCTGACGCCGATGGCCCGGGCGTACGCGCTGACCCAGCCCGACCCGACGGAGGAGGACCCGGCGGCCGCGCCCGCACCCGCTGCGGCGCGGGGCCAGGCGCACGTGCGGCAGCCGAGGTAGGCCGCCTCAGGCCGCGTGGGTGATCGTGACGTAGAGGTGTTCGTCGAGGATCTTGGCGAGGGACACCCCGGGCCGGCCGATCTCGGCGCACAGGGCCGCCTCGCCGAGACCGCCGCCCTGCTCCAGCACCGTACGCGCCCAGCTCCGGCCGAGCTCCAGGTGGCGGGCGAAGGCGGCCCCGTCCCGGACCCCGTGCAGCCGCTGCGCGATCGCCGCGTCCCACGGCATGACCGACTCGGGCCGCAGTGCGTACAGGGCCTTGGCCGCGGCGGTCGGGCCGAGGCTGCGGCGGCCGATCGGCAGCGCCGCCAGCTCCTCGTAGGCGGCGGCGAACCGGGAGATCTCCCGCGGGGTGAGCCGGGCCAGCGGTGCGTGCGCCAGGCTGTGCCGCCCCCACCATGCGGCGAGCCCCGCGCCGAAGGTGTCGGGCTCGCCCTCGCGCGGGTAACGGATGCGGCAGCCCCAGGAGTTCAGCCAGCGGTGCAGGGCGCTGCGGTGTGCGGCGAGGGAGAGGTCGAGGGCGCCGCCGGTCTCCTCGCGCAGCGCCTGCCAGCTGCGGTCCACGCCCGCGAAGCCGTTGAACACCTCTGCCGAGGACCTCAGTTCGGCCAGGGACGGCGCGGGCGGGAGCGGCGGCGCGGCCGGCGGGTCCAGGTGGGCGCGGGCGACCTTGGCGGGCACCACCATCCGCCAGGCCTCGGTGACCAGCTCCGTCAGCTCGTCGACGTCCAGGGCCGCCAGGCGCGCCTGCGCCCAGTGGAAGCGCAGATCGGACTCCCGGGGCAGGAAGAACTTCTCCGGCTCGGCGGCCACCAGCGCCGACCGCTCCTCCTTGGGGAAGGCGAAGCCGAGTTCGCTCTCGTCCCGGGACAGGGCGAGGTAGACGATCCTGCCGATCCGGAACTTCACCCGGTCCCGGATCAGGTGCTCCTCGGTCCTCGGCAGGCCCATCGCGAGCCGCCGTACGTCGTCCACCGTCGCCATGGCACGCTCCTTGCTCATCCGGCCGCCGCTCACAGTCCCGCGAGCTGCGGGGTGTGGACGTCCAGCGGTGGCCCGTCGAGCGCCCCGAGGCCGATCGGCGACGGACTCCTGCCGGTCATCCGGTCGGCCAGCGACCGCGCGATGAGCGGCGCGAACTTGAAGGATGTGCCACCGCAGGCCGCGTACGCGAATCCCGCGCCGCCCAGGGCGACCAGCAGCGGGCCGCCCGTCGGCGAGAAGGCCGAGTAGTAGGCGTCCTTGGCCGCGGTGACCCAGGCCGGTCCGAAGCCGGGGAGGATGTCCCCGAACTCCTTCTCCAGCTTGCGCTGCCAGTACGGGTCGGTGGCGTAGTCGGTGATCGCGTCCACCGCCCGGCAGGCGGTGGCCGAAGTCAGCTTGAGTGCCGTGCCCGCCACCGGCGGGATCAGCCAGGCTCCGCCCTCGGTGCCCAGGGCCGGTATGGCCGGAGTGGCCGCCCAGGCCTGCGACTGCTGCCGGGGCACCCGGCAGTAGAGGAGGGACTGCCGGTACAGGGTCAGCCGCTCGGCGATGCTCGGCGGCAGCAGGTCCCGGGACCAGGGGCCCACGGCCACCAGCACCGCGTCGCTGTGCAGCACCTGCCCGTCCACCAGCCGTACGCTGCCGCTCTCGCCGTCGACGGCGGTCACGGCCCGGTGCTCGATCAGCTCGATGCCCCGCTGCCACTTCAGCCAGCCGACGCAGGCGGCGAGGACCCGTTCGGCGAGCAGTACGCCCGCCTCGTCCTCCAGTACCGCGCCGAGGCCGCCGCCCACGTGCAGGTGCGGATAGCGGTCGGCCAGGCCGGCCGCCGTCAGTTCCCTGGCGTGGCCGCCGGCGTCGGCGAGCATGGCCGCCGCGTCCGTCGCGGCCGCGGGCGGCAGGACGGTCAGCGAACCGACCTGCTCGTAGAACCGCGTCAGGAACAGTTCCTCCAGTTCGACCCAGCGGCGGTGCGCACGCAGTGCGGCCGCCGTGGTCCGCGGGTCCGCCGGGTGCAGGGCCCGCAGGATCCGGTGCTGGTCGAAAGAGGTGGCTCTGCTGTGCGGGATGGGGCCCTGGTCCACGACCGTGACCCGGTGTCCGTCGAGCACGCACTCGACCGCCGTGAGCAGGGCGATCACTCCGCCGCCCACTACTGTCACCCTCGTCGACATCACACACCTCCCTTCAGTTTTCGTTGAGCCGACGGGTCAGCTGTCGAGGACGATCGTGGTCAGAGCGGCCGCCTTGGCGAGGGACTCCTCGCAGCTCGGGAAGTCGTCCCCGGCGCAGATCAGGTTGGCGTACCGGCTGAGGTAGCCCTCGGGCGGCAGCAGCAGCCTCACCCCGGGCGCCACCATCACGTTCGTCTCCAGCAGCCCCGGTACGTCCGAGGGGGCGGGTACGTCGACCGAGCGGACCGTGCCGTTCTCCGGCGGGTACAGGAAGCGGATCCCGACGGTGCGGGACTCGGCCGGGGTCCACTCGGGGCGGACGCCGGCGGCCAGCTCCGCGGCCAGCTCCCCGGGCTCCACGCCGGTGGCGAGGCTGCCGAGGTAGGGGATGAGGTCGCCGCCGAGACGGGCGTTCACCTCGATGATCACCGGGCCGCGGGTGGTGAGTTTGACCTCCGTGTGCGTGATCCCGTAGCCGATGCCCAGTTCCCGGTGGGCGTCGCGGAGGATGCCGAGCAGTTCCTCGTCGGCGAGCAGCGGGTCGGTGGCGCTGACCACGTGGCCGGTCTCCTCGAAGTAGGGCGCGAGGCCCACTTCCTTGTGCGCGAGGAAGAGCGGGCTCCAGGCGCCGTCGAAGACCACGCCGTCGATGCTGATCTCGGGGCCCATGACGCACTCCTCGACCAGCGCGCCGCCCTCGTAGTCGCTGTTCCCGCCGCGGCCGGCGGCGTCGGCGACCTCGAAGGCCGCGCGCACCGCCTCCGGGCCGTCGACGCGGATGACGCCGATGCTCGCGCCCATGCCGCGGGGCTTGAGGACGACCGGGTAGCCGAAGGAGTCGGCCGCGGCGAGGGCCGCCTCGGCGTCGGTCACGTAGGCGAAGTGGGGCTGGGGCAGTCCGGCGGCGGTCAGCAGCTGCCGGGTGTTGTGCTTGTTGCGGCAGTTGTCGGCGCCGCGGGAGGTCAGGCCCGGCAGTCCGAGCCGCTCGGCGATCAGGGCGCAGGTCACCACGAGCGTCTCGTCGTAGCTGAACACGCCGACCACGCGGTGCTCGGCGGCCACCGCCTCGGCCGCCTCGATCAGGCCCTGCGTGTCGGGCACCAGGCGTTCGCGGTCGAGCAGTTCCACCGTGGTGGAGCCGAGCACGTACTGCTCCTGCCAGGTCGGGTCCACCGCGTCCAGGATCCAGATCGGGCGGCGCCGGGCGGCCCCGGCGAGCAGGTACTCGCGGTAGGCGCGCTGTCCGCTGCCGACCAGGATCACCACGCCGTCATCGGTCTTCTTGGCGTCGTCCGTCATCTTCGTCACCTCGCGGAGTGGGTCAGGACCCGGTCGCCGGCCGTCGCGATCGCCGCGAGCTGCGGCTGGGCGATGGCCAGGTAGTCGGGGGTGGACAGGGCCACGGAGCGGTCCAGGCGGGCCGCGTTGAAGTAGATCTCTTCGGTGAGGATCAGGCCCTCGTCGACGACGAGGTGCAGATCGGGGTGGAAGCTCAGCGGCATCACCGTGCCGCAGACGCTGCCGGCCAGGCGCTCGGCGATCTCGGGCGTGGCGAACGCCGTCCGCCCGCCGCCGAACAGCGCGCCGACCGCCTCCAGGTCGACCTGCCGGTCGCCGGGAACCACCGCGAGCACGTACTTGCCGACCCGCTTGGTGATGCTCACGCGGACGACGATGCACTTGGCGGCCTGCTCCAGCGGGTGGCCGCGCAGGACGCTCGCCAGATCGGTCCGGCCCTCGGCCACATGGTCGATCAGCCGGTAGCGGGCCTGATTGCTGTCGAGGAGGCCGATCAGTCGCTGGTACATCAGAGCACCTCGCCGACGTAGTGCCAGTCCTCGGGGTTGATCAGTCCGAAGGGGTTGATCGGAGCCACGCCCTTCAGGTTGTTGGCCACTTCCAGCAGGCGGAAGGGGAAGTTGGGCATCCAGATGACCGGGACCTGCTGCGCGATGTAGTCCTGGTAGGCGTACAGGTCCTCCAGGTCGTCGCTGACCACGGTGCGGGCGATCAGCTCGTCCGCCTTCGGGTCGCTGTAGCTGCCGAAGTTCACGGAGGAGCCGGTCGAGTACAGCGCCTCGCCGGTCGGGTAGAAGCCGGGTCCGTAGCCCCAGCCGCCGTTCCAGTCGCTGAACTCCCACAGGCAGGGGCTGTCGGGGCCCGGGGTGCAGGTGGTGTCCTCCAGGACCAGGACGCTCGCCTCGACCTCGCTCAGCACGATCTCGATGCCCGCCTCGGCGGCGTCGGCGGCGAACTTGCGCATGACCGCGGTCAGGGTCTCGTGCCCCTGGGCGTAGCGCATCGAGAACCGCAGCGGGGTGCCGGCCGGGATGCCCTCGCCCGCCTCCCCGGGCCCGGTGCCTTCGCGGACGCAGAGCGCCGGGGTGGTGCTGGTGTCCCAGCCGTTCTCCGTCAGGAAGGCGCGGGCCTTCTCGACGTCGAAGGGGTACGGGTCCTCGTGCGCGGCGGGTGAGAGCAGCGGGCTGTCCGGCAGGGCCGGGATGGGCCCGGTGGTCGGGTAGCCGTAGCCCTTGTAGACGTCGCGGATGGCGCCCCGGGAGTCGAGGCAGGACTGCAGTGCCTGGCGGAAGTAGAGCTGCTTGAAGATCTTTCCGGAGACGGTGGGGTTGTTGAAGTTGATCGGGAAGTAATGGATTTTGTAAGTGAGCTGGGGGACGAGGTCGTAGTGCTCGCCGAGCGGGTTGGGCCCGCCGACCAGCGGGTCCTCGGCCGGCTCGGTGACCTCGTCGAAGGGCAGGAAGCCGATCTGCACACCGTCCAGGGCCTCGGGCCCGCGGCGGAGCATCTCGTACTGCTCGGTGTCCGAGCCGGTGGGCACCAGGCGGAACTCGTCGAGGTAGGGCTTGTTGGGGCCGGAGTAGCTCTCGTTGGGCACCAGGACGCATTCGCCCGAAGTCCCGTCGATCGTGTAACTGCTCAGCTTCCAAGGCCCGTTGACCACGCTCCAGACGGGGCTGGTGTCCCAGCTCTTGCGCTCGTCGTTGCAGGCCCGCAGGTAGGCGTAGACGGCGGAGGCCTGGGCCGGGTCGTGGGTGGCGTCGGCCGGCCGGTCGTCGGCGGTGCGGTCCCAGGCCTTCGGCAGCGGGGTGATGGTGCTGAACTGGTTCATCAGCACCCAGTTGTGCGAGTAGGCGCGGTCGAAGGTGAAGCTGACCTTGTCCTCGGCGACCTTCTCGTAGCCGGTCAGGTTGTCCGGGAAGAAGCCCGGCGTGTACCCGCCGAAGCTGTCCTTCTCGGCCTCCAGGAGGTGCATCCACAGCATCACGTTGTCGGCGTCGACCGTCTCGCCGTTCGACCACTTGTACGGCTTGACCGTGATCGTCGCCGTGCGGCCGTCCTCGCTCCACTCGGGGGGCTCGGCGAGGCTGCGCTCGTAGTCGACCGTCGGCTGGCCGCCGGTGCCGTACCAGTACAGCGGCCGGTACATCAGCGTCTGGAACTCGTGCAGGTTGGCCACCCCGTAGTACTCGCCCGGGGTGAACGGGAAGATGAAGACCGGGCTGAAACCGCTGGTGCAGGCCCAGGTCACGCTGCCCCCGCGGAGCGGGGTGGTGGGCGGGGTCATGTCCTTACCTCCTCCAGTGCGGATTCACCGCTGTCCGAGTGGGCTCCGTAGCGCTCCCAGCGCTCGTTGAGCCGGATCCGTCCGTCGTCCAGGAACTCGGGGGTGCTCCAGCACCGTCCTGCGACCACCTCGCCGTCCGCGAGGACCATCGTGTAGGCGAATTCGAGGTTCCCGTCGGGCTCCACGCGCCCGTTCAGCGAGCCCCTGCGGACGGGCCCTCCGTCGAAATCGGCCCAGAGCAGGTCGCCGTCCTGGCGGTAGTGGCCGACGGGTGCGTCCTCGCCCGCCGGGTAACCGGTGTTGCGGAAACTCCTGCCGTCGTAATCGATCACGGGCGTCGTATCTCCTGAGTGATGCATTTGACCGCGCCACCGGCCTTCAGCAGTTCGGACATGTCCACGCCGTGCACCTCGAAGCCGCGTTCGCGCAGCTGGTCGATCAGATGCGTGGCGGTCTCCGTCACCACCACGTTCAGTCCGTCGCTCACCGCGTTCAGGCCGAAGGCATCGGCGTCCTCGCGGGTGGCGAGGATCGCGTCCGGGTACAGCCGGCGCAGCGCGTCCTGGCTCTCTTCGGAGAAGGCGGCGGGGTAGTACGCCACCAGGTCCTCGTCGAGGACGAACAGCGCGGTGTCCAGGTGGTAGAAGCGGGGGTCGGTCAGGGTCAGTCCGACCACCGGCAGGCCGAAGAACTCACGGAGCTCCTCGTGCGCGCCGGGGTCGCTGCGGAATCCCGCGCCGGCCAGGATCCGCCGGCCGGCGGGGGCGAAGTCGCCCTCGCCCTCGTTGACGTACCGCGGGACCCGGATGTCGGTGTAGCCGCGGGCCTCGAACCAGGCCCGGTGGGCGTCGGCCTCGGCCGCGCGCTCCTGGTGGCGGAACTTCGCGATGAGCACCTTGCCGTCGACCACGGTGGCTCCGTTGGCGGAGAACACCATGTCCGGCAGGCCCGGCACCGGGTCGATGTAGGAGACCTCGTGCCCGAACCCGAGGTAGAGGTCCCGGATCCGCTCCCACTGGGCGAGCGCCAGGTCGGCGTCCATGGGCTTCTCGGGGTTCATCCACGGGTTGATCGCGTAGGTCACCTCGAAGTGGGTCGGCCGGCACATCAGGTAGTGCCGCCTGGTGGCCGTACGCCGCGGGGTCTCAGCCATGCTCCGGCCTCATCTCGGTGCGGATGCGGCCGGCCGCGACGTGCGCGGTGGTCAGCGCCTCGGTCAGGGAGGTGCCGGTGGCACCGATGAAACCGAGGATGTTGTTGCCCGCCGGCGGGCGCTTGATGACGGTCCCCGGCGTGGCCGTGATCTTGAGGAAGAACAGCGCGGGGTCCTCGGCGACCTCGGTCGGCACCTCGATGGACTCGACCGTTCCCGCCCCGCTGATCAGGCACATCGCGGCGGTGTGCACCCCGGTCGGCGCGTAGTGCGAGACATCGGGCCGCAGGCCGCGCGCCACGTCCGACACGCACCGGATGGGGTCGTGGCCGGCGCTGATCCGCGCCATGTGGTCGAGACCGCCGCCGCCGGGACGGATCGCTATCTCCAGGATGAAGGGCGCCCCCTGGTGGAACCTCACCTCGGCGTGCAGCACGGACCGGCGCAGCCCCTGGGCGTGGGCCGCGTCGCGGACCACCTCGTGGACCGCGGCGATCTGCTCGGGGGTCAGGGAGCTCGGCGCGTGGTGGACGTCGTCGTCGAAGGTCCCGCTCTCGACCGTGATCCGGTCCACGATGGAGCCGAGGTACACCTCGTCGTCCCAGGCCAGCGCCTCGATGAGGTGCTCGTGGCCGTCGAGGTAGCCCTCGACGATGATCCCGTTCGGGCCGAGGTCCAGTCCGTCGGCCTCCATCAGCGCCCAGGTCATGGTCTCGATGCCCGAGGTGGCGTCCGCGAAGCGGGCCCGCATCTCCTCGGGGTCGTCGACCTTGAACACGAAGTTGCTGGCGGCGCCCAGGGTGGGCTTGAGGATCAGCGGGTAGCCGAGTTCCTCACCGGCCGTCAGGGCGGCCTCGACGTCGGGGGCGTAGCGGAAGCCGGGGTGCGCGGCGCCGCCGCGCTCGTGGGCCTGGCGCATCAGCAGCTTGTTGCGGCTGGTCCGGGCGGCTTCGAAGCCGATGCTCGGCAGTCCGAGCGCCTCGGCGACGACCGCCACAGTGACGACCCCGGACTCCGAGAAGGTCAGGACCCCCTCGAACTCCTCCTCCGCGTGCCAGATCTTGGCGGCGGTGACGATGTCCTCGATCTGCTTGGAGCCGGCGATCCGGTAGCGCTCCGCGGGCCAGAAGTCCTCGGTGCCTATGCCGTTGAGTACGTGGACCTCGGCCCCGAGGGCCTCGATCTGCTGGTAGCGGGAGATGTAGTAGGTGGCGTTCTGGCTGGCCTCGATGGCGAGCAGCTTCATCTGTGCTCCTCCCCTCAGACCTTGGCCGGGACGGGCTCGGCAGCGGCTTCGGCGGGCTCTGCGGCGGGCTCGGACACGATCTCGGCGGCGGCAGCGGCCTCGGCGGCGGCAGCGGCCTCGGCGGCGGCGACCTCGCGGTCGTGCTTGCGCAGCGAGACGATGGTGAGCGAGGCGATGACGACGACCAGGGCGGAGAGGGCGTAGAAGCCGTTCTTCACGTTGGTGGAGTCGACCAGGAGCGAGATCAGGACGACGGCGGTGGTGCCGGCCGCGAGGCCGAAGGCGTTGGTGGCGCCGAAGACGAAGCCCGTCTTCTCCTCGGGTGCCGCGCTCATCAGGGCGGTACGGGCCGAGATGCGGGCCACGCAGAAGGCGATGGCGGCGAAGGGGATGACGGCCATCATCGCGTAGAGGTGGACGGACTCCAGGGACAGCAGCACCGCGAAGGCGAGGTAGCCGATCAGCGCCGTCTTCAGCACGGTGGCCTTGGAACTGATCTTCTTGAAGGCCCAGGCCGCGAACAGCGCACCGATGCCGAACAGGGCGTCCACGATGCCGAGGTAGCCGGCGTTGGACTTGAAGCCGTCGATGACCAGGACCAGCATGATGCTGTTGCCGACGATGATGACGATGTTGCCGATGATGTAGAGCAGCGCGAGACGGGCCAGCGGCGGGCGGGAGCCGGACGCGGCGGCCTTGGCTGCCGCGGCCGCCTTGGCGGCGGCCTCCGGGGAGCTGGTGCCCTGGCCGGCCGGACGGCGGCCGATGAAGAACAGCAGGGCGGCGGAGAGCAGGAACGTGATCGCGTTGAAGTAGAAGAGCGACGTCGTGCCGACCCAGACGATCACCCAGCCGCCGAGGGCCGCCGAGGCGAGCGTGCCGGCCTGGATGGCGATCTCGGCGTTGCCGTTGAACTGGGCGAGCCGGGACTCCGGGATGCGCTCCTTGATCAGGGCGTTGCTGGCGGGGAAGAACAGGGCGGCGGAGATCGACAGGATGAAGCTGGCGACGTAGCTGACGGTCGAGGGGTTGCCGCCGAGGGCCAGCCAGACCGGCAGGCCGATCGCGGCGGCCGCGCTGGCCAGGTCGGAGATCATCGCCAGGGTGCGGCGGTCGAAGCGGTCGGCGAGCTTGCCGAAGAAGAGGGACAGCGCCACCTGCGGGATGGTGACGGCGATCATCAGCCAGCTGACCGCGAGCATGGTGTTGGCCTCGGTGAAGACCAGGTACGAGGCGGCGGTGAGCTGGATGCCGTTGCCGAGGTTGGTGATGAAGGTCGCGGGGATGAGCAGTCGTTCTGCCCGATTGGGACGGGGCGGGGCGATCGTGGACACAGTGCTCCTCGGAGGTCAGGCTCGGATGTCGGCCGGCTCGGCCATGGGCGCGAAGGCCCCGACCTCGGTCGACAGGAGGGGGAGTCGCAGCGGAGCGACGGGGTCGGCCGGGAAGGCGCCGGCCGGCAGGCTCAGATCGGCGCCGGCCCGCTCGGCACGGGCCGCGAGGTCGACGAGCAGCGGAGCGGCGCACGCGGTCAGCGTCCGGACGGCGAGGACCAGGTCGCCCAGGTCGCTCGGGACGCCCGCGTCCACCCGGTCCGCCTGGTTCAGCAGCCGGTCGAGGTGCACGACGATCAGGTCCGCGGCCCGGTGGAGGCTGAAGCTCTCCAGCTCGTAGTGGGAGCGGAACCGCTCGACGACGATCCCCGCCTCCCGGGCACCGGTCTCGGAGACCGGCAGCAGTGCGTCCGCCCCGACGCCCGCGAGGAGCGCGTCCAGCCGGCCCGCGAGGTGGTTCCACGGATCGACCAGCCGGGAGCTCGACAGGCTGTCGAGCGCCTCACGGCTGAAGTTGGTCCGGGAGTGCTCCGGCGCGGTCAGCGCCAGGTAGAAGCGCACCAGGTCACGCGGTACCTCGGCCACCAGATCGGCGGCCCACACCACGTGGCCTTTGCTTGTCGAGAACTTCTGGTTCTCCAGTTCGTAGAACTCGTTCGACACGATGGCGTGCGGCTCGACGTACCGGTCGCCGTGCGCCATCAGCAGGGCCAGGTGCGTCATTCCCCAGAAGTAGACGTTGTCGAATCCGAGGAAGTACACGAGGTCGATGCCGTGCTCGGACAGCCAGTGCTCGTCGAAGCGGTCGGTGTGCTCACCGAGCTGCTCGGCCGCGTACCAGGTGCAGTACATCGAGGCGGCCATGCCCTCGGCCCAGGCGTTGAGGACCTGGCCCGGCGTCTCGGTGAACGGCGCCGGGATGCCCCACGCGGTCGGGTAGGTGATCGGGAAGTCCGGCAGCGGGCGGTCCAGCGCCTCCCGGACGAGCTGCGCGGTGTGCGGGCGCAGCACGTCCCGGTGCCGGACGTAGTAGTCGGCGAGCCTGTCCCGGTACTCCTCCATCGGCAGTACGAGGATCTGCGCCTCGCGGTGCGTGACCACGGCGTCCGGGTCGACGGTGGAGCGGGGCCGCAGCAGTTCGTCGAAGTTGTTGGGGTGTCCGCAGGACTCGCAGAGTCCGCCGCGGCTCTCCACGAGGCACACCGGGCAGTCGCCGGCGACCAGGCCCTCCATCAGGTACTCGCCGGTGGCCTCGACGTACGGCAGCAGCACCGTCTTGAGGCGGAACGCCCCCTCGCTGTGGAGGTCGGTGACGAAGTCGATGACGGTCTGGCGGTAGCCCTTGTCGAAGGGGGCGAAGCCGTCGACGGAGACGCCGGCCGCCTCCAGGGTGGCGCGGATCTGGGTGGCGGAGCGCAGGGCCAGCTCCTCCGGGGTCAGACCGGCACGGGCGGCGCTGGCCACCACGTAGGTCTGGCTGTCGTCGGTACCGCTGGTGAAGATCACCGGCCGGTCCGACGCCCGGAGATAGCGTGCGTACACGTCGCCCGCCAGGTAGGGGCCCGCCAGGTGCCCGGTGTGCAGGTCCCCGTTCGGGGTGGGCGGCGGCGCGATGATGACCGTACGGCGTGTCATGCCTGGACTCCTTGGTGGCGAGCTGCGAACCGCTGGGTCATGTCGAGGTCCCACCAGACGCTGTACATCTCGAAGTCCTCGTCGGACTCGTTGATCACCCGGTGGTCGGAGCCCGGGGTGAAGTGCACGATGTCCCCGGTCGTGAAGGGCTTGCGGACGCCCTGCGACTCCAGGACGGCGGTGCCGGCGACGGCGATGAAGATCTCGTACTCGTGGTGGGCGTGGGCGGTCGATGCGGTGCCGGGGCGGATCACGCACCAGGACCCCTCGAACGGGGCGTTGAGCTCGGGCCAGGGCAGCAGCCGCTGCGCGTCCAGGCCGTTCTCGTGCGTCAGTCCTTCGCGGTCGAGTGGCTGGGTGAGCATGTGCTTCGGTCTCTCCTCGTCAGGCGGGTTCGGCTCGTGAGGGGTGCGCGGGTCGTGAGGGGTGCGCGGGTCTCAGACCGCGCCGGCGAGAGCGAGCTCCCGCACGTCCGGGATCTCCACGGACCGGGTCCGGCGGTGCGCCAGGATGTCCTGGGTGATCTCGGCGGAGCGGCCCGCGAGCACGCTGAGCAGCGAGTCGGCGATGCCGTGGGTGGCCTCGTTGACGCCCTGCAGGTAGCAGGCGGCGGTCGCGGGGCGGCCGAGGTCGAGCCGGTAGTTGCGGCTCACGTTGATCTCCTCGACGCCGATCGACTCCGCGAGGGCCTTGACCGCCCACGGCATCTCGCGGACGAAGCCGGTGCCCAGGAGCACCAGGTCGGTGCGCATCTCCCGCTCGGCGCCCGACTTGCGGTCGACGAGGGTCAGGACGACCTCGTCGCCGTCCATGCGGGCGCCGGTCACGTCCGTCATGGCGTGCATGCCCAGGCGCTCCTGGCCGGAGCGGCGGTCCTGGTAGAACTGCCGGTACAGGCCGTCGAGGGTGGCGGGGGAGAGACCGCCGTAGTTGGAGCGGTACATCTCGCCGAGGAGCTGCTGGCGGGCCTCGGGCGAGGAACCGTAGAACTCGTCGATGAAGGACGTGTAGTAGAGCTCGTTGGTGAACTTGCTGCTCTCGTAGCCGTTCAGACCGATGGAGCGCATGATCATCGTCGGCTTGCACTCGGGCAGGTCCCGCAGCGCGGCGCCGAACAGCTCGGCCGCGCTCTGCGCGCCGCCGATCACCGCGACGCGGTGCGGCAGGTCGGCCCGCACCCCGGCGATGCGCTGCGTGTACTGGGTGCTGTGGATGACGCGCTCGGCCGGCAGACCGTCGAACACGGCGGGGACGTGGGCGTCACGGCCCGCACCGATCACGAGGTAGCGGCAGCCGATGGTGTCGCCGTCGGCGAGGGTGACCAGCCAGCCGGCGACCTCGCCGTCGTCGCCCGTGACCGCCTCGACGCCGGCGCATTCGCGGCCGTATTCGACCTGCACCGTCTCCAGTTCATTGGCGACCCACTGCAGGTACTCGGATATCTCGCTGCGGTAAGGGACGAAACTCGCCAGGTTGACGAAGGCGTCGAGGCGTTCCTGCGAGTGAAGGAAATTGACGAAGGAAAATCTGCTGCACGGATTGCGCATGGTGACCAGGTCCTTGAGGAAGGACACCTGGCTGAGCGCGTCGGGCAGCAGCATGCCGCGCTGCCACACGATGTCCTGCTCGCGCTCGATCAGCAGGGTGTCACCGGCCAGCTCGGGTGCGAGCTCCTCGACGGCGACCGCCAGCGCCAGGTTCGCCGGGCCTGCGCCGACTGCGAGCAGTTCGACATTGCGATGCGCCATGGAAGTACCTCCAGATGGAACAGGTGGACAGGTTCGTACGGTCAGGCAGGACGGTTCGCGTCCTTGCGTTGCCTCCCGGGTGATGACCACATTCCATGGCGCCGCCCGATTGCCCGGAAGCCGTATCGGCCACGGACAATCAACTCGGCCGCGGCCCTCGCGGGCGCGTTGATTGGCCGGTGTCCACGATTACTTCCGGTCAACTCCGAGCCCCATTTCCATGGGGTCTTGTGATCAGTTGCGTCACACGCATCCGGCTGGCCGAACCATCCCTCGGGCAGCCGGGCTTCCATCGAAACCCCATGAGAAGGAGCCCTCGTGCCGCTCACCGAGCCCATCACCCCTGCCGGCGCGCTCTACCGTTCCGAGAGCCCCACCCGGGTCGCCACGCGCCGACGTCTGCTGATGTGCCGGCCCCGGCACTACGACGTCACGTACTCGATCAACCCGTGGATGAACCCGCAGCACGCCACGGACAACGCGCTCGCCGTCAGCCAGTGGGAGGGCCTGCGTGACCTGTACCTCGAACTCGGCCACGTGGTCGAGGAGATAGACCCCATCGAAGGCCTGCCCGACATGGTGTTCGCGGCGAACGGCGCCACCGTCGTCGACGGCAAGGTGTACGGGGCCCGGTTCCGGCACGCGGAGCGCACCGCCGAGGGACCCGCGTACCTGCGGTGGCTGGAGGGCCGCGGCTACACGGACACGCTGTGGCCCGAGTTCGTCAACGAGGGCGAGGGCGACATCCTCACCGTCGGCCGCCGCCTGCTGGCCGGCACCGGCTTCCGTACGGACCCGCGCTCCCACGCCGAGGCGCAGGAGTTCTTCGGTCTCCCGGTCACCTCGCTGACCCTGGTGAACCCGGAGTACTACCACCTGGACACCGCGCTCTCGGTGCTGTCCGAGGACGAGGTCATGTACTACCCGGCCGCCTTCTCCCAGGGCAGCCAGGCCGTACTGCGCGCCATGTTCCCCACGGCGATCCTGGCCGGCGCCGAGGACGCGGCCGTCTTCGGCCTCAACGCCTTCTCCGACGGCCGCCATGTGCTCCTGCCGGCCGCGGCCACCGGCCTGCACGCCAAGCTGCGGGCGCGCGGCTTCGAGCCGATCGGGGTGGAGCTCTCCGAACTGCTCAAGGCCGGCGGCAGCGTCAAGTGCTGCACGCTGGAACTGCGCGATCGCTGACCGCGCAACCCTTTCGGCGGCGGCGGTGTTCCTACCGTCGCCGCACGGCCCCGGCGGTGGGCCGGGTCGTGGCGAACGAAGATCATGACGAACGAAGGAGTCCCGCCATGCCGACCCCCGGTCCGCTCAGCGGTGCCAGCGCCACGGTGGCGATCCATCCCACGCCCTTGGGGCCGCTCGTGCTGGCCGCGACGGACGACGCGCTCGTGCTGTGCTGCTACGGCACCGCCGAGGAAGCCGCGGAGCGCCTGGGCCGGGCCGGACTGCGCCCGGCCGGACCGGGGGAGGCGGGCGCACCGGGACTCAAGGTCCTGGACGAGGCCCGGGAACAGATCGACGCGTACCTGGCCGGGACGCGCCGGGACTTCACCGTCGCGACGGACCTGCGGCTCGCCACCCCGTTCAGCCGGCGCACCAACCTGATGCTGGCCGAGTTCGTCCCGTACGGGCGCACCGCGACCTACGCCGAGCTCGCCCGGGCCCTGGACCGGCCCGGCGCCGCGCGTGCCGTCGGGACCGCGCTGGGAGCCAATCCGCTGTGCGTGGTGCTGCCCTGCCACCGGATCATCGGCTCCACGGGCAGCCTCAGCGGCTACGCGGGAGGGCTGGAGGCCAAGCGCCATCTGCTCGCCCTCGAAGCCGCGGCCGCGCCGGCCGCCTGAATCCGCCCTCCCCGCTGCAGAAAGCAGAGCATGTGAGCGCGTACGAGCCGTCCCAGCTCCCGGGCCTCGAACTGCCCGGCCCGGTCTTCGCCCCGGCCGCGCCGGGAACCCTCGACTGGACGCGGCTGGCCGCGGAGCTGAACACCGAGGGGGTGGCGGTGACCCCGCCGCTGCTGTCGCCCGAGCAGTGTGCGGAGCTGCGGGAACTCTTCGACCACCCCACGGCCTTCCGCAGCACCGTGACCATGGCGCGGCACCGCTTCGGCGAGGGCCTCTACCGCTACTTCGCCTACCCACTGCCCGAACTGGTCCAGGACCTCAGGGAGCGGCTGTACCCACCGCTCGCCCTGATCGCCAACGAGTGGGCGCGGCGTCTGGGGCAGCCGGCCTTCGCCCCCGACCACGAGGGACTGGTCGAGGCCTGCGCGGCCGCCGGGCAGCTCCGCCCGACCCCGCTCCTGCTCCGGTACGGGCGGGGCGGCTACAACTGCCTGCACCAGGACGTCTACGGTGACCTGACCTTCCCGCTGCAGGTGGCGATCATGCTCGACCGCCCGGACGAGGACTTCACCGGAGGGGAGAGCGTGTTCGTCGAACAGCGCCCGCGCGCCCAGTCCCGCCCGCTCGTCAGGCGGCCGACCCAGGGCCAGGGCCTGATCTTCACGGTCGACCACCGCCCGGTGCGCTCGGTGCGCGGCTGGAGCCGGGTGACGCTGCGGCACGGTGTGAGCGCCGTCCTCAGCGGTGAGCGCCACGTGCTGGGCGTCATCTTCCACGACGCGCGCTAGGAATCGTCCTGGGATGTCTATACCGGGAGGCGGCGGAATCAGCCGGTCCGAGGACCCGGTTTCTGCCGCCTCGTTCCAGCGGACAGACGGAACGCGCGGTTCCCGCGGGTCAGCGCCCCGTACGGCGCGTCCGCCCCCGGCAGAACCGCCGCTCGCGCTGGAGTTCCGCTGGAGTTGCGCCCCACCGGGCTTCCGTACGGTCGCCTTGCGACGGAGCGCCGATCTTGACGAGCCGTCGTGCACCACGGCTGATCGGGCGGTCCAACGTGAGGAGCGGTGGCGAACATGCAGCACGTCCAGGGCGCACAGGTCGCGACATCAGGGCACGATCCCGGACCCGACGGTCCGAGCCTGTCGCTCAACAGCTCTCAACACCGGCTCATCACCGCGTCCCTGCAATCGCTGGCGCAGGAGATGAACGACATCGCCGAGCAGGCGTCCGCACTGCTCACCACACCGGCGGGCCGTCCGTCCACCGACTCCGAGGTCTTCACCCGGATCGCCCGCAGAACCGTTCCCCGCTGGCACTTCGCGATGCTGAACGACACCGAGCGCAATGACGCCCTGGCCGGCGCCCTGGCGCGTGGCATCCCGTCCGGAGCGACCGTGCTGGACATCGGCTCGGGGAGCGGGCTGCTCGCCATGGCGGCGGCGCGGGCGGGCGCCTCGCGCGTCATCACCTGCGAGATGAATCCGCTGCTCGCGGAGGTGGCCCGGCAGGTCATCGACGCCCACGGCTTCGGCGACGTCATCACGGTGATCGGAAAGCCGTCCACCTCGCTGGAGATCGGCCGTGACCTCGACGGCCCGGTGGACGTACTGGTCTCGGAGATCGTCGACTGCGGGCTCATCGGCGAGGGCCTGCTGCCGTCGATCCGGCACGCGCGCCGGCACCTGCTGAAGCCCGGCGGGATCATGTTCCCCTCCGCGGCCCGGATCCTCGGCCGGCTGGTCAGCAGCGAGGACATCCTGCGGCTCAACCAGGTCACCACGGCCGGCGGCTTCGACGTCTCGCTCATGAACACGCTGTCCACCCGGGGCCACCTCCCGGTGCGCCTGAGCACCTGGCCCCACCGGTTCCTGTCCGAGACCACCACGGTCGTCGGGTTCGACCTGGCCGAAGACCCCCTGGAGCCGGGCGAACGCCAGATCGACCTCACCGCGAGCACCGACGGGGAGGCGCACGCCCTGGTCGTGTGGTTCGAGCTGGACATGGCGGCCGGCACCACGCTGACCAACTCCCCGGACAACACCAGGTCGCACTGGATGCAGGGCTGGGTCCCGCTGGAGAAGTCCGTCCCGGTGAAGGCGGGCGAGTCCGTCCCGCTCCGGCTCCGGTGGAGCGACTTCTCCCTCAGCGTGCACGTCTGACCGACACCGCCGGCGGGCCCACCCCGTACCGCCGGCCGTACCTCCTGCGCATCCGGACCAAGGAGAACGCAATGAGTCACGTACCGCAGCACGTCCCGTTCGAACTCAGCGGCACCGAACTGCGCGACGCGATCGTGCAGTACGCCACGAACCCGATCTTCCTCGACAACCTGGACTGGCAGAACGACGACAACCCCTACCGTCGCCAGCTGCGCCCGCAGGTCCTGCCGCACCTCGACTTCGACAAGGTGCCGGGCCGGGAGAACATCCTCGACTACACGAGCCTGGCCGTGCAGCGCCTGCTCACCTCGATCTACGAGGCGGACCTGGTGTTCTTCCCCAAGTCCGGCCTGGAGGGCAAGGAGGAGGACTTCCGCGCGTTCTACAGTCCGGCCAACCGGGCGCTCGGGGAGCGAATACGCCCGGCTCTGGAGCGGTACGCCTTCGGTTTCCTCGACGACGAGGTCGAGACGTCCGGTAAGTGGACGAAGGCGAGCCTGGACAGCTACCTCGACTCGCTCGACATGGGCGGCGGGGAGGAGCTGTCACCGATCGAGGCGGCCGTCACCGGCTCCACCGACCCCGCGCGCGCCGCCCGCATGTGGCTGGTGCAGTTCGCCCCCGACTTCCTGTCCGAGGCGTCGCCGATGATGCGCAACGTCCTCGGCTACTACGGGCCGGTCCAGTCCGAGTGGTTCAAGGTCGTCATCGACGAGTACGGCTACGGCGTGCACGACACCAAGCACAGCACCCTGTTCGAGCGGACGCTGGAGTCCGTCGGCCTGAAGTCCGACCTCCACCGGTACTGGCAGTACTACCTCAACAGCAGCCTGCTGCTGAACAACTACTTCCACTACCTGGGCAAGAACCACGAGCTGTTCTTCCGCTACGTCGGCGCCCTGTTCTACACCGAGAGCTCGCTGGTCGACTTCTGCCGGCGGGCCGACCGCCTGCTGCACGGCGTCTTCGGCGACTCGGTCGACACCACCTACTTCACCGAGCACGTCCACATCGACCAGCACCACGGCCGCATGGCGCGCGAAAAGATCATCGCGCCGCTCATCGAGGCGCACGGCGAGGGGATCATCCCCGAGATCGTCCGGGGCATCGAGGAGTACCGGGTGCTCCTGGAGGTCGCCGACAAGGACTTCGTCGCGCAGATCTCCTGGATGGACGACCAGCCGGAGCTCAAGAAGCTGCACGGTCCCGTCTACGAGGCCATCAGGGAAGGCCGGGTCCAGGCGCCGGTGGCGCACCTGGTCGAGCCGTTCAACGAGCTGTCGAACACGCACTGCCACGAGGGCGACGAGCTCTGCCACATCGTCTCCGGCACCATGCGCTTCGAGAGCGGGCTCGGCTCCTCGCTGACGCTGGAGGCGGGAGAAGGGGTCGTCATCCGGCGCAACCGGCTGCACGGCGCCGACATTCTGTCCGAGGAGTGTGTCTACGAGATCCACTCGGTGGGGGATTACCGCAAATGCCTGTAGTGAGCTTCCCTGTCGCGGGGCGGGAGAACTGCGTGGTCGTCTCCGGGACGGCCTACGTGTACGCCACGGTCGGCGGCCGCGGCTTCGTGATGAACGCCCAGTGCCCCCACCGCGGCGGCCCGCTCCACCTGGCCGGTGTGACACCGGACGCCGGCCGGCTGATCTGCCCCTGGCACGACCGCAAGACGTCCGCGGCGCGGCTGCGCAACGAGATCCCGGCCGTGCGGACCGGGAACCGGGTCACGGCGGTCCTGCCCGACCGTCCCGCCCGCGCCGCGACGGCCCCGGGCGACGTATGCGGCCGCACCAGCCGTGAGTACCGGCCATTGTCGGCCGAACTCGCCCGCCCGGGTGCGGCGGTCTGATCCCATCCCGTTGCACCCGGCGCCGGACATCCGGCGCCGGGTGCAACGGCCTGCACCGACCCGGTGTTCTACAGGTGGCGGCGCACCGGCCGAAGGCATCACGACGAACGAGGAGTGTGGACCATGGCGTGGGACGGCGAGAAGCCGCTTCTGCTGCTGATCGGAAGCAGCGGTCAGCGCAGCAGGGAGTTCATTCTGCGGACGGTGAGCACGCGTTACGCGTTATGGCTCCTCCAGCCCGCACCGGTGAGCTGGGAAGAGCCGTACGTCGTGGGCTCCACGATCGTGGACAACACCGACCCGGACGCGCTGACGGCCGCCGCCCGGCAGGTGGCCGCCGAACACACCCTGGCCGGTGTGTTCTGCTACGACGAGGGGCTCGTGACCCCCGCCGCGCACGTGGCCCGGGCGCTCGGGCTGCCGGGCAACTCCCCCGAGTCCGTCATCGCCTGCCGGGACAAGGCCGCCACGCGGTCCGCGCTGGAAGCGGCCCGCGTGCCGCAGCCGGCCTCCATCGGCGTACGGTCCCTGGCCGAGGCCCGGGCAGCGGCGGAGAAGATCGGCTTCCCCGTCGTGCTGAAGCCGCGCGGGCTGGCCGGCGGGATGGGCGTGCGCAAGGCCGACGGCCCCGAGGACGTGGAGAGCGCCTACCGGGCGGCTTCCGGCGCCTCCTACCCCGGTGTTCCCGTCTTCGACGTGTCGGTGCTCGTCGAGGAGTTCGCCGACGGCCCCGAGATCAGCGTCGACGCGGTCTTCTTCGACGGGGAGTGCGTTCCGCTCGTCGTCGCCCGCAAGCAGGTCGGCCTGGCGCCCTTCTTCGAGGAGACGGGACACGAGGTCGACGGCGCCGACCCGCTGCTGACCGATCCCGGGCTGTTGGAGGCGCTGCGGTCCGCGCACGCCGCGCTCGACTTCCACACCGGCGTCAGCCACACCGAATTCCGCATCACCGCCGGCGGACTGCGCCTGATGGAGGTCAACGCCCGCCTCGGCGGGGACATGATCCCCTACCTCGGGGAGCTGGCCACCGGCGTCGACGTGGCGATGGCGGCGGCGGACACCGCCGCGGGGGTCCGCCCGGACACCGAGGTGCGCCACCGCAAGGCCGCGGCCATCGCCTTCCTGTACCCGGACGAGGACATCGAGATCGATGCCGTGACCGTCCACGAGGACCGCTTCCCGGCCGGTGTCCACAGCGCCGACGCCATGGCCGGTCCCGGCGCGGTGCTGCGTCTGCCGCCGCGCGGCTACATCTCCCGCTACGCCCGCGTGATCGCCCTCGCCGACTCGGTCGAGCAGGCCCGCGCCGCCCTGCTGAGCGCCTCCGAGATCGTGGAGCTCGACTCCCGCCCGGCGGAGGTACCCGCTCCGTGACGAACACCGGACACGACTCTCCGGAGGGCCGCAAGGCCGCCCGGCCGTCCGTCGTACAGACCCTGCGCGGGATCCCGGGACCGATCTGGCTGGTCCTGGCCGGCATGCTGATCAACCGGCTGGGCAATTTCCTCCAGATCTACCTGGTGCTCTACCTCACCGACAAGGGCTTCAGCACCTCCGCGGCCGCCTTCGCCCTCGGTGCGTACGGGGTGGGCTCGGTCGTCGGCGTCCTGGCGGGCGGCTCGATCTCGGACCGGGTCGGCTACGCGTGGACCATCGTCGGCTCCATGGCCCTCGCCGGCCTGCTCACCCTCAGCCTGGTCTTCCTCGACACCCTGCCCGTGGTGATCGCGGTGGCCGCGGTGATCGGCATCGCCGCCCAGGCCTACCGGCCCGCCTCCTCGGCGCTGCTGGTGGAGGCCACGCCCGAGGAACACCACGTCATGGTGTTCGCGGTCTACCGCATGGCGTTCAACCTCGGCACCACCGCGGGCCCGCTGCTCGGCGCCCTGCTCATCAGCTACTCGTACGACCTGATGTTCTACATCGACGCGGTGACGTCGGTCGGCTTCGCCCTCTTCGCCCTGGTCCTGGTGAAGACCGGCCAAGGCGCCGGCCGCGCCCGGGATCCGCAGGCCGACGGCGCGTCGTACCTGGCCGTACTCCGCGACCGGCGCTACCTGCTGTTCCTGCTGGCGCTGTTCCTCAACGCCGTCGTCTACATCCAGCACACCTCCGCGCTGCCGCTCCAGCTCAAGGCCGACGGCCACGGACCGACCTTCTACTCCACCCTGCTCTCGCTCAACGCGGCCATGGTCATCTGCCTGGAACTGCTGTTCACCAAGTACGTGCAGCACCTCCCCGGACGGTTCGCCGTAGCGCTGGGCGTCGGCCTGGTCGGCGTCGGCATGAACCTGTACGTGGCCGGTCCCGGCATGGCCGTGTTCGTGATCGCGACGGTGGTGTGGACGGTCGGCGAGATGATCGGCACCCCGACCGCCTCCGCCTGGCCCGGCAAGGTCGCCCCCGCCCACCTGCGGGGCCGCTACATCGCGGCCTCCGCCTTCCCGATGCAGATCGGCTACGCGGTGGGCCCGGTGATCGGCATCGCGGCCTGGCAGGCCTCGGCCGCCTCCGTGTGGTGGCTGTGCGGAGTGCTGACCGCCGTCGCCGTCGCCGTCACCCTGATCGGCATGGCCGAACCCTCCGCCGACGAGCGGCGGCGGACCGCGGACGCCGAGCCGGCGGCCGCCCCGACGCCCGCCGAAACACCCTGAGCCCCCTCCCCCGTGCCGAGGTTCTCCGGCACGCCGTGATCCGGAAGTGAGCGAAGCTGCCCATGGCCTACGCAGACGGCATCGAGAATTTCGTGAAGACGGTCGACGGCGCCCTACCGCCGGACTTCTACACCTACCCCGTCGAACGACAGCGCGCCCTGTACGACGGGCTGACCGAGGTCCTCCCGATCCCCGTGCCCGAGGGCGTCAGCCACCGGGACGCGAGCGTCACCCACGGCGGACGGACCGCCCGGATCCGCATCTACGAACCGGCCCGGCGCACGGGCGACGCCGTGCTGTTCTACATACGCGGCGGCGGCTTCGTCATCGGCTCCCTGCACAGCCACCACAGCCTGGTCGCCGAACTCGCCGACCGCACCGGCCTGGTGGCGATCGCCCTCGACTTCGGCATGGCCCCGGAGAACCCGCACCCCGGCCCGCTGGAGGACTGTTACGCCGGACTGTGCGGCACGCTGGCCGACCTGCCCGCCCTCGGGCTCGACGGCATCGACCCCGAGGGCGCGGTGCTCTGCGGGGAGAGCTCCGGAGCCAACATGGCCGTGGTCCTCTCGATGATCGCCCGCGACCGGGGCGGCCCCAGGCTGCGCGGCCAGGCGGTGATCAGCCCGGTGCTGGACTTCACCCGGTGGCGGCACGGCGGCGAGGACGCGCCCCTGCTCTCCGGCGGGGAGATGGAGTTCTACACCGCGTGCTACTGCCCGGAACCCGGTCAGGCGGAACTCCCGTACGTCTCGCCGCTGCTCACCGGCACCTTCCACGACCTGCCGCCCGCCTACGTCGTGGGCTGCGAGATGGACTCGCTGCGCGTGGACGCCGAGAAGTACACCGCCCGGCTGCGGCAGAACGGCACGCCGGTGACGTACGTGATGGAGGAGGGGATGGTGCACGCCCCGGTGCGCGCCCGCCGGATCAGCGAGCCGGCCGGGGCGTTCTTCGCCCGCTATTGCGACGCCGTGGCCGCCCTCGCGGCCGGAGAGGCGGCCGGCCGTGACGGGCGCTGAGCGGACCCCGGACGCACCGCAGGGCCCCTGCGTGATCGTCGACCCGTACTCCTCGGGGGCGCTGTTCGCACAGACGCTGGCCGACCACGGCGTCCCGGTGGTGGCGGTGGTGACCGGCCCCCGGCCGCCGGAGGCCTACGCCTCCTCCTACCAGCCGCAGGACTTCCCCGAGATCATCGTCTACGAGGGCGACCTGGAGGCCGTCGCACAGCGGCTGCGGGCGCTGGACCCGCGCTGCGTCGTGGCGGGCTGCGAGTCCGGGGTGGAACTGGCCGAACGGCTCGCCCCGCTCGTGACGCCCGAGCGGTGCAACGTACCCGGACTCGCGGCGGCCCGTCGGGACAAGAGCAGCATGGCGGACGCCACCCGGGCGGCCGGCCTGCCGGTCATCCCGCAGATCTGCACCGCCGACGCCGACGAGGTGGCGGCCTGGCTGGAGCGCGAGGGCCTGGCCGGGGCGGACCTGGTCGTCAAGCCGCCCAAGAGCGCCAGCACCGACGGTGTGATCAAACTGACCGGCGGGGAGGACTGGCGGGGCGTGTTCGCGCGCCAGCTCGGCCGGGTCAACCAGTTCGGCGAGGTCGACGACCGGCTCCTGGTCCAGAAGTTCGTCACCGGCACCGAGTACGTGATCGACACCTTCAGCCACGACGGCAAGCACGCCGTGGTCGACGTGTGCGCCTACCGCAAGGTCGACAACGGTCCGCACATGGCCGTCTACGACACCATGCGCTGGCTCCCCCCGGACGATCCGGCCCTGCCCGGCCTCACGGAGTACGTCTTCGGCGTCCTGGACGCGGTGGGCCTGCGCTTCGGCTCGGCCCACGTCGAGGTGATGGGCACGGCGGAGGGCCCCCTGCTGATCGAGCTCGGTGCCCGGCCGCACGGCGGCGGCCAGCCGCGCTTCAACCGCAACGCCACCGGCGACAGCCAGATCGACCGGACCGTGCGCTGGCTGACCGGGGGCGAACTCCCGCAGAGCTACGAGCTGCTCGTCCACCAGATGTGCGTCTTCCACATCGCGCCCCGCTCCGGGACCGTCCGCGGCACGGCCGCCCTGGACGGCGTCCGCGACCTGCCCAGCCACCACTTCTCGATCCAGAACCTGGCCGACGGGGACCACGTGCCCGCCACCCGGGACCTGGTCGACAGCCTCAACTTCGGATTCGTGATCCTCGCCCACCCCGACGCAGAACAGATCCAGCGGGACTACGAGGCCGTCCGGGCCGCGGAACGCCTGCTTTCCATCGAGGAGCAGCGATCAACACCGCCGCTTTCCTGATCAGTTCCCTGGTGGTGATCATGACGCCCGGCCCCGACCTCGTCATGATCACCAACCTGGTGCTGAACGGCTCCCTGCGGGTGGCCACCGCCGCCGCGCTCGGCATGATCACCGCCGGGGCCGTCCAGGCCGGGCTCGGCGCGGCCGGGCTGGCCGCGCTCCTCGCGGCGAGCCCCGGGCTCTTCGCGGCCTTCCGCTGGGCCGGCGCGGTCGTGCTGCTCGGCTGGGCCGTGCTCGCCCTGCGGCGGGCCACCCGCCGGGCCGGCGCCGCGGCCCCCGCGCCGTCGCCCCAGGCCGCGGTCACGGTCCCCGCGCACGCGGCGGGTGAACCCACCGCCAGCCCCCCTCCGCCCGGACGGGCGGCCGGCGACGCCGGCCCCTCGGTGCGCCAGGCCTTCGGGCAGGGCCTGCTGTGCACCGGGTCCAATCCCAAGGTGGGCATCTTCCTGATGGCCTTCCTGCCCCAGTTCGTGCCCGTCGGCATGGCCCCCGAGGTCGGCGTCCCACTGCTGGCCGCCTGCTATCTGGCGCTGGGGCTGCTCTGGCTCCTCACCTGGATGAGGCTGGTCCACCGGCTCGCCCCGCACCTGCGGTCCCCGCGGGTGCTACGGATCACCGACAGCCTCACCGCCGTCGTGTTCGGGCTCTTCGCCGTCCGGCTGGCACTCGGCGGGTGACCCGGCCGCCCGCCCTCGCCCCGCTGCGGTCACACCGACCGCAGCGGGCACTGCGCGTCCTCCCGCAGCGCCAGTTGGCGCGCGTAGCGCAGCAGCGGAGCGGGGAGGGAGAACCGGTTGGGCGCACTCCCGGAGCAGGCTCACGCCGACCAGCCGGCGCAGTGCGCGCGTCGCCTCCAGCGGGGTCGTGCCCGCCAGGTCCGCCATGGCGTAGCCGCTGACGAGCCGTCCCTCGGTCCGCGCGAACAGCCGGAACCAGCGGCGCAGGGGCTCCGGCAAGGACACGTAGGAGAGTTCGAACGCCGCGTGGACCGCGGTGAACAGGTCGTCCGTCTCGACCCGCAGCTCCCGGAACGCCCCCGCCTCCTGCAACTCCACGCAGAGCTGGGCGATCCCGACCCCGGGATGCTCCTCCAGACGGGCCGCGAGCAGCCGTATCGCCAGCGGCAGACCTCCGCACTGCCGGTTCAGCGCCCGCGCGGCCAGCGGCTCGGCATCCACCCGCCCGCTGCGCAGCAGCCGGGACAGCAGGGTGAGCGCCTCGTCCCCGCCGAGCACGTCGAGGTCGAGCCGCGGCACGCCGTCCCGGGCCACCAGCCCCGGCAGGGTGTCGCGGCTGGTGACGAGGACCGCGCAGCCGGCCGCGCCCGGCACGAGCGGCCGGATCTGGCTCTCCTCGCGCGCGTTGTCCAGCACGATCAGCATCCGCCGGTCCGACAGCAGGGTGCGGTACAGGTTCGCGGCTTCGTCGAGGGACCGGGGGAGCTCCCCGTCGGGGACGCCCAGGGCGCGCAGGAACGAGGCGAGGGCCTCCTGCGGGTGCAGCGGCCGCCGGTCGGCGTACCCGTGCAGGTCGACGTACAACTGCCCGTCCGGGAACCGTTCGCGCACCCGGTGGGCCCAGCGCACGGCCAGCGCCGTCTTGCCCACCCCGGGGAAGCCCGTGACCAGCACCGCGGGGACCTGCCCGGCCCGCTCGCCGGTGGGCAGGAGCAGCCGGTCCAGCCGTTTCAGCTCGGCGGCGCGGCCGACGAAGCCCGTGCTCGCGGCCGGTGTCTGGGACGGCCGGGGTCTGGGCGCCGGCGCGGCGGGCCGGGGCGGGGGCGCGGCCGGCACGTCGAAGGCGGCCCACGCGGACGCCGGTCCCGTCCGCGGCCACGGCAGCTCCTGGTGCAGGATCCGCAGGTGGGCGCGGCGCAGTTCGTCACCCGGCTGGACGCCGAGCTCCCGGTCGAGCCGGCGGGCCACCTCGGAGTAGATCTTCAAGGCCTCCCGCTGCTCCCCGCAGCTCGCCAGCACCAGCATCAGCCGCGCCTGGAGCCCCTCGTGCAGCGGTTCCTCCTCCGTGGCACCGCGCAGGGCCCCCAGCACCCGCTCGGGCCGCCGCACCTGCAGGGAGAGGTCCGTGTGGAGCAGCAGGCTCTCCACCCGCTGCCGGGCGGCCGCCATGGCCGCGGGATGGTGCGGCAGCAGCGGCTCGCCGGCCAGCAGCGGGCCGCGCCAGCAGCCGTAGGCGCGTTCGGCCAGCTCGTGGGCGGCTTCCGCGTCCCCGGCCCCGTGCGCCTGGCGCGCCCGTGCCCACAGGTCCTGGAACTGGGTCAGGTCGACCTGGTCGCGCTCCAGTTCCAGCACGTAGCCCGTGTGCGTGCGCGCCAGGAACGAGGGGGCCGGTGCCCCCGCCTGGCCACCGGGGAGCAGCAGCACCCGGCGCGCCTGGCTGACGTAGGTGTGCACCAGGTTCTGGTACGAACGCGGCGGGTCCTTGGGCCACAGCGCGTGGGTGATCTCCCCCAGGCCGGCCGCCTCGGGGTACCGCAGGGCGAGCAGGGCCAGCAGGCGCCGCACCTTGGCCGCGTGGACGTGGGTCTCGACACCGCGGTACCGGACGGACAGCGGACCGAGGATGCCGATGTGGAGCCGCTCGCTCCCCGGGCGTACGGACTCGCGCGCGGGCGGCGCCAGCCGCCGTGCGGTGTCCGCGTCGAGGCCCAGCACGCGGGCCAGCAGCCGCACGGTCCGCGTCTGGGGCCGGTGCACCCGGCCGTGCTCGATGTCCCGCAGGACCCGCACGCTCACCCCGGCGCGTTCCGCCAGCTCGCGCTGCGTCAGCCCTTCCCGTCCCCGGAACGAGAGCAGCCGTTCGCCGAACGACCAACTGCCGCCGCTTAAGTCTTCGTCCGCGGTCGCCGTGCCGCGGACGGGGTTCCCCATCATGTCCGGAATGCGGGTACGGCCGAAAGGAAAGAAGGAAGAAAACGTCTTGTGAATCGTTTTTCCATTGCTGTGCGCAGAACGGTCGCCACCACGCCTCCCCCGAGACCTCGCCGGATCTTGAGCAATCCGAACCGTGAGCGACCCAGCTGAGCGCCACAGCTCGTCCGCAACTCTAGCTTCGCGGTGCGACCGGTGGTCAAGGGGCTCGCCCCCTTTGTTCCGAACCGGTCGCATCGCACCCCTTGTACCTCCGACTTTCGGAATCCTTCGAATATCGGCCAGCTGGCGAGAAATGACCAGTCCTGCCGCGGCCCGCGGGAACACGATCTCCGCCGGGCCCGGGAAGGCCGCACGGGCGCGTCCGGTATGCGGACGACATAAAGGGAACTGGATATCGCACCGAATGCGAATGGCAGGCAAAGTAAAAGGATTCTCGCGTGAGGTGCAACGTTCCCACGCGGGCCGGTGTTCACAAGGGGGATGGACGAGACGCCCCTGCCACTGACGGAACTGCTCGCGACCGACCTGGACGACGGGTTCACCGAACTCGTACGCACCCAGGCCGGCACCGTGCGTTCCGTCCTGCTGCGTCTCTCCGGCTCCGCGCGGGACGCCGACGACCTGGGCCAGGAAACGTTCCTGCGCGCCTACTCCGCCCTGCGCGACTACTCGCCCGAGCGCCGCGGTCAGCTCCAGCCGCGCGCCTGGCTGCTGACCATCGCCGCGAACGTGTGGCGCAACCACGTCCGCACCCTGAGCCGGCGGCCCGGCGTCGCCGACGGCATCGAGGTGACGGCCATCGAGCTCCCGGACGGCTCCCCCGGGCCGGAGCAGCTCGCGCTCGACGGGGCGCGCCGGGCCCGGCTGGTGGCCGCGCTGTCCGGGCTGCCGGACCACCACCGGCTGCCCGTGGTCCTGCGCCACATCGGCGAGCTGAGCTACCAGGAGGTGGCCGGGATCCTGGACTGCCCGGTCGGCACGGTGAAGGCCCAGGTGTCGCGGGGGCTCGCCGCCCTGCGCGCGGAGCCCGGCCTGGCCGCCGACCGCGGGACGCACGGAGCGGCCGGGGCTGCCGGGGCTGCCGGGGCGAAGACGGCGACGGCGAGGACGGCACACGAAGCGGCCCGGACGGAACGGAAGGAGGCGACGGGATGAGACTGCCGGACGAGTTGGACACGTTGCGCGAGGCGGCACCCGCGGGGTTCGCGGCACGCGTGCTGGACCGCGTCGGCGTTCCGGCACATCGCTACGACTGCTACGTGCGGGCGGACTCCCCGGTCGGCCCCCTCTACGTCGCCCACGGGCGGGGGGCGGTGACCGGCGCCGCCGCCACGGACTGGTACGCCGACGACCGGGCGTTCGAGGACGCCTACCGGGCCCGGACCCGGCGGTCGGCGCTCTCCGGGGTCAAGCCCCCGCCGGGTCTGGCGCGGGCCCTGCGCGGCCGGGACCGGACCCTGCGCTACGAATTCGGGCCGCTCGCCGACGAACAGCGCGCCGTCCTGCTGGCGACCCGGGCCGTCCCGTTCGGACAGCTCCGACCGGCGGCCTGGCTGGCCCGCGAGGCCGGACTGCCGGGTCTCGCACCCGAGACGGTCCTGGCGGCGGTCCGGGCCAACCCCGTCCCCGTGCTCGTACCCGCGCACCGGCTGTGCACCGACGACGGACTCCCGGCGGACTGCGGGCTGCCGCCCGATTTCGAACGGCGGCTGCGGGAGTGGGAGGGCGTGGACGCCGAGCGGGTGGAGCGGTTCGTGCGGGCGGGTGCCCGGTTCCTGGGCAGCGGCACCACGCGGATCTTCTGCTACCCGACGTGCGCGCACGCCCGCCGCATCACCGCCCGCCACGAGGTGCCCTTCACCTCGGCCGACGAGGCCTCCGCCGCCGGGTTCCGGGGCTGCCTCAGCTGCCGGCCGGCCGTCGTCTGACCTTCATGCGCGCGTGCGGCGGTCGGCGGCGATCAGGTCGAGCAGGCCCGGGAAGCGCAGGTCCAGGTCCGCGCGGCGCAGCGTGGCCGCCCGGCTGTTGCCTCGGTCGACCTGCCGCACCAGGCCCGCCTCGCGCAGGATCCGGAAGTGGTGGGTGGTCGTCGACTTCGAGACCGGGAGGTCGAAGGAGGCGCAGGTGCGCTCCGCTCCCGCCGGTTCCCCCAGCAGCTCGCTCACGACGGCGTAACGCAGGGGGTCGGAGAGCGCGTTCAGCACGGCCGGCAGGCTCATCTCCTCAGGCGAGGGGTGGCCGTCCTCGTCGGGCATCGCGCCCTCCTCCCGTTAGGTACGTCTTGCATCATACCTCCGCCGTGTGCCAGCTTTAGGTTCGATCAAAACCGAACCTGGCCGTCAGCGGGCCGGGCCGAGCCTGGAGTTGTGCCCCATGAGTACGCAGACCACGCCGTCGGCCGCACCACCGTTACGGGCGCCGGCTTCGCCCTGCTCGGCACCGTCGCCGGCGTCGGCGTGGCGGTGTGCGCCGTGATCGCCGCACTGCTGCGCGACGGCTCCGCCGGGAGCACCGCGTGACACGCACCCAGGTCCTGGTCGTCGGGGGCGGGCCCGTCGGGATGCTCGTCGCCGCCGAGCTCGGGCACCACGGCGTCCGCACCGTCGTACTCGAAACCGAACCGCAGACCGTCGACCGGCCCAAGGCCGGCACCCTGCACGCCCGCACCGCGCAGGGCCTGGCCCGGCGCGGCCATCTGCCCGTGCCCGTCGCGACCGGGGACCTGCTGGGGCGCGGCCGTGCCGAGGGGTTCCACTTCGCGGGCGCGCCGGGACTCGTCATCACCGCCCCCGCCACCGAGCCCGCCCCCGTGCTCGGCCGCTCCCAGGCCGAACTGGAACGGGGCTTCGAGCTCCGGGCCCGCGAACGGGGCGTCGACGTCCTGCGCGGACACCGCGTGACCGACCTCGTCCAGGGACCCGACGCCGTCCACGTGACCGCCCGGGGGCCGGACGGCGTACGGCGGTTCACCGCCGAGTACGTGGTCGGCGCGGACGGCGCCCGCAGCACGGTGCGCGAGCGGCTCGGCTTCCCCGTGGACACCCACCCGGCCACCGTGTCCGCCGGGCTCGGCCTGGTACGGCTGACCGACCCGGACAGCGTGCCGTACGGCTGGCACCGCACCCCGCGCGGCTGGACGATCGCGGGCGTCAACCCGTACGGGCACAGCCGGTTCATCACGATCGACTTCCGCGGCCCGCACCCCGACCGGCACTCCCCGCTCACCCTCGACGAGCTGCGCCAGGAGGCCGACCGCATCATCGGCCACCGCGTGCCCATGGCCGACCCGCGGTTCCTGTCCCGCTTCAGCGACTTCGCCCGGCTGGTGCGCAACTACCGGCAGGGCCGGGTGTTCCTCGCCGGCGACGCCGCCCACATCCACTTCGCCGTGGGCGGGCAGGGCCTCAATCTGGGGCTGCAGGACGCTCTCAACCTGTCCTGGAAACTCGCGCACGCCCTCGCGGGCACCGCGGGCAAGGACCTGCTCGACACCTACGACGCCGAACGCCGGCCCGCCGGGCAGCGCGTCATCGACAACACCCGGGCCCAGCTCGCCCTGATGCGGCCGGACCCGGGGCTCGACCCCCTCCGCGACCTCGTCGCCGAGCTCCTGGGGATCGACTCGGTGAACACCCACCTGGGCCACATGATCAGCGCCCAGGAGACGGTGTACCCCGCGCGCACCGGGCGCGGCTCCCGCGGGGAGGGCCGGTTCCTGCCGAACCTGCCGCTCACCACCGCCGACGGCCCGACCGACCTGACCCGGCTGCTGCTGCCCGGCCGTCCCGTCCTGCTCCTGCTCGGGGAGGCCGGCCGGGCGTACGGCGAGCAGGGCGCGGCCTGGGCCCACGTGGTGCGCACGGTGTCCGCGACGCCCGCCCGGCCGCTTCCCTGGGACGCCGTCCTCGTCCGACCCGACGGGTACATCGCCTGGGCCCCGGACGGCGGCTCGCTGGCCGGCGCCCTGGGCGACTGGTTCGGCGAGCCCCGCCGGCAGGCATGAAAAATGCCCTCCGAGACTGCGTTTCCGCAGGTCGGAGGGCATTTGTGCTGTGGAGCCTAGGAGATTCGAACTCCTGACATCTGCCTTGCAAAGGCAGCGCTCTACCAACTGAGCTAAGGCCCCGTGGAAGTGGACGCACCCGTCCCGTGCGGGAGGTGTGGTCGTTCCGCAGAACAGAGTACCGGGTGTACCCCCTCATCTCGCAAAATGATAGGGACTCCCGCCGTGCGACCACTCTCCGTAAGATGCTCGCGAGGTTCGCACCAGCGAAGGGGAGTAGTAAGAGTGGACGCAGTACAACAAGAGGCCACGGCCAGAGCCAGAGAACTTCAGCGCAGTTGGTACGGGGAGCCGCTGGGAGCGCTCTTCCGCCGGCTCATAGATGACCTCGGCTTGAACCAGGCCCGCCTCGCTGCCGTCCTCGGACTGTCGGCGCCCATGCTGTCCCAGCTGATGAGCGGCCAGCGAGCCAAGATCGGGAACCCGGCCGTGGTCCAGCGCGTCCAGGCCCTCCAGGATCTCGCCGGCCAGGTGGCCGACGGAAGCGTCAGCGCGGGGGAGGCCACCGACCGGATGGACGAGATCAAGAAGACCCAGGGAGGATCCGTCCTCAGCAACAGCGGTCAGACCACCACCAGTTCCGGCGCACCCACGGTCAAGCGGGTCGTCCGCGAGATCCAGTCGCTGCTGCGCTCGGTCTCCGCGGCCGGCGACATCATCGACGCGGCGAACAGCCTCGCCCCCAGCCACCCGGAACTGGCAGAGTTCCTCCGGGTGTACGGCGCGGGCCGCACCGCCGACGCGGTCGCCCACTACGAGGCCCACCAGAACTGACACGCACGGGGGCGGACGACGGGTGACGGGGGAGGACGGGCGCAGCGATGGGTGAGGTCTTCGCCGGCCGGTACGAGCTGATCGATCCGATCGGACGCGGCGGCGCCGGTGCCGTGTGGCGGGCCTGGGACCACCGCCGTCGGCGCTATGTGGCCGCGAAGGTCCTCCTGCAGAGCGACGCCCACACGCTGCTGCGGTTCGTACGGGAGCAGGCGCTGCGGATCGACCATCCGCACGTACTGGCTCCGGCCAGCTGGGCGGCCGACGACGACAAGGTCCTGTTCACCATGGACCTGGTCGGCGGCGGCTCGCTCGGCCATGTGATCGGGGACTACGGGCCCCTGCCGCCCCGGTTCGTGTGCGGCCTGCTCGACCAGCTCCTGTCGGGGCTCGCGGCGGTGCACGCGGAGGGCGTGGTGCACCGCGACATCAAACCGGCCAACATCCTGATGGAGGCCACCGGAACCGGGCGGCCGCACCTGCGGCTGTCCGACTTCGGCATCTCCATGCGCAAGGGCGAGCCCCGGCTGACCGAGACCGACGTCGTGGTCGGCACGCCCGGCTATTTCGCCCCCGAGCAACTCCTGGGCGCCGAGCCCGACTTCCCTGCCGACCTCTTCGCCGTGGGGCTGGTCGCCCTGTACCTGCTCCAGGGCCGCAAGCCCGATTCCCGGGCGCTGGTGGAGCACTTCCTCGCGCACGGCACCCCCGGCGCCCCCGAAGGCGTTCCCGCACCGCTCTGGGACGTCATCGCCGGCCTCCTGCAGCCGGACCCCCGAAACCGCTTCCGGACGGCCACAGGGGCGCGCAAGGCCCTTGCCGAGGCCGTGGAACTGCTGCCGCCGCCCGCCCCGGACGAGGAGCCGGTGGAGGTGTTCGACCAACTCGGCCCGCTGCCTACCGGATTCGGCCCGCAGGGCCCGCCGAGCACGGCGGCCGGGGCCTCACCGGCGCCCGCCGCCGGAGCCCCGGCACCCGGGTCCTCCGCCTCCGTCACGGTGCCCGCGGAGCCCCTCCGGACCGACCCGCGCGGTACGGCACGGACCGCTCCGGTGGCCCTGCCCGCGCCGACGGCCCCTTATCCGGCCGTTGCCGCCGCACCGGCCGTCCCCGGCTCCCCCGCCGTCCCGGCCCGGGTGCCCGCGTACGGGCCCTCGGAGACCGGCAGCTTCCACCTGCCGCCGCCGGCCGCACCGGCCGCGCCGGTCCCCTCGGCCCCTGCCGGGGCGCCGGTCCGGGCGGGCGGCGGGATCGCACCGCCCCCGGCGAAGGCGGTGGCCTCCCTGCTCGCCGCGGCGCTGCTCTGCTTCGCGGTGGGGGTCTGGGCCCTCACCCGGCTGTAGGACCGAGCCCCCGGCCCCGGCCGAGCAGCGTCCAGCCGCCCAGCACCAGCAGCAGGACCGTCCCGGTGCCGAATCCGGCGCCCGCCACGATCCGCATCGTGGAGTGCCGCTCGGCGGCCTCGGCGGCCTCCGGGGCGGTGAGCCCCTCCTTGGCCGCGGCCCGGTCCTCGTCGCCCACCCCGAAGCCTCCCGCGGCCGGACTCTCCTTGTACGCGGGCGCCTTGGCCGGCGTACCGGCGACGTCCAGGCGCAGGGTCAGCGGCACGGGCGCCGCGTCCTCGGTGAAGTCGGCGACCTTCGCGCCCATGGTCACCGCGACGTAGTACCAGCCCGCGAGGGAGACGGGCTGCACCTTCGAGTCGCTCGCGAAGCGGTTCTCGTACGCGACGGGCGGGGTCTTCTCCAGGGTGATCCCGGCCTGCTTGCCGTCGTACGAGGTGTCCTTGTCGGAGATCAGGCCCCGGTACGGGCTGTAGAGGGAGACGGTGAGCCCGCCCGAGGCCGAACCGTAGGTCTTCGTCATCTTCGCGGCGGCCAGTTCGGCGCCGAGGCCCAGCTGCTGCCCCCAATCCAGCGGGACCCGGTAGAAACGGGTCTGCCCGGGCCGCATCTCGTCGCGCCAGACACCGGCGCCCAGGGCGCGGGCGTCGTTGAAGCCGGTGCCGCCGCTGCGGGGCACCGCCTCGGTGCCGGGCAGCACGGGGGCGCCGGAGGGCCAGGTGCCCGGCGCGGCGGTGGGGCCGCCCGGGCCGCGGCCGGGCTCCCGCTGGACCTTGATCTCCAGGGGCCAGGGGCTCTGGTCGTAGCCCTTGGCCGAGGTCCGCGTGACCTTGGCGTAGTACACGCCCGCGGGCGCGCAGTCCTCGTCCTCGGCGCCCCTGCGGACACCGGCGGCGCTGATCGGGTAGGGGTCGTAGCCGAAGTTCGCCCGGCCGCCGCTGCGGGGGCAGGAGCGCCCGGCGGTGGTCATGATCTCCACGTGGATGCCGTCGCCGCCGGAGACCTTCGCGCCCGCCGCCGGGCGGACCACGGCGGAGACGTAGACGTCGGAGTCGTCCTTGTCGAGGACGAGCCGGTACACGCGTTCCCCCGGCCCGAGCGTGTCCCGGTAGACGTTGCCGGCCTCGATCTGCGGGGCGTCGGCCGTGGAGGGCCTGCCCTCGATCGCCCGGGCGCCGTCGGCGGCCCGGTAGGCCGGGAGGGGGCCGGGCGCGGCCCCGTCGGCGTACGCGGCTCCCGGCGCTCCCGCCACCAGGCCCAGGGCCGCCGCCCACGCCGTCGTCCGTCCCCGCACCATCACGCCCACCCCGAGTTTGCTCGCGCAAGCCAAATCTTTACATAACGGAATTTTTCGTCACAGAGCAGCACAAAGCCCCGGCCGCAGCGGCAGCCGGGGCTTCATGCGATCAGCCTTGGGTCTCACACACCGGAACCAGAGGGCACGGAGTCAGTTGCCTCCGTCCACAGGTCCTGCTCGGCGCGGTCCGCCTGGATCTGGCGGTACACGAGGAGCCCGCCGATGGCGGCCAGTGCGACCAGGAGCAGCTTCTTCACCGCGCGACCTCGTCTTTCGTTGACGTAGGGGACTTCTGGCGCCCAACAATACACACCGACCGATACCGATCGGTGACCTGGCGGTCCACCAACTGGCCCAACGACAAAGACCCCCAGGCCTTGGCCTGGGGGTCTTCGACACTGTGGGGCTAACAGGATTTGAACCTGTGGCCTCATCCTTATCAGGGATGCGCTCTAACCAACTGAGCTATAGCCCCATCCGCGCTGCGCGCTGACTCCTGAAGATTAGCGCACAGACCCGGTCAGGCCAAAATCCGTTGCCCGGGGGCGTCTGCGCAGGTCATCCGACCCGTCGCGGGCGCCCGGACGGAGGGCCTACTCGTCCTCGGCGAGGGTGAGCTCCACACCGCCGACGAAGCCCGCCGACAGGTTGTAGATGAACGCACCCAGCGTCGCCAGTGCCGTCGCCAGCACCACGTCGATCACCGCGATGACCGACGTGAAGATCAGCACGCGCGGCAGCGACAGGAACGACTGGAGGTCGAAGCCGTTGCCCTCGTTCGAACCGGTCGCCTCGCTGATCGTGCCGCCGACGGTCGAGAAGACGCCCATCGCGTCCATGACCATCCACAGCACGGCCGCCGCCACGATCGTGCAGATGCCCAGCGCGATCGACAGCAGGAAGCTGACCTTCATGACCGACCACGGGTCGGCCTTGGCCACCCGCAGTCGCGCCTTGCGCGTGCGGGGGGCCGTACGGACCCCCGTGCGCGGCTTGCGCTGCGCGCCCGCTCCCGGGCCGCCCTGAGCCGTCCCGGGGCCCGTGGGCGCCGGGTAGGCCTGCGGCGGGTGGTACGGCTGTGCGGGCTTGTCCTGGCCGGCGTCCGCGCCGACCGACGGCTTCGGACCTCGGGTGTCCGTCACGGTTCCCCCCTGGGAGTCCGCGGCAGGGCCACGGGCACCGTTCGCTCCAGTCTTGGCCGGTCCGGCGCCCGTGGCTCCACTCACGACTTACTCCTCGTGCTCCCCGGCCGAGGGCTGCGTGCCCTCGGCGGCCTCGGCGGCCTGTCCGTCGGCCACCTCGGTGTCGTTCTCGTCGGCCTCGACCTCGTCAGCTTCCTGACCGGCCTCGGCGTTCCGGGCGATGCCGACCACGGCATCGCGCTTGCCCAGGTTGATCAGCTGGACGCCCATGGTGTCACGGCCGGTCTCCCTGACTTCGTTGACGCGCGTGCGAATCACACCACCGCCGAGCGTGATGGCGAGAATCTCGTCGCTCTCGTCGACCACGAGCGCCCCGACGAGCGAACCGCGGTCCTCCACGATCTTGGCGGCCTTGATACCCAGACCGCCACGGCCCTGGACGCGGTACTCGTCGACCGGCGTCCGCTTGGCGTAGCCGCCGTCGGTCGCGGTGAAGACGAACGTACCCGGCCTCACAACGTTCATGGAGAGCAGTTCGTCACCTTCACGGAAACTCATGCCCTTCACGCCCGAGGTGGCGCGGCCCATCGGGCGCAGCGCGTCGTCGGTGGCCGTGAAGCGGATCGACTGCGCCTTCTTGCTGATCAGCAGCAGGTCGTCCTCGGCGGACACCAGCTCGGCGCCGATCAGCTCGTCGGCAGCGCCGTCGGCGCCGTCCGCTCCGGTCTCCCGGAGGTTGATCGCGATGACGCCGCCGGAACGGGGCGAGTCGTAGTCCTTGAGCGCCGTCTTCTTCACCAGGCCGCCCTTGGTGGCCAGGATCAGGTAGGGCGCCGCCTCGTAGTCGCGGATCGCGAGGATCTGGGCGATCTTCTCGTCCGGCTGGAAGGCCAGCAGGTTCGCCACGTGCTGCCCGCGGGCGTCGCGGCCGGCGTCCGGCAGCTCGTACGCCTTGGACCGGTAGACCCGGCCCTTGTTGGTGAAGAAGAGCAGCCAGTGGTGCGTGGTGGAGACGAAGAAGTGGTCGACCAGGTCGTCCTGCTTCAGCTTGGTGCCGCGCACGCCCTTGCCGCCGCGCTTCTGCGAGCGGTAGTCCTCGGTCTTGGTGCGCTTGACGTAGCCGCCGTGCGTGATCGTGACGACGATGTCCTCTTCGGCGATCAGGTCCTCGATGGACATGTCACCGTCGAAGGGCACCAGCTTGGAACGCCGGTCGTCGCCGAACTTCTCGACGATCGCCGCCAGTTCCTCGCTGACGATGGAGCGCTGGCGCTCCTCCGAGGCCAGGATGGCGTTGTACTCGTTGATCTTGGCCTGGAGCTCGTCGTGCTCGGCGACGATCTTCTGCCGCTCCAGGGCCGCCAGGCGGCGGAGCTGCATCTCGAGGATCGCGTTCGCCTGGATCTCGTCGATCTCCAGGAGGCCCATCAGGCCCTCGCGCGCGATCTCGACCGTGTTGCTGCGCCGGATCAGGGCGATGACCTCGTCGATCGCGTCCAGCGCCTTGAGCAGACCGCGCAGGATGTGGGCGCGCTCCTCCGCCTTGCGCAGGCGGAACTTCGTGCGCCGGACGATGACCTCGATCTGGTGCGTCACCCAGTGGCGGATGAACGCGTCGATCGACAGCGTGCGCGGCACGCCGTCCACCAGCGCCAGCATGTTGGCGCCGAAGTTGGTCTGCAGATCGGTGTGCTTGTAGAGGTTGTTCAGCACGACCTTGGCGACGGCGTCGCGCTTGAGGACGATCACCAGGCGCTGGCCGGTCCGCGACGAGGTCTCGTCACGGACGTCGGCGATGCCGCCGACCTTGCCGTCCTTCACCAGGTCCGCGATCTTCTGCGCGAGGTTGTCGGGGTTGGTCTGGTACGGGAGCTCCGTGACCACCAGGCACTGGCGGTTCTGGATCTCCTCGACCTCCACCACCGCGCGCATCGTGATGGAGCCGCGACCGGTCCGGTACGCCTCCTCGATGCCCTTGCGGCCCACGACCAGGGCGCCCGACGGGAAGTCGGGTCCCTTGATCCGCTCGATGAGCGCGTCCTGGAGCTCCTCGTGCGTGGCCTCCGGGTGCTCCAGCGCCCACTGGGCGCCGGCCGCGACCTCGCGGAGGTTGTGCGGCGGGATGTTCGTCGCCATACCGACCGCGATACCGGCGCTGCCGTTGACCAGCAGGTTCGGGAAGCGCGCCGGCAGGACGGTCGGCTCCTGGTTGCGGCCGTCGTAGTTGTCCTGGAAGTCGACGGTCTCCTCGTCGATGTCCCGGAGCATCTCCATGGCCTGCGGCATCAGCTTGCACTCGGTGTAGCGCATCGCTGCCGCCGGGTCGTTGCCCGGAGAGCCGAAGTTGCCGTTGGAGTCCACCAGCGGCATGCGCATCGACCACGGCTGGGCCAGCCGGACCAGGGCGTCGTAGATCGAGCTGTCACCGTGCGGGTGGTAGGTGCCCATGACGTCGCCGACGACGCGGGCGCACTTGTAGAAGCCCTTCTCGGGCCGGTAGCCGCCGTCGTACATCGCGTACAGCACGCGGCGGTGCACCGGCTTGAGGCCGTCGCGCACGTCCGGCAGGGCGCGCGAGACGATGACGGACATCGCGTAGTCGAGGTAGGAGCGCTGCATCTCCGTCTCGAGCCCGACGGGCTCGATGCGCAGCACGGGCTGCTCCTCCGCGGCGTTCTCTGCGGTGGGGGTGGTTTCGTCGGCCATTGCTGGTCAGAAGTCCTTTCAGGCGGCGGTCAGCGGAGCCGACTCAGATGTCGAGGAAGCGGACGTCCTTGGCGTTGCGCTGGATGAAGGAGCGCCGCGCCTCGACGTCCTCACCCATCAGCACCGAGAACAGGTCGTCGGCCTGTGCCGCGTCGTCGAGGGTGACCTGGCCGAGGACACGGTGGTCCACGTCCATGGTGGTGACGCGCAGTTCCTCGGCGTTCATCTCGCCCAGACCCTTGAAGCGCTGGATCGAGTCTTCCTTGATCCGCTTGCCGTTCTGCTTGCCGAGCTCCACCAGCGCGTCGCGCTCGCGGTCCGAGTACGCGTACTCGAAGTCGTCCCGGCCCCACTTGATCTTGTAGAGGGGCGGGCGCGACAGGTACACGTGACCGGCCTCGACCAGCGGCCGCATGAAGCGGAAGAGGAAGGTCAGCAGCAGGGTGTTGATGTGCTGGCCGTCGACGTCGGCGTCCGCCATCAGGATGATCTTGTGATAGCGGAGCTTCTCGATGTCGAAGTCCTCGTGCACACCGGTACCGAAGGCGCTGATCAGCGCCTGGACCTCGGTGTTCTGGAGGATCTTGTCGATACGGGCCTTCTCGACGTTCAGGATCTTGCCGCGGATCGGCAGGATGGCCTGGTACATCGGGTTGCGGCCGGACTTCGCGGAGCCACCGGCCGAGTCACCCTCGACGATGAAGATCTCGCACTTGGTCGGGTCGTTCGACTGGCAGTCGGACAGCTTGCCCGGCAGCGAGGCGCTCTCCAGCAGACCCTTGCGACGGGTGAGGTCACGGGCCTTGCGGGCCGCGACGCGCGCCGTGGCCGCCTGGATCGACTTGCGGATGATGTCCGCCGCCTCGACCGGGTTGCGGTCGAACCAGTCGTTGAGGTGTTCGTGGACGACCTTCTGCACGAAGGTCTTGGCCTCCGTGTTGCCCAGCTTGGTCTTCGTCTGGCCCTCGAACTGGGGCTCGCCCAGCTTGACCGAGATGATCGCCGTCAGACCCTCGCGGATGTCCTCGCCGGCGAGGTTGTCGTCCTTCTCGCGCAGCAGCTTCTTGTCGCGCGCGTAACGGTTCACCAGACCCGTCAGGGCCGCACGGAAGCCCTCCTCGTGCGTACCGCCCTCGTGGGTGTGGATCGTGTTCGCGAAGGAGTAGACCCCCTCCGTGTACTGCGAGTTCCACTGCATCGCGATCTCGACCGAGAGCATGCGCTCCTTGTCCTCGGCCTCGACGTCGATGACGGTCGGGTGGATGAGCTCGCCCTTGCGCGAGTTGAGGTACTTCACGAAGTCGACGATGCCGCCCTCGTAGTAGTACTTCACCGTGCGCGCCTGGGGCTCGGACGCGTCCGCGTCCGGGTCGTCGGCACCCGCCGTGGCCTTCGCCGACTCGCGCTCGTCGGTCAGCGACAGGGTCAGGCCCTTGTTGAGGAAGGCCATCTCCTGGAAGCGCCGCGACAGCGTCTCGAACGAGTACTCGGTCGTCTCGAAGATGTCGCCGTCGGCCCAGAAGGTGACCGAGGTGCCCGTCTCGGCGGTCTCCTCGTTCTTGGCCAGCGGGGCCGTCGGCACGCCCAGCTTGTAGTCCTGCGTCCAGCGGTGGCCGTCCGTCTTGACCTCGACCGCGACCTTGGTCGACAGGGCGTTCACGACGGACACGCCGACGCCGTGCAGACCACCGGAGACGGCGTAGCCGCCGCCGCCGAACTTGCCGCCCGCGTGCAGGACCGTCAGGACGACCTCGACGGCCGGCTTGCCCTCGGACGGAACGATGCCGACCGGGATACCGCGACCGTTGTCGATCACGCGCACCCCACCGTCGGCGAGGATCGTCACGTCGATGGTGTCCGCGTGTCCGGCCAGCGCCTCGTCGACCGAGTTGTCGACGACCTCGTAGACGAGGTGGTGCAGACCACGCTCACCCGTCGAGCCGATGTACATACCCGGCCGCTTGCGGACCGCGTCCAGGCCCTCGAGGACCTGGATCGCACTGGCGTCGTAATTCTTCTCGTTGGAGTCGCCGGAATCGGCCACGAAGCGCCCTTTCTGGCACAGCACAGCCCCTACTCCGGACCAGCAAGTGCGCCGGCGGGAGCGGCCGCGTCGATCTGCGTTGTCTGCGTGATCCCGCGAACCGGCGGGATTCGCTTCAGTCTACCGGTACCACGGACATGAATGGGGGTTTGCCGGTACCTGAGTCCGCATGTGCCGCCCTGAACCTCCTCTCTCCGACTCCCCACATCCGGGGAGGGGCTCAAAGAGGCTCACACGGGCATCCAGCCCTTCGGGCTGTCAACCTCCGACTACCGTGAGGGACACCACCCGCCGAACCGGCTACTCACCCGTAGGTGTCGCCCGGTCCCTTGCTGCCCGGCGCCCGCCACGGCCCGTAGCCCTTCGGCCGTCCGCCGGGCCCCTGGACCTTGATCAGGCGTACGGTGCCCTGCCCCAGATCCGCGTTCAGCCGCGCGACCAGCTGCGGAGCCAGCAGCTTCAGCTGCGCCGCCCACGCCGAGGAATCGCACCGCACGACAAGCTCACGGTCCTCGTAGCGTTCCGGTTCACAGTGGGCCGCGATCTCCGGGCCGACGATCTCCGGCCAGCGCTCCATCACGCCCGCCACCGCCATCGGCATCTCCCAGCCGCGTTCGGTGCGCAGCCGGTCCAGCGCCGCCATGAGCGGCATCGGGTCCCGGCCGTCCGCGCGGGCTCCCGAGCGCAGTCCCGGCTGCTGGCGCTTCTTGCCGCCGGCCGCGTTGCCCCGGGCCCGCGCCTGCTCGCGCGCCGCCGCGAGGGCCTGGCGCGCCAGGTCCACCCCGGAGGCCTCCGGGGTCCTGCGACCCTCCTGCGGGTCCTTGGCGTGCTCGTTCACAGCCGGGTCACCTCACCGCCGGACACCCCGAACCGCGTTCCCACCAGCACCCCCGGGACGTCGTCGTCGACCGCCGCCGTCACCAGTACCTGCTCGCCGGGGGCCACCAGCTCCGCCAGCCGCTCCCGGCGCCGCGCGTCCAGCTCGGCGAACACGTCGTCGAGGATCAGCACCGGCTCGCTGCCCTCCGAGCGCAGCAGCTCGTAGGAGGCCAGCCGCAGCGCGAGTGCGTACGACCACGACTCCCCGTGGCTCGCGTACCCCTTCGCGGGCAGCTCCCCGAGGCGCAGCACCACGTCGTCGCGGTGCGGGCCGACCAGGGTCACACCGCGCTCGATCTCCTGCTTGCGCACCTCGGCCAGAGCGGCCAGCAGCACCTCGTAGAGGGCCTCGCGGGTGCGCGCCGCGCCGCTGTCCACCGGCTCGCCGGCCGAGGACTTGTACGCCAGCCCCAGCGGACCGCCGCCGGGCGCGAGCTGCTCGTAGGCCTTGTCCGCCAGCGGGAGGAGGGTCGCGATCAGGTCCAGCCGCTGCGCGAGCAGCTCCGCGCCCACGCGCGCGAGGTGCTGGTCCCACACGTCGAGGGTGGAGAGGTCCAGGGAGCGGCCGCCGTGCCGGCGGGCCATCGCCGCCGACTTCAGCAGGGTGTTGCGCTGCTTGAGCACCCGCTCGTAGTCGGAGCGGACCGCGGCCATCCGCGGCGAGCGCGCCGTGACCAGTTCGTCCAGGAACCGCCGCCGCTCGCCCGGGTCGCCCTTGACCAGCGCCAGGTCCTCCGGCGCGAACAGCACCGTCCGTATGATCCCCAGCACGTCCCGCGGCCTGACCTGCGAGGAACGGTTGATCCGGGCCCGGTTCGCCCGGCCTGGATTGAGCTCCAGCTCCACCAGCTGCTGCCGCTCGCCCTGGGTGACGGCCGCGCGGATGATCGCCCGGTCCGCGCCCATCCGCACGAGCGGGGCGTCCGAGGAGACCCGGTGGCTGCCGAGGGTCGCGAGGTAGCCGATCGCCTCGACGAGGTTGGTCTTCCCCTGGCCGTTGGGGCCCACGAAAGCGGTGACGCCCGGGTCGAGGGGAACCTCGGCCCGGGCGTACGAGCGGAAGTCGGCCAGTGAGAGATGCGAAACGTGCATACGGCGCCGACCTCCCCCGGCTTTCCAACTACTCGCTGTGGTGCTGTGCGGCTGTACGGCTGTGCCGCTCTGGTGCGGAGTGCTACTTCTTCTCGACCGCGTGGCCGCCGAACTGGTTGCGCAGCGCGGCGATCATCTTCATCTGCGGGGAGTCGTCCTGCCGCGAGGCGAAGCGCGCGAAGAGCGACGCGGTGATCGCGGGCAGCGGCACGGCGTTGTCGATCGCCGCCTCCACCGTCCAGCGTCCCTCGCCGGAGTCCTGGGCGAAGCCGCGCAGCTGCTCCAGGTGCTCGTCCTCGTCGAGGGCGTTCACGGCCAGGTCCAGCAGCCAGGAGCGGATGACGGTGCCCTCCTGCCAGGAGCGGAAGACCTCGCGGACGTCGGTGACCGAGTCCACCTTCTCCAGGAGCTCCCAGCCCTCGGCGTAGGCCTGCATCATGGCGTACTCGATGCCGTTGTGGACCATCTTCGCGAAGTGGCCCGCGCCGACCTTGCCGGCGTGCACGGCGCCGAACTCGCCCTCGGGCTTGAGTGCGTCGAAGACGGGCTGCACGCGGGCCACGTCCTCCGCGGCGCCGCCGTACATGAGCGCGTAGCCGTTCTCCAGGCCCCACACGCCGCCGGAGACACCGCAGTCGACGAAGCCGATGCCCTTGGCCTTCAGCTCCTCGGCGTGCTTCTCGTCGTCGGTCCAGCGGGAGTTCCCGCCGTCGACGACGATGTCACCGGGCGACAGCAGCTCGGCGAGCTCGTCGACCGTGGACTGGGTGGCCGCACCGGCCGGGACCATGACCCACACGACGCGGGGGGCCTGCAGGCTGTCCACAAGCTCCTGCAGGCTGTGGACATCCGCGAGGTCCGGGTTGCGGTCGTATCCGATGACGGTGTGGCCTGCGCGGCGGATGCGCTCGCGCATGTTGCCGCCCATCTTGCCGAGACCGACGAGACCAAGCTCCATCAGGTGGTTCCTTAAGCGTTGTGGCCGTCTTTGCCGGGGCTTCCCCGGCCGTGTCCTCGCCGGACGCGCGGGGGGTCGCCCACCGGATCCGAGCCTACGCCGGGCCGTGGCGGCGGGCCCTGCGGGCGCTCCATGGCGGCCGGTCCGGGTTCACGGGTTTTCCCGGCACCCTCCCCAGCCTGTGGACGACGTCGGGCCCGGTCCCGCTGCGTGCGAGACCGGGCCCGACGTCGACAGGTGGAACGTCAGCCGGACAGTCGCACCGGCATGATCAGGTACTTGTAGGCCTCGTCGGCCTCCGCGTCGATCGCCGGGCGGCCGCTGAGCAGCGCGGGCTTGGTCGACGTGGTGAAGCTGAGCTGGGCCACCGGGGAGGCGATCGCGCTCAGGCCGTCCAGCAGGAAGGTCGGGTTGAAGGCGATCGAGATGTCGTCGCCGTCCAGCTGGGCGTCGACCCTTTCCACAGCCTGTGCGTCGTCGGAGGAGCCGGCCTCCAGGATCAGCACGCCCTTCTCGAAGCTGAGGCGGACCGGGGTGTTGCGCTCGGCCACCAGGGCGACGCGCTTGACGGCCTCGACGAAGGGCGCGGTCTCGATCACGGCGATCGAGTTGAACTCCGTCGGGAACAGCGTCCGGTACTTGGGCAGGTCGCCTTCGAGCAGCCGGGTGGTGGTGCGGCGGCCGGCGCCCTCGAAACCGATCAGGCCCTCGCCGGCTCCGGAGCCGGACAGCGCCAGGGTGACGGTGTCACCGCTGGTCAGCGAGTTGGCGATCTCCTGGAGCGTCTTGGCGGGCACCAGGGCCACGGCCGACGCGTCCGGGTTCTCCGGCTTCCACAGGAACTCGCGGACCGCGAAGCGGTAGCGGTCGGTGGAGGCCAGGGTGACCCGGTCGCCCTCGATCTCGATGCGGACACCGGTGAGCACCGGCAGCGTGTCGTCACGGCCGGCGGCGGTGGCCACCTGCTTGGCGGCGGAGGCGAAGACCTCACCGGCCACGGTGCCGGTCGCGGTCGGCATCTGCGGCAGTGCCGGGTACTCCTCCACAGGCAGGGTGTGGAGTGTGAATCGCGAGGAGCCGCAGACCACGGTCGCCCGTACACCGTCTGTGGAAATCTCCACCGGGCGGTTGGGGAGGGCGCGGCAGATGTCGGCGAGCAGCCGGCCGGAGACCAGGACGGTGCCGTCCTCCTCGACGTCCGCCTCGACCGAGACCCGGGCCGAGACCTCGTAGTCGAAGCCGGAGAGGCTCAGCGTGCCCTCCTCGGCCTTGAGCAGCAGGCCCGCGAGAACGGGCACCGGCGGCCGGGCCGGGAGGCTACGGGCCGCCCAGGCCACCGCCTCCGCGAGTACGTCGCGCTCCACCCGGATCTTCACCGGAACCGCCTCCTGCTGTTGCTCGCTCGTCTGCCGGCCTTCGTCGTCGGCTCGTCGATGCCTCGACCGATGCCGGGGACCAGTCTGACGTACGGCGCCGACACTCGGTGCGGCCGGCGGTCAAGTCGGGAGCGAGGCGTCGGGGCGGGCGATCGACGAGTTGTGCACAGGACCCGCTTGAAAACCGAAACCGGCCTAACTCTCTATGGGGGTAGTAGTAGGGCCTGTGGAAACGGTGGATAAGCCCGTTCTCGCAGGTCAACCCCGGTTTTTTATCCACCGACCCTGTGGGTGGCACCGGTGGACAACCCCGTGTCCCTGTGGAGAACGAAAAGTTCTGCACAGGCTGTCCCCAGGTGACCCCGATTACTCCACAGGTGCGTCCCCAGCTTTCCCCCGGTACTCCACAACCCAAACGTCTACATCCGTGTGACGGCTTTCACTCCGGGTGGTGAGAGGGGGTGGTGTGTTGCCGAACAGTGGACAAGGGTGTGGAGAAGCCCGCGCATCCTGTGCACAGGACGTGGAAACCTGTGGGCCGACGGTGGACAACGCCGTGGACAGGGCTGTGGACGAAATATTTGTCCACAGCCTGTGGATGACGTTTGTGCACAATTCCACAGGGGGCTGACCAGCCCTGATGGAGCCTCACCCCGCACGCCTGTGGACAGATTGTGGGTGACGGGACCCGTCCCCAGGGTGTGGACGGAAGAAAGTCTCCCAATCTGTGGATGAGTTGGTCCACGGGGGGCGTATTCGAACAGGTCAGGGGCGCGCGAACGAAGAAGGGCGCCCCCGTTGTGGACCGGGAGCGCCCTCTGGATGCGTTTGAAGGGGCCCTGGAGCGGCCCCGAACCGGGTGTCGGGGGGCCGCGCTCAGGCGTTCTTGATGCGGTTGGTGAGCTCGGTGACCTGGTTGTAGATGGAGCGGCGCTCGGCCATCAGAGCGCGGATCTTGCGGTCCGCGTGCATGACGGTCGTGTGGTCGCGGCCGCCGAACTGCGCCCCGATCTTGGGCAGCGAGAGGTCTGTGAGCTCCCGGCACAGGTACATGGCGATCTGCCGGGCGGTGACCAGGACCCGGCTGCGCGAGGAGCCGCACAGGTCGTCCACGGTCAGACCGAAGTAGTCGGCGGTGGCCGCCATGATGTCGGAGGCGGTGATCTCCGGCGCGCTGTCCTCGCCGCCCGGGATCAGGTTCTTCAGGACGTCCTCGGTGAGGCCCAGGTCGACCGGCTGCCGGTTCAGGCTCGCGAACGCCGTGACCCGGATCAGCGCCCCCTCCAGCTCGCGGATGTTGCGCGAGATGCGGGAGGCGATGAACTCCAGTACCTCCGGCGGGGCGTTGAGCTGCTCCTGGACGGCCTTCTTGCGCAGGATCGCGATACGGGTCTCCAGCTCGGGCGGCTGGACGTCGGTGATCAGGCCCCACTCGAAGCGGTTGCGGAGCCGGTCCTCCAGGGTGACCAACTGCTTGGGCGGCCGGTCGGAGGAGAGCACGATCTGCTTGTTGGCGTTGTGGAGCGTGTTGAAGGTGTGGAAGAACTCCTCCTGCGTCGACTCCTTGCTCGCGAGGAACTGGATGTCGTCGACGAGCAGGATGTCCATCTCGCGGTAGCGCTTGCGGAACGCGTCGCCCTTGCCGTCGCGGATGGAGTTGATGAACTCGTTGGTGAACTCCTCGGAGCTCACGTACCGCACCCGGGTGCCGGGGTAGAGGCTCCGCGCGTAGTGCCCGATGGCGTGCAGCAGGTGCGTCTTGCCGAGGCCCGACTCCCCGTAGACGAAGAGGGGGTTGTACGCCTTCGCGGGTGCCTCGGCGACGGCCACCGCGGCCGCGTGCGCGAAGCGGTTGGAGGCGCCGATGACGAAGGTGTCGAAGAGGTACTTGGGGTTCAGCCGCGCGGTCGGCTCCAGCGGGCCCGACGTGGAGCCGCCGGACGGGGACGGCGCCGCGGACCGGCCGGGGGCCTGGCGCGGCGCCGGCTGCTCGTACTGCTGCTGCTCGTATTGATGGGGCTGGTGCTGCTGGGCCTCGTACGGGGACTGCTCGTACTTCTGCTGCTCGTAGGAGCTCTGGTCGTAGCCGGAGGGCTCGGGCTGCTGGAGGTAGCCGGGCTGCGGGGACGCGTAGGGGTCGCGCTCGGGGAAACCGCCGAGGCGCGGCTGCTGCCAGCCGTAGTCGTCCTGCTGGCCGCCGCGGGGCCAGGCGCCGGGCTCGGGGCGCTGCTGCTGGTAGTCCGGGTAGGCCGGGCGCGCGGTGGGGAGCTGGTCGTCGCCGGGGCGCTGGCCGCCGTACGGCTCGTACCCGCCCTGCTGCTGGACGGGCGGGGCGGGGGGCGCGGGCTCGCCGGCGGAGTCGTCCACGGTGATGGCGATCCGGATGGGGCGGCCGCACTCACGGCTGAGCGCGTCACTGATCAGCGGGGCGAGGCGGCCTTCGAGGACGCGCTTGCCCCATTCGTTGGGGACGGCCAGCAGTGCGGTGTCGGCGACGAGTGCCAGGGGCTGGCACCGCTCGACCCACTGCTTGTCCTTGGGCTCGATCCCCGGCTGTCCCTCCCCGAGGAGCTTTTCGAGCACCCTTGGCCACACTGCGGCAAGATCGGCAGGTACGTCAGCCACAGAGCACGCTCTCTCACAGGGGTCCCACGAATGTGTGGTTCTTTGGGACGGTCGGGACAAAAAATCCGGGGTCAGGCAACGGTAGTCAGGCCAGCGGGTACGGTTCAAGTCGTTGTCCACAGCCTGTGCACAGTGTGGGGCCACGTAGGCTCGGTTTGACCGGATGGCGTAGCCGCGCGTACCGTAACGAGGTCGAGTTGTCGATGGCTGCTGCCGCCTGCCTACCGATGGGCGAAGGTCACTGATAGTGATCATTTAGCGGTGCCACTCGGGCGAACACGCGAGTTTCCTCGTGGGCGCACGGTGACAGCCAGGCGATGTCCCGCCACAACGATTCATTCTCTGGAGCCCCCGAGTGAGCAAGCGCACCTTCCAGCCGAACAACCGCCGTCGTGCCAAGACCCACGGCTTCCGCCTGCGGATGCGTACCCGTGCCGGTCGCGCGATCCTCGCGAACCGTCGTGGCAAGGGCCGCGCCGCCCTTTCCGCGTAACAACACGCAGGTCGTGACGTCGTGCTGTCTCCCGAAAATCGGCTGAGGCGGCGCGAGGACTTCGCGAGCGCGGTACGCCGAGGTCGCCGGGCTGGTCGCCCGCTCCTCGTCGTCCATCTACGTACAAGCGGTGCAACGGACCCGCACGAGTCGGGGGAGATCGATCCCTCGTCGCGTGCGGGTTTCGTCGTCAGCAAGGCTGTCGGCAACGCCGTCGTACGTAACCGGGTCAAGCGCCGTCTGCGCCATCTGGTCCGCGAGCGGCTGTCTCAGCTGCCCGCCGGTAGCCTGGTGGTGGTACGCGCGTTGCCCGGAGCGGGTGATGCCGGCCCCGACGAGCTGGCCCGGGACCTGGATGCCGCTCTGGTGCGGCTCCTGGGAGGCGTGGCTCGATGAAGTACCCGCTGCTCGCTTTGATCAAGCTGTACCAGTGGACGATCAGTCCGCTGCTCGGGCCGGTGTGCCGCTACTACCCGTCGTGTTCGCACTACGGGTACACGGCCATCGACCGGCATGGTGCGGTGAAGGGGACGGCCCTGACCGCCTGGCGGATCCTGCGGTGCAATCCGTGGTCCCCGGGTGGCGTGGACCACGTCCCACCCCGTAAACGCCCGCGTTGGCACGAGCAGCTGCGCAGTGCGTTGCGTAGATCTCGCAATGCTCAAGGAGCCTGATTAGTGGACACGATTGCCAGTCTGTTCAGCTTTATCACTTACCCCGTCTCGTGGATCATCGTCCAGTTCCACTCGCTGTACGGGGCGATCTTCGGTGAGTCGAGTGGGTTGGCCTGGGGCCTGTCCATCGTGTCCCTAGTGATCTTGATCCGTATCTGTCTGATCCCGCTCTTCGTGAAGCAGATCAAGGCGACGCGGGGTATGCAGGCGCTCCAGCCGAAGATGAAGGCGATCCAGGAGCGCTACAAGAACGACAAGCAGCGTCAGTCCGAAGAGATGATGAAGCTGTACAAGGAGACGGGTACCAACCCGCTCTCCTCGTGCCTGCCCATCCTGGCGCAGTCCCCGTTCTTCTTCGCGCTGTACCACACGCTGTCGAACATCGCCGATGGCAAGCCGGTCGGCGCGATGGACCAGCAGCTGGTCGACAGTGCCCGTGCGGCCAAGATCTTCGGTGCGCCGATCGCCGCGAAGTTCATGGACAGCCCGGAGAAGGTCGCCGCCCTCGGCGCCACCCTGACGGACGTCCGGATCGTGACCGCCGTCATGATCATCATGATGTCGCTGTCGCAGTTCTACACCCAGCGTCAGCTGATGCAGAAGAACGTCGACCTCTCGGTCAAGACGCCGTTCATGCAGCAGCAGAAGATGCTGATGTACATCTTCCCGGTGATCTTCGCGGTCATGGGCATCAACTTCCCTGTCGGTGTTCTCGTCTACTGGCTGACCACGAACGTGTGGACCATGGGTCAGCAGATGTACGTGATCAACCAGAACCCGACGCCGGGCAGCAAGGCCCAGGACCAGTACCTGACCCGCCTGCTGAAGCAGATCAGCTCGCACGGTGAGCTCAAGGGCCGGGGCAAGAAGCGGGTCGTCGCGGCGATCGTCGCCAAGGGCCCGGACCGCAACGACAACGAGCGCAAGTTCATCGCCGCCCTCACCAAGCAGGGCATGGCCGCGCAGCCCGACGGTTCTGTGATCAAGAGTGTCGAGGCGACGGCGGACTCGGATGCGGCGAGCGGCGGTGCCGCGAAGCGGCAGCAGCCGAAGCGCCAGTCGAAGGCGCAGCGTCAGACCCCCACCAAGCCCGCTCCCAAGAAGTAAGAAGGAGTCCCTCCCGTGACGGAAGGCACCACCACCGCCGCCGCTGAGAGTGGCGACACCCTGACCCGCCTCGAGCAGGAGGGTGAGATCGCGGCCGACTATCTCGAGGGTCTGCTGGACATCGCCGACCTGGACGGCGACATCGACATGGACGTCGAGGCCGACCGGGCCGCGGTGTCGATCGTCAGTGACTCGGCCAGCCGTGATCTGCAGAAGCTCGTGGGCCGCGACGGTGAGGTTCTGGAGGCTCTGCAGGAGCTGACCCGCCTCGCCGTGCACCGGGAGACCGGGGACCGCAGCCGGCTGATGCTGGACATCGCCGGGTTCCGCGCGAAGAAGCGCGAGGAGCTGGCGGCGCTGGGCGCCCAGGCCGCGGCGGACGTGAAGGCGTCCGGCGAGCCGCTGAAGCTGGCCCCGATGACCCCGTTCGAGCGGAAGGTCGTCCACGACGCCGTGGCGGCCGCCGGTCTGCGGAGCGAGTCCGAGGGCGAGGAGCCGCAGCGCTTCGTCGTTGTGCTCCCGGCCTGATCGTCGGCACGAGTTGTTCGGCCCCGTCTGTGTCGCAGGCGGGGCCGATGTTTGTCAGCCTGGCCTGACAGGTGAACGACGCCTCATCTTGAAGACGTGGTTTTTCAGAACCATGCGGTACGGAAGGACGGTCCCCGTGACGGAGGCAGCTGAGCTTCCCCCGGCGCCTGAAGAGGCGCGCGCGGTGTTCGGTGAGTTTTTCCCGGAAGCTGTGCGGTACGCGGAGCTGCTGGCGGACGCAGGAGTCAAGCGGGGCCTGATCGGGCCGCGTGAGGTGCCGCGTCTGTGGGAGCGGCACCTGCTGAACTGCGCGGTGCTGTCGGAGGTGGTGCCCCAGGGCGTCACCGTGTGCGACGTGGGCTCGGGCGCGGGTCTGCCCGGTATCCCGCTCGCTCTGGTGCGGCGGGATCTCAAGATCACGCTGCTCGAACCGCTGCTGCGGCGTACGACCTTCCTCCAGGAGGCCGTGGAGCTGCTGGGCCTCGACCACGTCACGGTGGTGCGCGGGCGGGCCGAGGAGGTCCTGGGCAAGCTGCAGCCGGTGCACGTGGTGACGGCGCGGGCGGTGGCTCCGCTGGACCGGCTGGCCGGCTGGGGTGTGCCTCTGCTGCGGCCGTACGGCGAGATGCTGGCGCTGAAGGGCGACACCGCGGACGAGGAGCTGGTGTCGGCGAAGACGGCGCTGGCGAAGCTGGGTGTGGTGAAGACCTCGGTGCTGCAGGTGGGCGAGGGTCTGGTGGACCCGCTGTCGACGGTGGTGCGGGTCGAGGTCGGGGAGAGCCCTGGAGGGGTGAGGTTCGCGGCCAAGCGGGCTAAGGCGGCCCGGGTGGGGCGCACCCGCCGACGTCGGTAATCCTCCGCGGATTCGCCGGCGGTCGGGGCCCACACGGGAGATTTCATCCGTGTTGGGCCCTATAGGTATGGATTTCGGAGTGTCGTAGCGGCCGGGAGACTCCCTCCGGGCATCGTGTTTCACGTGAAACGTCGCTCTCTGCTGCACGGAATCATCAGCCGCGGTCGTGCGGCTGCGTCCCCTCGCGAACGCAAGGACGCAAGGGGGACAGAGTTGTCCACATCGGTGGATTCATCCACAGGAGTACGGGCCCCGCTGGTTCGCGACCCGGGTGACATGGGAGGCTCTGTTCATCGCGAGCCTGATGTCGAGGAGAGTGACACCGTGCGGTCCGACGCCAACCTCGCGGGGCCCATGGCCGATCCGGTCCCCGGTCCCCGCTCTGAACCGGCGGGTGAGGATGTTTCACGTGAAACATTGCCTCCGCCTCTTGTAGACAACGACACCCCCATCGGCCGAGCCGCCCAGCAGGCGGTCGAGGCAATGGGGCGCGCCGGTGAGAGGCTGCCCCGGCCGAATCAGACCCGGGTCATCGTCGTCGCCAACCAGAAGGGCGGCGTGGGCAAGACCACGACGACCGTGAACCTGGCGGCCTCACTCGCGCTGCACGGTGCACGGGTCCTGGTGATCGACCTCGACCCGCAGGGCAACGCGTCCACGGCGCTGGGTATCGACCACCACGCCGACGTGCCGTCCATCTACGACGTGCTCGTGGACAGCCGGCCGCTGCTGGAGGTCGTCCAGCCGGTGGTGGACGTGGAGGGTCTCTTCTGTGCCCCCGCCACGATCGACCTGGCGGGTGCGGAGATCGAGCTGGTGTCGCTCGTGGCGCGCGAGAGCCGCCTCCAGCGGGCGATCCAGGCGTACGACCAGCCCCTCGACTACATCCTGATCGACTGCCCGCCCTCGCTCGGCCTGCTGACGGTGAACGCGCTGGTGGCCGGCGCGGAGGTGCTGATCCCGATCCAGTGCGAGTACTACGCACTGGAGGGCCTGGGTCAGCTGCTGCGCAATGTCGATCTGGTGCGGGCTCACCTCAACCCTGCGCTCCACGTGTCCACCATCCTGCTGACGATGTACGACGGCAGGACACGGCTGGCCTCGCAGGTGGCGGAGGAGGTGCGCAGCCACTTCGGCAAGGAAGTGCTGCGGACGAGCATCCCCCGGTCGGTGCGCATTTCCGAGGCGCCGAGCTACGGGCAGACGGTGCTCACGTACGACCCGGGTTCCAGCGGTTCCCTCTCCTATCTGGAGGCAGCGCGAGAGATCGCGTATCGGGGGGTCGGCATTCAGTACGACGCTCGGCACGCCCATCTGGGCCCGGGCAGCAACAACACGCACAGTGTGGCGGAGGGGATCCAGTGAGTGAGCGACGTAGGGGTCTTGGGCGGGGGCTCGGTGCGCTGATTCCCGCGGCTCCGCAGGAGAAGACGCCGCCGGTGATCAGCACCGGTTCGGCTTCCCCGTCGGCGGTGCCGACACTGGCTTCGGAGCGGGGGGTCGCGGCGGCGAAGCTTGCTGCGCTCGTACAGGCCGATGTTTCACGTGAAACATCGCTCGCGGTCGCCCCGGTGGCCGAGCCCCAGCCCGAGATCGAGCCCGAGACCGAGAGCAATGCAGTGGCGGGCGCGACGTTCGCCGAGCTCCCGATGGACGCGATCACTCCGAACCCGCGTCAGCCGCGTGAGGTGTTCGACGAGGACGCGCTCGCCGAGCTGGTGACCTCCATCCAGGAGGTGGGACTGCTCCAGCCGGTGGTGGTGCGGCAGTCGGCCCCCGGCCGCTATGAGCTGATCATGGGTGAGCGGCGCTGGCGTGCCTGCCGCGAGGCCGGGCTGGAGGCCATTCCGGCGATCATCCGGGCGACGGACGACGAGAAGCTGCTGCTGGACGCGCTGCTGGAGAACCTGCACCGGGCTCAGCTGAACCCGCTGGAGGAAGCCGCGGCCTACGATCAGCTGCTCAAGGACTTCAACTGCACCCACGACCAGCTGGCCGACCGGATCGGGCGCTCGCGTCCCCAGGTGTCGAACACCCTGCGGCTGCTCAAGCTGTCCCCTTCGGTGCAGCGCCGGGTGGCCGCGGGTGTGCTGTCGGCCGGACACGCCCGTGCGCTGCTCTCGGTGGAGGACTCCGAGGAGCAGGACAAGCTGGCGCACCGGATCGTGGCCGAGGGCCTGTCGGTGCGTGCGGTCGAGGAGATCGTGACGCTGATGGCCTCGGAGCCGTCGAGTGCGGTGAAGCCGAAGGGTCCGCGTGCGGGTGCCCGGGTGGCTCCGGCGCTCAGCGAGCTGGCGACCCGGTTGTCGGACCGGTTCGAGACGCGGGTGAAGGTGGATCTGGGTCAGAAGAAGGGCAAGATCACTGTCGAGTTCGCCTCGATGGAGGATCTGGAGCGGATTCTGGGGACGCTGGCGCCGGGCGAAGGCCGGGTGCTGGATCAGGGTCTTGCCGGGGAGTGATCCCCAGCCGGCCAGGGGCGGATCGCAGCGGTGTGAACCGGTGCGGTCCGCCCCTTCGCTTTGCTGTCGAAGAACGATGGACCAGTGGATACGATGCGGTCATGGGTCGTCGGCTGGTACCGCTCACGCTGGACAACCTCCAGGACCTGCCCCGTCGTTGCCGGTCCTGCGTGTTCTGGGAGCTGGACCCGGTCAGTGGTGAGGCCGCAGTGAAAGCGGGTACGCCGGCGCAGGAGAAGGAGGCGTGGATCTCCGCCGTCCTGCTGGAGTGGGGATCCTGCGGGCGAGTGGTCTACGTGGACGAGATTCCGGTGGGCTTCGTCCTCTACGCGCCGCCGGCGTACGTGCCGCGGGCCACGGCCTTTCCGACCAGCCCGGTCTCGCCCGATGCCGTGCAGCTGATCACCGCGTGGATCATGCCGGGGTACCAGGGGCAGGGGCTGGGGCGGGTCATGGTCCAGACGGTGGCCAAGGACCTGCTGCGGCGGGGCTTCCGGGCTATCGAGGCCTTCGGGGACGCGCACTGGGAGGGTCCGGCGTGTCTGCTGCCGGCCGACCACCTACTCGCGGTGGGCTTCAAGACGGTCCGCCCCCACCCCGTGCATCCGCGGCTGCGGCTGGAACTCCGCTCGACGCTGTCGTGGAAGGAAGACGTGGAGCTGGCGCTGGACCGGTTGCTGGGGGCGGCGCGCAAGGAGCCTGCGCTGCGGCCGCTGTGAGCGCGAGACGCGGAACGGGGCCGCCCCCAGGAGGGGCGGCCCCGTTTCACGTGAAACGTCGAGCGCGTCAGGCGGTCTTGACGTTGACGAACTCGGAGAGGTCGCGCAGGATGGCGGCCTTCGGCTTCGCGCCGACGATGGTCTTGGCGACCTCGCCGCCCTGGTAGACGTTCAGCGTCGGGATGGACATGACGCCGTACTTGGCGGCCGTGGCCGGGTTCTCGTCGATGTTGAGCTTGACGATCTCGATCTCGGGGTGCTCGGCTGCGATCGCCTCGAGGGACGGCGCGATCTGGCGGCAGGGTCCGCACCAGGCGGCCCAGAAGTCCACCAGTACGGGCTTGTCGCTCTCGAGTACCTGCTTGTCGAAGTCAGCGTCGGTCACGTTCTTGAGGGTGCCGGCCACAGCGGCCTCCTTCTTCTTCCTGCGGGGTGTGGGGTGGGGCGGTGTAGGGGTCAGGCCGGTCAGACCGCTGCGTGGACCTTCTCGGCGTCCGCGAGCGCGGCGAGGAAGCGCTCGGCGTCGAGGGCGGCGGAGCAGCCGGTGCCCGCGGCGGTGATGGCCTGACGGTAGGTGTGGTCCACGACGTCACCGGCGCCGAACACGCCGGTGGCGCTGGTCCGGGTGGAGGGGGCCTCGACCTTGAGGTAGCCCTCCTCGTCGAGGTCGAGCTGGCCCTTGAAGAGCTCGGTGCGCGGGTCGTGGCCGACGGCGATGAAGAGGCCGGTCACGGGCAGCTCGGAGGTCTCACCGGTCTTGGTGTTGCGCAGGGTGAGGCCGGAGAGCTTCTGGTCGCCGTGGATCTCGGCGACCTCGCTGTCCCAGGCGAACTTGATCTTCGGGTCGGCGAAGGCGCGGTCCTGCATGGCCTTCGAGGCGCGCAGGCTGTCACGGCGGTGGACGATCGTGACGGACTTGGCGAAGCGCGAGAGGAAGGTGGCCTCCTCGATCGCGGTGTCGCCGCCGCCGACGACGGCGATGTCGTGGTCCTTGAAGAAGAACCCGTCGCAGGTGGCGCACCAGGAGACACCGCGGCCGGAGAGGGCGTCCTCGTTGGGCAGGCCGAGCTTGCGGTGCTGGGAACCGGTGGTGACGATGACGGCCTTGGCGCGGTGCACGGTGCCGGCGGTGTCGGTGACGGTCTTGATCTCACCGCTGAGGTCCACGGCCACGACGTCGTCCGAGATCAGCTCGGCGCCGAAGCGCTCGGCCTGAGCACGCATGTTGTCCATCAGGTCGGGGCCCATGATGCCGTCCTGGAAGCCCGGGAAGTTCTCCACCTCGGTGGTGTTCATCAGGGCGCCACCGGCGGTGACGGCACCTTCGAAGACCAGCGGCTTGAGCGAAGCGCGTGCGGTGTACAGGGCGGCGGTGTAACCGGCCGGCCCGGAGCCGATGATGATCACGTTTCGGACGTCGCTCACGGGTTTCTTCCTCGTCTCTGCGGACTGCGTACTGCCTACCGGGGGCCGGTGCGGACTCTCACCCCACCCAACGGATCCTACGGCGCATGCATTCCCCACCCGCTCCACCACGGCCCCGAACGCCTCGGCTACCGCGGATAGGTGCTCGTCAGGAGGACCTTCCCGGGGTCTGCCGAACCGGTCCGCTCGCACGCCGTGTCGACGAGGTAGGCGTCGACACGGGCGGAGTCGGCCGGGTGCGGCAGTACGAGGAGGTAGACGGGGGTGCCCTGGTAGCTGCCGCGTTCGGCCGCGAGCGGGTTGTCGGACCGGCCGGTGGCCTGCTGGACACATGCGGGGACGGAAGGCGCTGCCCGCTTGTCCCCGGGGGCGGTGTTCTCCAGTCCGAGGGTGTTGTTCTGCTCCTCGGGAACGTTCTTGGCACCCTGCCCGCCCGCGATGAGCTGCCTGACGCTGTCCTGGAGTCCCTGCGCGGTGTAGCCGCCTTCACCCGCGGCGGCGGACGGCCGTGCCGCGGAGTCGGATGCCTCGCCGCTGGCGGCGGTTTGGTGGGCGGGCGTACCCGCGAAGTCGCCGAACAGGAAGATGCCCAGCGCGCAGGCGGCGGCTCCGGCCAGACCGGCGAGGACGGCGATCCGGCGGCGTGCGCGGCGCCGCCCGGGACCGGTTGGGCCGGTCGGGTGACCGGCGGGCCGGGGGTACCTCCCAGCGGTAGCTGGGGGCGTTCCACGTGAAACATCGCGGTCCGCCGTGTGGGGCCGGTCGGCGGGTTCGGCCTGGGCCCGCGGCTGGGTGGAGTCGAGAAGGGCCTCCGCGGCGAGGGCCGCGTCGATGCGGCCGGCGATGTCGGCGGGCATCCGGGCCGGGCCCGGCAGGGTGCCGAGGAGGGAGCGGATCTCCTCCAGGGATGCGCGCACATCGGCGCACAGGGCGCAGTCGCCGAGATGGCGGCGGATCTCGGCGGTCCGGGACGGGGAGAGAAGACCTTCGGTCAGGTCGGAGATCTCCGAGACGTCCGGGTGCCGGATCGTGCCGGTCGTGCCGGACATGCCAGTGGGCGGGGTCATGGTCGTCCACCTCCGCCCTTCACAGCGTCTGGGTCTGGATGCCTGGGTTCTGCCGCTGGTGGGACGGGTGGGCCCGGCGTCCGGTTCCTTCCCCGCTCGGTGGCCGTGTTATCCCCGGCATTCGTGCGCAGATGAGTGAGGAGCGGCACGAGTTTCGCCCGGCCGCGTGCGCACCTGCTCTTTACGGTGCCCGTGGGGACGTCGAGGATCCGGGCGGCCTCGGCGACGGGGTATCCCTGCATGTCGACGAGGATCAGCGCGGCCCGCTGATCGGCCGGGAGGGTGCTCAGAGCGGCCAGGAGCTGGCGATGGAGGTCCTGGCGCTCCGCAGGGGCCTCCGCGGACTCATGGGGCTCCAGGAGGCGCTCCAGGCGGTCCGTGTCGTCGAGGGGCGCGGTCCGGCGCGAGGCGGCCTTGCGGGCGCGGTCGAGGCAGGCGTTGACGGTGATGCGGTGCAGCCAGGTGGTGACGGCGGACTCCCCGCGGAAGGTGTGCGCGGCCCGGTAGGCGGAAACCAGGGCGTCCTGCACCGCGTCGGCGGCCTCCTCGCGGTCCCCGAGGGTCCGCAACGCCACGGCCCACAACCGGTCCCGGTGCCGCCGCACGATCTCCCCGAAGGCCTCGGGATCCCCGGCGACGTGCCGGGCCAGGAGCTCCTGGTCCGAGGCGGGGCCGTCAGGCGCAGGCCTCATGATTCCCCTCCTGTGGGAAGCCGAGCACGTGTCGAACCGGGTGCGTCCCGGAGCCGGCCCGCGCGGCCGGGCCCCGGGGGTCTGCGGGAAATTCCTTCCCGCAGACCTCTTGCCCGGACCGGACCGCGTACAGCGGGGGAAGGGCTAGGAGATCCGGGAGAAGACGACGTTCGAGATGCCCTGCTTGTAGCCGGCCCCGCTGAACTCCGAAGGACCGGCCTTCGGCATGGCCGTGAGCCACAGCACCACGTAGCGCGTCTTGACCGGAGTCTCGGTGGCGAGCTCCAGCTGCTGGTCCTTCGTGGTCCCCGTGGCGATCTGCTTCATGCTCTTGATCGGGGTCGACGACGACAGGCTCGGCGCGGCGTAGATCGTCGCGGTGGTGTGGTCTCCGGGGTACCGGAACGCTATCGAGGCCGCACTCACCTCCTGCTCCTCGCCGAGGTCGAAGACGAGGCCGAGCCCCTCTTTGTAGGCCCCCATGTCAGGGCCGTCGTCGTACCGGTAGGTCCGCCAGAACGAGCTCGGGTCGGTGTCGTAGCTCTTGGAGACCCCGTCGAGATCCTGGGGCTTCTCGTCCGGGTAGTACTCCGCAGCCCCCTTGATGGCCAGCGGGGTCCGCTCGGGCGGCTTCGGGTTGTCGTCGGTACCGGGCTTGGTGTTGTTGCTGGTGCCGCTGCTGCCCGGCTGGTTGGTGCGGCCCAAGAGGCGGTCGGCCAGCTGCCAGCTGCCCAGGCCGAGCGCGGCGATGAGCAGGGCGGCGACGCCCCACTTCAGCACCCGGCCGGTACGGCTCTGCAGCGGGGGCGGCGGCGGGACGACGGGCCGGCTCTGGACGGTGTTCACGCCGGGCGGCGTGGGACGGCCGTAGGTGCCCTGCTGGTAGGTGGTGTGCTGGTACTCCGGCGGGGCCGTGAAGGCGGGCTCCGGCGGCCGGATGCGGGGCATCGCGGCCACGGCCTTGGCCAGCTCGTCAGGAGTGGTGCAGGCGGGTTCCTGGCGGGAGGCGGTGGCCCCGTCGTTGGCGAGCGCGCGCATGGCGAGTTCGCCCAGGCCGCGGTGGACGCCGGCGCGTACCTGGTCGGGGGCGATCAGGCCCACGCCCTTGGGCAGGCCGGTGAGGCCGTACGCGTCGCTCTCGTACGGCCAGCGCTGGGTCAGGGCGGCGTACAGGAGCGCGCCGATGGCCTCGGTGTCGGCCCGCTGCGGGGTCTCGCTGGTGATGCCGCGCAGGGCGGCGTTCACGGCGAGGCCGCGGATGCGGTACTGGCCCGTGGAGGTGCGCAGTATCGCGCTGGGCGTCAGCCGCAGATGGGCGAGCCCCTCACGGTGCGCGGCGGCCATGGCCTGGGAGACCTGGCTGACGAGCTGGTAGGCCTCGTGGGCCTCCAGCGGGCCCGCGGCGAGGAGCGCGGTGAGTTCGGTGGCATCGGGCAGCCACTCGTGGACGACGTAGACGACGTCGTTCTCCTCCACGGCGTCCAGGACCTGGACGAACCGTGGGTCGCCGAGCAGGGCGGAGGACCGGGCGGCGGCCAGGACCGAGCGGGCGCGCGCGTGGTCGGCGGGCATCAGATGCACGCCCACGGCACGGCGCAGTTTCTCGTCCATCGCGCGCCAACTGCTGAATCCGTCCACACGGGTGACGCACTCTTCCAGCCGATAGCGCCTGGCGAGCTTGTGTCCGCTGTGCAGTTCGGGTGCGGCCGCAGGGGCCGCGTTGGTGCGTTCGCCGTCCTTGTCGGGCATGGGTCCGTCCGCGGCTCGTCCGTTCTGGGTGTCCACCCCGTCGGACGTGGCCTGTGCCGCCTGAGCGGTCAGCGGCTCATCGCCGCTGTTGTCGGCCACGTCGACGGCAGCCGTGCTACGTTCCGCCACCGTCGTTCCTGCCTCCCCATCCGTTGCGCGCTGTAAGCCAGTCTGCGAAGCCATGCCAATTGTGCCCACAGTCCGACGCTAAGCACGACACACGAAAGGGGGCGACGGTTGTGCGCATCAGCGCCCCAAACGTCCGCGGACCATTCCGACCATCGCGTTGAGCTCTTCGATCCGCATCCGCTTGGCGGCGATCAGGAACACCGCTGCCAGGGCGATCCCGCCGGCGAGGAGGGCGGTGGCGGAGCCGGTGACTCCGCTGCCCACCCACTGGGTGACCCCGAAAGCGGCCGCGCCGGCCACGGCGGCGGCCGGGATGCAGGCGCCGGTGAGCCGGGCGTAGGTGCGCATGACGTGCGCCCCGTCGAGGTCGCCACCGAGCCGGGTGCGCAGGCGGCGCCAGGCGACGCCGACGCCGACGGCGTAGCCGAGCCCGTAGGCGGCGGCCATGCCGACCACCGCCCACCGGGCGGGGAGCACGAAGAACGACAGCGCGGAGACCGCCGCGTTGACCGCGGCGACGATGACGGTGTTGTAGAACGGCGTGCGGGTGTCCTCGTAGGCGTAGAAGCCGCGCAGGACCACGTACTGGATGGAGTACGGGATCAGGCCGAGGCCGAAGGCCATCAGGATGTAGCCGATGTTCTGCGCGCCCGAACCCGAGCCGGCGTACAGCAGGGTGGCCATCGGGACACCGAGGGCGAGGAACGCGAAGGCGCAGGGCACGATCGCGACGGCCGAGGTGCGCAGCCCGTAGGAGATGTCGTCGCGGACCGCGGCGGCGTCGCCGTCGTGCGCGGAGCGGGAGATGCGGGGCAGGACGGCCGTCATGACGGAGACAGTGATGATCGCCTGCGGCATCTGCCACAACAGCAGTGCGTAGTTGTACGCGGTGATACCGGTACCGGGGTGGCCCTGCTTCTCGGCGACGGATCCGGCCCAGGTGGCGAGCTGGGTCACGACCACGAGGCCGACCTGGTTGGCGAGGACGAAGAAGAACGTCCACTTGGCCAGGCGGGCGGCCTTGCCGAGGCCATGGCCCCGCCAGTCGAAGCGCAGGCGGGGCTTGAAGCCGGCGTCACGCAGGTACGGCAGCATCGCGAGGGCTTGGACGGTGAGGCCGAGCAGGGTGCCCAGGCCCAGCAGACGCACGCCCTCCGGGGTGACGGTGGCGGCGTTGACGCCGGAGGTGGTGAAGCCGCCGAAGGCCCAGATGAAGGCGCCGAAGGTGGCGATGACCACGATGTTGTTGAGGACCGGGGTCCACATCATCGCGCCGAAGCGGCCGCGGGCGTTGAGGATCTGACCCAGGACCACGTGGACGCCCATGAAGAACATGGTCGGCAGGCAGTAGCGGGCGAAGGCGACCGCGACGTCCATCTGCTGGGGGTCGGAGGCGATCTTCGGCGACATCATCGTGATGAACACCGGTGCGGCCAGGACGCAGATGGTGGTGACGGCGGCCAGCAGCACCACGACGAGGGTGAGCAGCCGGTTGGCGTACGCCTGCCCGCCGTCGTCGTCGTTCTTCATGGCCCGGACCAGCTGCGGGATGAAGACGGCGTTCAGGGCGCCGCCGCCGACCAGCACGTAGATCATCGTGGGCAGGGTGTTGGCGATCTGGTACGTGTCGTTGAAGGTGCCGACGCCGATGGCACCGGCGATCGCCAGGGTCTTCAGGAAGCCGGTGATGCGGGAGACGATCGTGCCCGCGGCCATGAGCGCGCTGGACTTGAGCAGGTTCGCTGCCCGTCCGGCCGGCTTGCTCGGCGCCGGGGCGGCGACGGGCGCGTCCTCGGCGGGGGTACGGGGCGCCGCCTCCTGGTCCCGGTACAGGTGCGCGAAGGCGTCGGGTTCGGGCTGCTCGTCCGAGGCGTTGGTGACCAGGGAGTCGACGCCGACGAACTGGGTGGTGGTGGCGTGGTCGCCGTACGGCAGGTGGCGCGAGGGGCCGTCCGGCTCGGGCGGCGGGGTCTGGGCCCAGACGCGCGGGTCGGGGGAGTACGAGGGTGCGGTCGGCGCGGCGTAGAGCGGGCCGGGCTCCTGGTAGGTGCCGGGGGGCGGCGGCGGGTGCGAGGCGCGGTCGTAGAGCACCTCGGCGACCGGGTCCTGGGCCGACAGGTCCTGGGACCGGTACGGGTCGTGGTCGTAGGCGTCCTGGACATACGGGTCACGTTCCGGTGCGGGCGCAGGTGCGGGAACCTGCCCGGGCACCGGGGTGCCCGGGGCAGCGCCCTGGGAGGGCGCAGGCCCACCAGTGCCCTGCGCGCGGTCACCGTCGTACGGCGCGTTCATCGAAACCCCACCTCATCGTCCCCAGGCCGACCGGCCACGGCGTCAATCAACGGTCCACTGTCTCACTCGTTCCGGACCCCTCGGTGCTTTGCACTCCGGTGTCAGGGGACTCGTCACTCGGCTGCGTGCTCTCCTCGGCGGCCGCGCGTGCTGCGACGCGCTTGCGGCTGGCGTACATCTTGATGCCTGACAGCACCAGGAGGAGCACACCGCCGGCGATGACGAGCATCACGGTGGGCGTGATCTCGGTGGCCTCGACGGTGAACCTGCGTTCCTTGCCGTAGGGGACGCCGTCCTTGGTGAACAGCTGCGCCGTGACCTCGACGGGGCCGCTCGCCGTGGCGTTGGCGGTGAACTTGACCGTCTGGGTGTGGTCGCCCTGGACGGTGACCTGCTGCTCGTCCTGGCTGAACATCAAGCGGGTCTTGTTGGTGGACTTCACCCGCAGGACGAGGTCGTGGACGTCCTGGACCAGGCTGTTCTGGACGCTGACCGGGATGGTGGCGCTGTGTCCGGACAGGGTGGCGTCGGACTTGGGGACGACCTTGACCTTCTCGGTGAGACCGATCAGGTAGTCCTGCACCTGGTCCCGGTAGAGGCGGGACTCCTCGGGACGGCCGCGCCAGGAGGTGGACATCTCGCGGTTGGTGGTGTTGCCGAAGGGGATCTCCACGCGGTCGGGCGCGGCGAGGATCACCTTGAAGCGGTCGAGGGCGTTCTGCGTGGTGCGGATCTTCTCGAAGGCCGACACCGGCAGCTCCTGCTTGCGCAGCGCCTCGGGGTACTGGCCGGCGCCCGGCACCTGGGTGGTGGCTCCCGGGTCGGGCTTGGCGGCGGCCGCGGCCTCGAGGTCCGCGGGCTGGGTCCAGCGGCCCGCCTGGAGGCCGCGTACGGCTTCGGCCATCGACTGGACCTGGCTGACGCTGGGCATCCGCTGCGGGGCGACGACGAAGCTGCGGGGCTCGTCGGTCTTCTGCAGGTTCAGGGCGAGGGTGTGGGCGAGGAAGCGCTGTACGGCGAGCGTGGAGGTCCCGGCGTTCAGCATGTCGCCCTCGAAGGCGGTGGACAGGTCGGCGTCGGCCACGACGGCGGTGGTGCCGGCGCCGATGGGCCGGGCGGCCGAGGGCGTGTAGCCGAGGGCGCCGCTCTCCACGAGGCTGTCGCTGCGGGTGAGGACGTTGTGGGCGCCGGCCGAGGTGGCGACATTGACGATCGAGGGATCGATGGCGCCGTCCACGGGCCAGGAGAAGTCCGTGGACGCGGGGACGTGCAGGACCGTCTCGACGGCCTGCTTCGCCTTGTCGGTGGCGGGACGCAGCTGGCCCAGGGTGCCCGAGACGTCCTTGCCGTGGTGGGCGAGGGAGGCGAGGTCGGGGTCGGCGAACGGCAGGGCGACGACCTTCTTGCCCTGGACGGCCGCCTCCAGTGAGTTCAGCCACTGCTCGGCGACGGCCTTGCTCTTGCCCTGGACGGGCTTGCCGCCCGGGTTGCGGACCCGGTAGCCCTTGGTCATCGCGTCGACCGTGTAGAGCAGGTCGGGGTCGATGACCCAGGTGATCGGCAGGTCCTTGCCGAGGGTGACCATCTGCTCCAGGCGCCCGCCCGGCTTGAGCTCGTCGGTGAGGGAGTCGTCGAGGAAGACGGGGGTCTGGAGCTCGTCGGACCCGGTCTCCGCCGTCAGGCGCGTGGTGGAGACGAGCGGCCAGGCGTAGGTGAGCTGGGAGCGCTTGGCGGCGGCCTCCGGCTGCCAGGGCAGGAAGGTCCGCTTGATGCCCATCACCTGCTCGGAGGGCCGGCTGTCGGTCACCCCGGACAGGGAGACGCCGAGCTGGTAGACGCCGTCCTTGTCCAGCTCCAGCTTGTTCACCGGGACGGTGAGCGTGAACTCCTGGCTGATCTTCGACGGCAGGGAAGCGATCTTCACCGCGAAGGCCGGGTCGATCTCGCCCGGGTCGGCGCCGGCCCGGAAGCCGGTGCGCTCCGCCGCCTCGTCGATGGACGAGCGGTCCGCGAGCGCGGGCCCGACCCGCAGACCGACATGTGCGTCGGTGATCGTCTCGGCACCGGTGTTGAGCACGGTGCCCCGGATGGTGAGGGTGTCGCCCTTGACCGGCGCCGAGGGGGCCATGGAGGTCAGCTGGACGTCCACGGCCGAGGCCTGCGCGGCCTCGGCCCGGGGGGCGGGAGAGTAGATCAGCGCGGCCAGTACGGGCGTCCCGGCGAGCAGGACGATCGCCCGCCGCAGCCACCGGCGCCGGGCAGGAGCGGGGGACGCCCCCTGGTTGTCAGCCGCCTCGGCCACGCGCTAGCCCGTCCCTCGAAGTGTCAGTGGTCGTCTTTTGTGCGTCCACGCATGGTAACGAGGCCCGCTGTGTGCGAGTGCCGCGCCTTGCTCCACATGATCGGCTCAGGACCCCGGGGACCGTGTGCCGGGGTGGCCGCAAAACGGGGCGGCCCCCGGCGGGCCGGGCACGTACCCTTTTCTGTTGTGCCGAACGCCAACGAAGACAACCCCAGTGCCCTGAGTCAGGTGCAGCGCCGCGCGGTCAGTGAACTGCTGCGGGTCGCTCCTGTCGCCGACGAGCTCGGCCGCCGTTTCCAGGAGGCGGGCTTCCGCCTCGCCCTGGTCGGCGGGTCCGTCCGCGACGCGCTGCTGGGGCGTCTCGGCAACGATCTCGACTTCACCACCGATGCCCGCCCCGAGGACGTTCTGAAGATCGTCCGGCCGTGGGCGGACTCGGTGTGGGACGTCGGTATCGCTTTCGGCACCGTCGGGGCTCACAAGAGCGCCCGCGTCGGGGACGCCGTGCGGAATTTCCAGATCGAGGTGACGACGTACCGATCGGAGGCCTACGACCGTACGTCGCGCAAGCCCGAGGTCTCCTACGGCGACTCGATCGACGAAGACCTGGTGCGGCGTGACTTCACGGTCAACGCCATGGCCCTGGCGTTGCCCGAGCAGGAGTTCATCGACCCGCACGGCGGTCTGGAGGACCTGGCCGCCGGTGTGCTGCGTACGCCCGGAACCCCGGAGGAGTCCTTCTCCGACGACCCGCTGCGGATGCTGAGGGCGGCGCGGTTCGCCGCCCAGCTGGACTTCGAGGTCGCCCCGGAGGTCGTCGCGGCCATGAAGGCGATGTCCGAGCGGATCGAGATCGTTTCCGCGGAGCGGGTCCAGGGCGAACTGAACAAGCTGATCCTGTCCTCCCACCCGCGCAAGGGTCTGGGACTGCTGGTGGACACGGGGCTGGCCGACCGGGTGCTTCCCGAGCTGCCCGCGCTGCGGCTGGAAAGTGATGAGCACCACCGTCACAAGGACGTCTACGACCACTCGCTGATCGTGCTGGAGCAGGCGATCGCGCTGGAGGAGGACGGCCCGGACCTGGTCCTGCGGCTCGCGGCCCTGCTGCACGACATCGGCAAGCCCCGCACCCGCCGGTTCGAAAGCGACGGCAGGGTCTCCTTCCACCACCACGAGGTGGTGGGCGCGAAGATGACCAAGAAGCGGCTCACCGCCCTGAAGTACTCCAACGACATGATCAAGGACGTGTCCCGGCTGGTGGAGCTGCACCTGCGCTTCCACGGCTACGGCGACGGGGAGTGGACCGACTCCGCGGTCCGGCGCTACGTCCGCGACGCCGGTCCGCTGCTGGAACGTCTGCACAAGCTGACCCGGTCCGACTGCACCACGCGCAACAAGCGCAAGGCCAATGCCCTCTCCCGGACCTACGACGGGCTGGAGGAGCGCATCGCGCAGCTGCAGGAGCAGGAGGAGCTGGACGCGATCCGGCCCGACCTGGACGGCAACGAGATCATGCAGGTGCTCGACGTGGGCCCCGGTCCCGTGATCGGCAAGGCCTACGCCTTCCTGCTGGAGCTGCGGCTGGAGAACGGCCCGATGGGCCGTGACGCCGCCGTTGTCGAGCTGAAGGAGTGGTGGGCCGCACAGGCCTGACCTACGGACGACGGGGCCGATGTTTCACGTGAAACATCGACCCCGTCGTTCTTCAGAGCTGATGTTTCACGTGAAACGTCGCTCACCCCGGGCCAGGAACACGGCGGTCGCGGCGTAGAGCGCGGAGACGATGAGCACCAGGGCCACCGAGCGCCCGTCGGCGGGGAGCATCAGGGAGGCCACTGCCGCCGCGCCGACGAAAGCGACGTTGAACAGCACGTCGTAGACGGAGAAGACGCGGCCGCGGTAGTCGTCGTCCACCTGGGACTGCACTTCGGTGTCGGTCGCGATCTTGGCGCCCTGGGTGGCGAGGCCGAGTACGAACGCTGCGGCCAGCATCGGTCCCGGGGCGAAGAACAGGCCGAGGGCCGGTACCAGGACGGCGGCGCCCGCGGAGCACGCGGTGATCCAGCCGAGCGGACCCAGCCGGCCCACCAGCCAGGGGGTCACCACGGCGGCAGCGAAGAATCCGGCCCCGGACGCGCCGACGGCGATGCCCAGCAGCGCCAGCCCGTCGGACTCGTTGTCCGACCAGGAGTAGCGGCAGAGCATCAGCAGCATCACGAACAGGGCGCCGTAGCAGAACCGCATCAAGGTCATCGCGGTGAGCGCCCGGGCCGCCTCGCGCCGGGAGGCGAGGTGGCGCAGGCCCTCGGCCATCCCGCGCACCGTGAGGGCGACCCCCTCGGTTACCGAGGGATGGGCCCGGCCGGCGGGGTGGTCCGGCCCGAGGAGGCCGATGGCCAGCTGCAGGGAGACGAGGGCCGCACACAGGTAGAGCCCGGCGCCCAGGAGCACCACAAGGGCGTTGGAATCGGAGGCCATCAGCCGGACGAGGAAGGCCAGCCCGCCGCCCGCCACCGCCGCGAGGGTTCCGGCGGTGGGGGAGAGCGCGTTCGCGGTGACCAGCTGATCGGGTCCGACGACGTGGGGCAGCGAGGCGGCGAGCCCGGACAGCACGAAGCGGTTGACGGCGGTCACCGACAGGGCCGAGGCGTAGAACAGCCAGTCGGGCACCTGCGCGACGATCAGCATCCCGGTGATGCAGGCGAGGAAGGCCCGCAGGAGATTGCCGTAGAGGAAGACCTGGCGGCGGCGCCAGCGGTCGAGCAGGACCCCGGCGAAGGGGCCGATCGCCGAATAGGGCAGCAGCAGTACCGCCATGGCGGAGGCGATGGCCGCCGGGGAGGTCTGCTTCTCCGGAGAGAAGATGACGTAGGTGGCGAGTGCGACCTGGTAGACGCCGTCCGCGGCCTGGGAGAGCAGCCGAACGGCGAGCAGGTTGCGGAAATCCCTCAGGCGCAGGAGTACGCGCAGATCACGTACGACAGGCATGAGGGCAAGGGTCACATACGCGGAGGGTCCCCGGGCACATTGCCCGGGGACCCTCCGCGGAAGAACTGCCGAAGTCCAGGTGTCGTGAAGACCCTTGGGTTCGGTTAGCGCTCGACCTCGCCCTTGATGAACTTCTCGACGTTGGCCAGGGCCTCGTCGTCGAAGTACTGCACCGGCGGGGACTTCATGAAGTAGCTGGACGCCGACAGGATCGGGCCGCCGATACCGCGGTCCTTGGCGATCTTCGCGGCGCGCAGGGCGTCGATGATGACACCGGCCGAGTTCGGGGAGTCCCACACCTCGAGCTTGTACTCGAGGTTCAGCGGGACGTCGCCGAAGGCGCGACCCTCGAGGCGGACGTAGGCCCACTTGCGGTCGTCGAGCCACGCGACGTAGTCGGACGGGCCGATGTGGACGTTCTTCTCGCCGAGCTCACGGTCGGGGATCTGCGAGGTGACGGCCTGCGTCTTGGAGATCTTCTTCGACTCGAGGCGGTCGCGCTCGAGCATGTTCTTGAAGTCCATGTTGCCGCCGACGTTGAGCTGCATGGTGCGCTCGAGACGGACACCGCGGTCTTCGAACAGCTTCGCCATCACGCGGTGCGTGATGGTGGCGCCGACCTGCGACTTGATGTCGTCGCCGACGATCGGGACACCGGCCTCGGTGAACTTGTCCGCCCACTCCTTGGTGCCGGCGATGAAGACCGGGAGGGCGTTGACGAAGGCGACCTTGGCGTCGATGGCGCACTGGGCGTAGAACTTCGCCGCGTCCTCGGAACCGACGGGCAGGTAGCAGATCAGGACGTCGACCTCGCGGTCCTTGAGGACCTGGACCACGTCGACCGGAGCCTCGGCGGACTCCTCGATCGTCATGCGGTAGTACTTGCCCAGGCCGTCGTAGGTGTGGCCGCGCTGGACGGTCACACCGGCGTTCGGGACGTCGCAGATCTTGATGGTGTTGTTCTCGCTGGCGCCGATGGCGTCCGAAAGGTCGAGGCCGACCTTCTTCGCGTCGACGTCGAACGCGGCGACGAACTCGATGTCACGCACGTGGTAGTCGCCGAACTGGACGTGCATCAGACCGGGGACCTTGGCCGCCGGGTCGGCGTCCTTGTAGTACTCGACGCCCTGCACCAGCGAGGCGGCGCAGTTGCCTACGCCGACGATGGCTACGCGAACCGAACCCATTCCGGTTGCTCCCTGTTTGTTCTCGGACGAGGTCTGCGAGATGCAGGCCTCATTTTTCAGTTTCGTCGGACGGACCGGATCGTCTGCGATCCCGTCCCGCCCGCTCACTCTCGATGAGCTCGTTCAGCCAGCGCACTTCGCGCTCCACGGACTCCATGCCGTGCCGCTGCAGCTCGAGCGTGTAGTCGTCGAGGCGCTCCCGCGTCCGGGCGATCGAGGCGCGCATCTTCTCCAGCCGCTCTTCCAGCCGGCTGCGGCGGCCCTCCAGCACCCGCATGCGGACGTCTCGTTCGGTCTGGCCGAAGAAGGCGAAGCGAGCGGCGAAGGACTCGTCCTCCCAGGTATCCGGGCCCGTGTGGGAGAGCAATTCCTCGAAATGCTCCTTACCGGCGGCCGTCAACCGGTAGACGATCTTGGCGCGGCGCCCTGCGAGTGAAGCGGCGAGCGCGTCCTCCGGGGCGTTGCCCGGTTCCTCGATCAACCAGCCGTTGGCGACCAGCGTCTTGAGGCAGGGGTAGAGCGTCCCGTAGCTGAAGGCTCTGAACACCCCAAGCGAGGTGTTGAGCCGCTTGCGCAGCTCATAGCCGTGCATGGGGGATTCGCGAAGCAGGCCGAGGACGGCGAACTCGAGGATGCCTGAGCGTCTGCTCATCCGCCTGCCCCTCCTCCGCCCCTGAGTCTTTATGTCGAGCTGATGTATCGACTCGATACATCCAGACGATAGAACGGGGCGCTCTGATCGACAAGGGGAGACATGGTGACCGGTGTCACATCACCAATTCGCACCAGGCAGGTTGCCTGATTTGGGGTGAACTTCGGCAGTGAGCGCGTTTTGAGCGTGCGTAGTCTGTGCGCCATGACACCGGGGGGTACCGGAACTAATCTGCCGCTTCCAGGCCACTCGCCTGCCCGAGGAGTAGTCGTTCGATGAGCGAGCACCGTCGCAAACCGCCGCAGCCCGAAGGCGGTGGGCGCGCCTCAGCCCGCCGCACCGCCCCGCCGCGCCCCGGAAGAGGCGCGGCCGGACGTGACGTCCCCACGGCGTCGCACAGCGGCCCGTACGCACCGCAGCCCGCCCAGGGCAGCCGTGCCGATGCCCGCCGGGCTGCCCAGAGAGGCAGCGGCCGCGGGAGAGGAGCCGGCACCGCCACGCGCGACAAGCGGCTCATCAACTACCCGCGGTCCGACAGAGACGGCTGGAAGCGCTTCGTGCCGTCCTGGAAGTTCGTCGCCGGCACGGCCCTGGGCTTCTTCGCGGTCATCACGGCCGGTACCGGCATCGGTATCGCCATGGTGAGCACGCCGGACCCGAACAAGGCGGCGCAGGCGCAGAACAACGTCTTCTACTGGGCCGACGGCAGCCAGATGGTCGCGACGGGCGGTTCGATGAACCGCCAGATCGTGCCCATCTCCAGCATCCCCCGGTCGATGAGGGACGCCGTGATCTCGGCGGAGAACGAGTCCTTCGAGACGGACAAGGGCGTGGACCCGATGGGTGTCGGCCGCGCCGTGTGGAACATGGCCACGGGCGGCTCCACCCAGGGCGGCTCGACCATCACCCAGCAGTACGTGAAGAACACCTACCTGGACTCCGACCAGACGCTCAAGCGGAAGGCCACCGAGCTCTTCATCGCGATAAGGCTGGGTGTCACGGAGGAGAAGGACAAGGTCCTCGCGGGCTACCTGAACACCGCCTACTACGGCCGGGACGCCTACGGGATCCAGGCCGCGGCCCGCGCCTACTTCGGCAAGGACAGCCAGGACCTGAACCCCTCCGAGTGCGCCTTCCTGGCCGCCGTGCTGAAGGGTCCCAACCTCTACAACCCGGACGGCGGCATCGGCGCCGCGGCCACCCCCGCCCTCAACGAGAAGCGGGCCCGGGAGCGCTGGAGCTGGGTGCTGGACCGCGAGGTCGAGGTCGGCCGGATGGACAAGGCCGAGCGGGCGAAGTTCACGGACGCGGACTTCCCCCCGCGGGTCGAGTCGGAGCAGGCCCGCGGCATGACCGGGCAGATCGGCTACCTGGTCGACACGGCCAAGGCCTACGTGATGAAGACCAAGGGCATCACCCCTGAGCAGATGGCCATGGGCGGCTACCGGATCAAGACCACCTTCCAGAAGCCGAAGGTGGACGCCATGGTCAAGGCGGTCGAGGACACCCGTAACGGGTTCATCGACGAGAAGGGCCGCCCCGAGACGGACACCTTCGTACAGTTCGGCGCGGCCTCGGTGGACGTGAAGACCGGAGCCCTCGTCGCCCTGTACGGCGGCCCGGGCTGGGACCACAAGTACTTCAGCAACAACGCCAACTCCAGCGGTGTCCCGGTCGGCTCGACCTGGAAGCCGTACGTGCTGGCGGCGGCGATGGAGTACGGCACCCAGAACTCCAAGGGCAAGGGCATCTCGGCCGACAGCAAGTACATGGCCAACGACCTCACCGTGATCAACAACCGTGAGGGCAAGCCCCTGCGCGACGCGTCGGGCGCGCCGTTCAAGCAGAAGAACGAGAGCCCCACCGCCTTCGGGTACGTGACCCTCAACGAGGCGATGGAGAAGTCCATCAACGTCCCGTTCGCCCAGCTCGTCTTCGATGTCGGCCACGACAAGGTCAGGGCCGTGGCCAAGTCCACGGGCATCCTGGAGGAGTCGGTCAACCCGAACAACGACGCCTCCTTCGCCCTCGGTACCTCCACCCCGAGCGCCATCCGCATGGCCGACTCGTACGCGACCTTCGCCGCCTCCGGCACGCACCGCGAGCCGTTCTCCGTGACCGAGGTCGAGAAGGACGGCGAGAAGCTGGCGGGCTTCGAGGCCCCCAAGGCCCAGCGGGCCATGGACAGCGCCGTGGCCGACAACATCACCAAGGTGCTGGAGAACGTCGTCGAGAACGGCACCGGCAAGAAGGTCCAGAAGCTGGGCCGGCCCGCCGCGGGCAAGACCGGTACCACGGACGAGAACAAGTCGGCGTGGTTCGTCGGCTACACCCCGGAGCTGTCCACCTCGGTGGTCCTCTTCCGCACCGACCCCAACTCGCCGGACAAGAAGCTGATCTCCATGAAGGGCGTGGGCGACATCCCCTCCCTCCACGGTGGTGACATCCCGGCCGAGATCTGGACCGAGTACATGGGCGAAGCGCTCAAGGGCCAACCGGTCAAGCAGTTCCCGGAGGCCGAGGACATCGGCGTGACCGCCGACTCCGCCGGCGCCCCCTCCCCCACGCCCTCGGCCGTCGTCCCGGCGTCCCCGTCCCCGTCGACGCAGCCGCCGAGCTCCCCGCCGGCGTCCCCCTCCCCGTCCAAGGGCGGCCGGCCGACCTGCCCGCCGTGGAAGCTGTACTGCGACCCGGACACCACGCGCGGCAACAACAACGGCGGCGCCAACACCGGCACCAGCACCGGCACCAACTCGGGCAACACATCCGGCACCAGCACCGGGGTGATCGGCGGATCCAGCGGATCACCGTCCCCGACGCAGAGCGGCAAACCGGGCCGCCCTGGCGGCATCACCGGCGGGTTCGACGGCGGCACCGGGTGACCCGTACCGCCGCTCCGTGAGCCGAGGAAGGCCGTCGCACCCCCCGTGCGACGGCCTTCCCCCATGTCCGGTCCGGTACGGCAGGATGAGCCCATGACCAAGGTGCACGAGGACAGCCCCGTACTGCCGACGCAGCAGGACGAGGTCGCCGCAGCCGGCAGTGAGCTCATCGGCGGCCCGCTCGGCCGCTACGCCCGGCTCGGCGGGCACTGGCTGGGGCCGGTCCGGGTCGTGGCGCTCATCGCCATCGGCATGTTCGCGCTCGGCATGGTCCAGAAGCTGCCCTGCTACGACTGGGCGTGGTTCCGGGGTGCGGGCTCGCAGTACACCCACGCCTGCTACTCCGACATCCCGCACCTGTACGCGGTACGCGGCTTCGCCGACAACCTGACGCCCTACTTCGACCGGCTCCCCGGCGACATGGAGTACCTGGAGTACCCGGTGCTCACCGGGCTCTTCATGGAGATCGCCTCCTGGCTGACCCCCGGCAGCGGCTCCATGCAGCACCGCGAACAGATGTACTGGATGGTCAACGCGGGCATGCTGATGGCCTGCGCGGCCGTCATCGCCGTGTGCGTCGCCCGCACCCACCGCCGCCGCCCCTGGGACGCCCTGCTCTTCGCCCTGGCGCCCGCCTTCGCCCTGACGGCGACGATCAACTGGGACCTGCTGGCCATCGCCCTGACCGCCGCCGGGATGCTCATGTGGTCCCGCGGCCGGACGGTCCTCTTCGGCATCCTCATCGGCCTGGCCACCGCGGCCAAGCTCTACCCCGTACTGCTGCTCGGGGCGCTGTTCGTGCTCTGCTGGCGGGCCGGGAAGTGGCGCGCCTTCGGCGCCGCCGCACTCGGCGCGGCCGGAGCCTGGCTCGTGGTCAACCTGCCGGTCATGCTCTTCGCATGGGACGGCTGGAAGAAGTTCTACACCTTCAGCCAGGAGCGGCCCATCGACTACGGCTCGGTGTGGCTGCTGATCTCCCAGCGCTCGGGCAACTCGCTGGAAGGCGCCAACACGTACGCGACCGGGCTGACGCTCCTGCTGTGCGGGGCCGTCGGCCTGCTCACCCTGACCGCCCCGCGCCGGCCCCGCTTCGCCCAGCTGGTCTTCCTCGTCGTCGCCGCCTTCATCCTGTGCAACAAGGTCTACTCGCCGCAGTACGTGCTCTGGCTCATCCCGCTCGCCGCACTGGCCCGGCCGCGCTGGCGGGACTTCCTGATCTGGCAGGCCGGCGAGGTCGTGTACTTCCTCGGGATCTGGTTCTACCTCGCCTACACCTCCAGCGGTGACAAGCACCAGGGCCTGCCCGTGGAGGGCTACCAGCTGGCGATCACCGCCCACCTGCTGACCACGCTGTACCTGTGCGCGGTCATCGTCCGGGACATTCTTATGCCCGAGCGGGACGTCGTACGCCGGGACGGCTCGGACGACCCCTCCGGTGGCGTCCTGGACGGCGCGGAGGACGTGTTCGTGCTGTCGGACGCGGCGAGGGCGCCGCAGTACGCGACGCCCTCGGACGGACAGCGGGTCGCCTGGGGCGCGAGCGCCCAGGACTGACCGGTCGGACTCAGGCGTCGAGCACCCGGTCGAACTGCGTGGTGGTGTGGCGCAGGTGCGCCACCAGCTCGTCGCCGACCTTCGGCTCGGGCGCGTCCGCGGGCACGAACAGGATCGACACCTGCATGTGCGGCGGCTCCGCGAACCAGCGCTGCTTGCCCGCCCACACGAAAGGCGAAAGGTTCCGGTTGACCGTGGCCAGACCCGCCCGTGCGACGCCCTTGGCGCGCGGCATCACACCGTGGAGCGCCTTGGGGGCCTCCAGTCCCACCCCGTGCGAGGTGCCGCCGGCGACCACGACCAGCCAGCCGTCGGAGGCCGCCTTCTGCTGCCGGTAGCCGAACCGGTCGCCCTTGGCCACGCGCGTGACGTCGAGGACCGCGCCGCGGTACTCGGTGGCCTCGTGGTCGCCCAGCCACAGCCGGGTGCCGATCCGGGCCCGGAAGCGGGTCTGCGGGAACTGCTGCTGCAGCCGTGCGAGCTCCGCGGCCCGCAGGTGGCTGACGAACATGGTGTGCAGCGGCAGCCGGGCCGCGCGCAGCCGGTCCATCCAGCCGATGACCTCCTCGACCGCGTCCGAGCCGTCCGGGCGGTCCAGGGGCAGGTGCAGGGCGAAGCCCTCCAGCCGGACGTCCTCGATGGCGGCGTGCAGCTGGCCGAGGTCCTGCTCGGAGATGCCGTGACGGCGCATCGAGCTCATGCACTCGATGACCACCCTGGCCCCCACCAGGCCGCGCACCCCGTCCAGCGACGCGACCGAACGGATGACCCGGTCGGGCAGCGGCACCGGGTCCTCGCCCCGCCGGAACGGGGTGAGGACGAGCAGGTCGCCGCCGAACCAGTCCTTGATGCTGGAGGCCTCGTACGTCGTTCCCACGGCCAGGATGTCGGCGCCCATGCGGGTCGCCTCCTCGCAGAGCCGCTCGTGGCCGAAGCCGTAGCCGTTGCCCTTGCAGACCGGGATCAGCCCGGGGAACTGGTCCTGGATCTGCTTCTGGTGCGCACGCCAGCGCGCGGTGTCGACGTAGAGCGTGAGCGCCATGCCCGTCCGGAACCTCTCCTGAGAAGCTGCGTGGTGCAGCGGTGCTGTGTGTACGTGTGGGGCGGGGTGGGGCGGGTCAGCGGCGCGACATGTAGATGTCGAGGGCCTTGTGGAGCATCTTGTTGAGCGGGAAGTCCCACTCACCGACGTACTCCACGGCCTCGCCGCCCGTACCGACCTTGAACTGGATCAGACCGAACAGGTGATCGTTCTCGTCCAGCGTGTCAGAGATGCCGCGCAAGTCGTACACGCTTGCGCCGAGCGCGTACGAGTCGCGCAGCATGCGCCACTGCATCGCGTTCGAGGGGCGCACCTCGCGCTTGTGGTTGGCGGAGGCGCCGTACGAGTACCAGACGTGCTGGCCGACGGTGAGCATCGTGGCGGCGGCCAGCGGCTCTCCCTCGTGCGTGGCGATGTAGAGCCGCATCCGGTTGGGGTCCTCGGAGTTGAGGGCCGTCCACTGGCGCTGGAAGTAGCTGAGCGGACGCGGGCGGAACTTGTCGCGCTCGGCCGTGATCTCGTACAGGTGCTGCCAGGTCGGCAGGTCGTCGTAGCCGCCCTGGACGACCTCGACGCCGGCCTTCTCGGCCTTCTTGATGTTGCGGCGCCACAGCTGGTTGAAGCCCTTGAGGACGTCGTCCAGCGAGCGGTTGGCCAGCGGTACCTGGAAGACGTAGCGCGGCTGGACGTCGCCGAAGCCGGCGCCGCCGTCCTCGGCCTGCTGCCAGCCCATGCGGCGCAGCTTGTCCGACACCTCGAAGGCGCGGGGCTCGATGACCGAGGCCTCCACGTCGCGCAGGCGCTTCACGTTCGGGTCCTGGATACCGGCCTTGATGGCGGTCGAGTTCCAGCGGCGGATGACGACGGGCGGGCCCATCTTCACGGTGAAGGCGCCCTGCTGCTTGAGGTGGGCCAGCATCGGCTGGAGCCATTCCTCCAGGTTCGGGGCGTACCAGTTGATGACAGGGCCCTCGGGCAGGTACGCGAGGTACCGCTTCACCTTGGGCAACTGCCGGTACAACACCAGGGCCGCTCCGACGAGTTCGTCGGACTCGTTGAACCATCCGAGGTTCTCGGAGCGCCACTCGTTCTTCACGTCGGCCCACGCCGGGACCTGGCAGTGGCTCGCCGAGGGCAGGCTCTGGAGGTAACCCAGATGCTGCTCTCGGCTGATGGTCCTCAGGGACAGGCTCATGCGGGGCGTCTCCTCCGGCGGCTTCGCTGCTATGGCGCGAAGCCTACTGCGACAGGGGCGCCACCCTTCTGGGGGACGGGCCGGGGGCCCGGGCCGGTGCGTGGCCGGCGCCCTGCCGAGGAGGTGTCCCGGTCGGCCCGGTCAGCCCCCGAAGAGGCCGCCGTGGAACATGCCGAGGTAGAAGCCGATGGCAGACGCGCCAAGGCCGATGATCAGCGCGAAGCGCTCGCGTGTCGTGACGGAGACGAACTGTCCGTACGCGCCGGTCAGGATTCCGATCAGCCCGGCCCACGAGCTGATCAGGTGCAGGTTGTGGAAGAAGGCCGTGACGAACGCCACGGCGCCGAGGGTCAGAGTGACCGCCATCAGGGTGTCCTGCAGCGGGTGGGGCTTGCCGTCGGTGGAGAGCAGGGAGATCTGAGGGGGCCGCATTGCCTGTGCCATCGGAAGGGCACCTCCTGGCTGAAGCTGGCGGTGCTGCGGGCTGCCTCCGGCGGGGGCCGAGGGCATAGCACCGAGCACACCCGATGGATACAGATTGTGGCCCTCTCCCGGCGGATTTCAACCGGAAGGACGCGACCAGGTAGTCTGTACAGCTGCGCGGTGTCTGCTCTGCGGACGCCGTGCTCACGCATCACGACCCTCCTGCCACGGAACGACCGTGGCCGCTGAGTCCAAAGGAGGTGGGTTCCACATGCGTCACTACGAAGTGATGGTCATCCTCGACCCCGATCTCGAGGAGCGCGCTGTCTCCCCGCTGATCGAGAACTTCCTCTCCGTCGTCCGTGAGGGCAACGGAAAGGTCGAGAAGGTCGACACCTGGGGCCGTCGTCGTCTCGCTTACGAGATCAAGAAGAAGCCCGAGGGCATCTACTCGGTCATCGACCTTCAGGCCGAGCCTGCGGTCGTCAAGGAGCTTGACCGACAGATGAACCTGAACGAGTCGGTTCTCCGGACCAAGGTCCTTCGCCCCGAGACCCACTGAACTTCGGTTCAGCGGTAATCGGGATCGAGTAGCACAGCAGCCCAGCAGCAATCCCCGCCGAGAGGTTCATCCATGGCAGGCGAGACCGTCATCACGGTCGTCGGCAATCTCGTCGACGACCCCGAGCTGCGCTTCACCCCCTCGGGTGCGGCGGTCGCGAAGTTCCGTGTCGCGTCCACCCCCCGCACCTTCGACCGTCAGACCAATGAGTGGAAGGACGGCGAGAGCCTGTTCCTGACCTGCTCGGTGTGGCGGCAGGCGGCGGAGAACGTCGCCGAGTCCCTCCAGCGAGGCATGCGCGTCATCGTGCAGGGCCGGCTGAGGCAGCGGTCGTACGAGGACCGTGAGGGTGTCAAGCGCACGGTCTACGAGCTGGACGTCGAGGAAGTCGGCCCCAGCCTGAAGAACGCCACGGCCAAGGTCGCCAAGACCACCGGCCGCGGTGGCCAGGGTGGATACGGCGGCGGCGGTCAGCAGCAGGGCGGCGGCGGTGGCAACTGGGGCGGAGCCCCCGGTGGCCAGCCGCAGCAGGGCGGCGGAGCTCCCTCCGACGACCCGTGGGCGTCCAGCGCGCCGGCCAGTGGCCAGCAGCAGGGCGGCGGCGGGGGCGGTTGGGGCGGAAGCTCCGGCGGCTCCGGCGGTGGCTACTCGGACGAGCCGCCCTTCTAGGGCAGCTCGCATCCCCACTTCTTGATCACACAGGAGAGACACAATGGCGAAGCCGCCTGTGCGCAAGCCTAAGAAGAAGGTCTGCGCATTCTGCAAGGACAAGACCGCGTACGTGGACTACAAGGACACGAACATGCTGCGGAAGTTCATTTCCGACCGCGGCAAGATCCGTGCCCGCCGCGTTACCGGCAACTGCACGCAGCACCAGCGTGACGTCGCCACGGCCGTCAAGAACAGCCGTGAGATGGCGCTGCTGCCCTACACGTCCACCGCGCGATAAGGAAAGGGTGACCGACTAATGAAGATCATCCTGACCCACGAGGTTTCTGGCCTCGGTGCCGCCGGCGATGTCGTCGACGTCAAGGACGGTTACGCTCGCAACTACCTGGTCCCGCGTGGTTTCGCGATCCGCTGGACCAAGGGTGGCGAGAAGGACGTGGCGCAGATCCGCCGCGCCCGCAAGATCCACGAGATCGCGACCATCGAGCAGGCCAACGAGGTCAAGGCCAAGCTCGAGGGTGTGAAGGTCCGTCTGGCCACCCGCGCGGGTGACGCCGGTCGTCTCTTCGGTTCCGTGACCCCGGCCGACATCGCCACGGCGATCGAGTCCTCGGGTGGCCCGAAGGTCGACAAGCGCCGCGTGGAGCTCGGCTCCCCGATCAAGACCCTCGGTTCGTACCAGGTCTCCGTGCGTCTGCACGCCGACGTGGCCGCGAACGTGGGCATCGAGGTCGTCGCCGCCTAAGGGCTGCGCTCGAAGGGCCGTACCCCGATGGGGTGCGGCCCTTCGTCGTTGCCGGGCGGTGTTTCACGTGAAACACGGTGGGCCGGGCCCGGATGGCTTAGCGGGTGGCTCCCGCGATCAGCCACCGGCCCGAGCCGGCCCGCAGCCGGAGAGTGATCATCCGGACCACCATCATCAGTGTCATGGCCCACCAGAGCGCCGTGAGGCCGCCACCGAGGATCGGCACGAGCAGTGCGGCCGGGGCGAAGGCGGCCAGCGTCAGGAGCATGGCCCGGGCCAGGTAGCGGCCGTCTCCGGCGCCCATCAGGACCCCGTCGAGCACGAAGACGATGCCGGAGACGGGCTGGGAGAGGGCCACGACCAGCAGGGCCGGCAGCAGGGCCGCCTCGACCGCCGGATCGCTGGTGAACAGCGGGATGAACACCGGGCGGGCCAGGACGACCAGCAGGCCGAGTACGACACCCGAGGCGATCCCCCACTGCACCATGCGGCGGCAGACGGCCCGGGCACCGTCGGTGTCGCCCGCGCCCAGGTAGCGGCCGATGATCGCCTGACCGGCGATCGCTATGGCGTCCAGGGCGAAGGCGAGCAGGCTCCACAGGGAGAGCAGGATCTGGTGGGCGGCGATGTCGGCGTCGCCGAGCCGGGCGGCCACGGCGGTGGCGATCATCAGGATCGCGCGCAGCGACAGGGTGCGCACCAGCAGCGGGGCGCCCGCCTGGGCGCAGGCCCGGATGCCCGCGGAGTCGGGGCGCAGCGAGGCACCGTGGCGCCGGGCTCCGCGGACGACCACGACGAGGTAGGCGGCGGCCATGGCGCACTGGGCGATGACCGTGCCCCAGGCGGAGCCGGCGATACCGAGCCCCGCACCGTAGACCAGGGCGACGTTCAGGCCCGCGTTGAGGGCGAAGCCGCCGATGGCCACGTAGAGCGGCGTACGGGTGTCCTGGAGGCCGCGGATGACCCCGGTGGCGGCCAGGACCATGAGCATGGCCGGGATGCCGAGCGCGGAGATCCGCAGATAGGTGATCGCGTACGGGGCGACCGTGTCGGAGGCTCCGAAGAGCGAGACCAGCGAGGGGGTAGCGGGAAGCACCACGGCGACGACGGCCGCGCCCAGCAGGAGGGCGAGCCAGATGCCGTCGATCCCCTGCCGGATGGCTGCCTGGAGGTCTCCTGCGCCGACGCGGCGGGAGACGGCCGCGGTGGTGGCGTAGGCGAGGAAGACGAAGACGCTCACGGCGGTGGTGAGCACTGCGGCGGCGATGCCGAGACCGGCCAGCTGGGGGGTGCCGAGGTGCCCCACGATGGCGCTGTCGGCCATCACGAAGAGGGGCTCGGCGACGAGTGCGCCGAAGGCGGGGAGAGCGAGTGCGAAGATCTCTCGGTCGTGCCGTTCCGGCCCTGCCTTGGGTGCTGCGACAGCCTGTGTCATGCGCTCAATCTAATCTTCCACAGGTAATAGATGCAACTGCCTTTGAATCCTTACTGACGCGTTGACTTGGGCGTTCCTCACACCTCGTTGGAGGCGATCTTGAGACAGTGTCCAAGAATTTTCTCCACCGCTGCCTCTGGAGGAGGAAATCCCAGTTCAGGTGGGGTAAGTGGGTGCCGCAGGTGATTTTGTCCACAGCGTCGTCCCCCGGTCCGTACACAGCTTCCGGCGAGTTACCCACAGCATTGGCGCCGTCATCCACATGTCATCCACACAGCCTGTGGATAACAAGATTGGCTGACGCCGCTCTCGGGCCTACCGTGGTTCGTTGCCCGACTCGCCGACGGCGGATTCGGGTGCCCCAAATGTCAGAGCCGTGTCGTAGAAAGAGTGACACGGCGAGGTCCGCGTTGCGGACGGGAGGAGGCGGCCCGGTGAGCATGCCCGAGCCCATGGACGACCCTTGGGCCGACAGCGGTCCGGGTGACCGTCTGCCCGCCCGTCCGCGCCGTAACAGCGAAGGCCGCGGCCGCGGGGACGAACAGCACGACCGGGGCCGCGAGGGCGGCTCCTGGGACTCCGGCGGCGGCGGCGGCTTCGAGCGCGTCCCTCCCCAGGACCTCGACGCCGAGCAGTCGGTGCTCGGCGGCATGCTGCTCTCCAAGGACGCCATCGCGGATGTCGTCGAGGTCCTCAAGGGCCACGACTTCTACCGGCCCTCGCACGAGACGATCTACCAGGCCATCCTCGACCTGTACGCCAAGGGCGAGCCGGCCGACCCGATCACCGTCGGCGCCGAGCTGACCCGGCGCGGTGAGATCAGCAAAGTGGGCGGGGCCTCGTACCTGCACACCCTGGTCCAGTCCGTGCCGACCGCGGCGAACGCCGAGTACTACGCGGAGATCGTCCACGAGCGGGCCGTCCTGCGCCGCCTGGTCGCCGCCGGTACGAAGATCACGCAGATGGGGTACGCGGCCGACGGCGACGTCGACGAGATCGTCAACAGCGCCCAGGCCGAGATCTACGCCGTCACCGAGCAGCGGACCTCCGAGGACTACCTGCCGCTCGGCGACATCATGGAGGGCGCCCTCGACGAGATCGAGGCGATCGGCTCCCGCAGCGGCCAGATGTCGGGCGTTCCCACCGGCTTCACGGACCTGGACTCGCTGACCAACGGCCTGCACCCGGGCCAGATGATCGTCATCGCGGCCCGTCCCGCCATGGGTAAGTCCACCCTCGCCCTGGACTTCGCCCGGGCCTGTTCCATCAAGAGCAACCTGCCGAGCGTGATCTTCTCCCTCGAAATGGGGCGCAACGAGATCGCCATGCGCCTGCTCTCGGCGGAGGCCCGGGTCGCGCTCCACCACATGCGCTCGGGCACGATGACGGACGACGACTGGACCCGTCTCGCCCGCCGGATGCCGGACGTCTCCGCGGCCCCGCTCTACATCGACGACTCCCCCAACCTGTCGATGATGGAGATCCGGGCCAAGTGCCGCCGGCTCAAGCAGCGCAACGACCTCTCGCTCGTGGTCATCGACTACCTCCAGCTGATGCAGTCGGGCGGCTCGCGCCGCCCCGAGAGCCGTCAGCAGGAGGTCTCGGACATGTCCCGAAACCTCAAGCTGCTGGCGAAGGAGCTGGAGGTCCCCGTGATCGCGCTCTCGCAGCTGAACCGTGGCCCGGAACAGCGCACCGACAAGAAGCCGATGGTCTCCGACCTGCGTGAGTCGGGTTCCATCGAGCAGGACGCGGACATGGTGATCCTGCTGCACCGCGAGGACGCGTACGAGAAGGAGTCCCCCCGTGCGGGCGAGGCGGACCTGATCGTGGCGAAGCACCGTAACGGCCCCACGGCCACGATCACGGTGGCCTTCCAGGGCCACTACTCGCGCTTCGTGGACATGGCCAACACATAGCATCCGATCATGGATGAGCTTGCTGAAGACCTGGAACTTCTCCCTGCCACCCGGCGCGCGCTGAGGCACCGGATCGCCGTCGCGCAGAGCGAAGGGCGGGCGCCGTCCGTGGTGGCGGCCGTCCTGCGGGGCGGGGAGGTGGTCTGGGAGGGCTCCCGGACCTCGGTCGAGGGACACGGTCCGGACGGCGACGTCCAGTACCGGATCGGTTCGATCACCAAGACCTTCACCGCGGTCCTCGTGATGCGGCTGCGGGACGAGGGTCTGATCTCGCTCGCCGATCCGCTGGAGAAGCACCTGCCGGGGACCGGCGTCGGCCTGGTGACCATCGCCCAATTGCTCTCCCACACCGGAGGGTTGGCGGCGGAGACGCCCGGCGAGTGGTGGGAGCGCACCCCCGCCGAGCTGCGGCCCGAGCTCGGCGACGTGCTGGGGGAGGACCCCTTCAAGCTGGCACCGGGAACCAGGCACCACTACTCCAACCCCGGTTACACCCTGCTGGGTTCACTGGTGGAGGCGGTGCGCGGAAGGCCCTGGGAAGAGGCGCTGCGGGCCGAAGTGCTGGAGCCGCTGGGTCTGGAGCGCACGAGCGGACAGCCGCAGGCCCCGCACGCCGGCGGCTGGGCGGTGCATCCCTGGGCGGACGTGATGATGCCCGAACCGCTGGAGGACCTGGGGCTGATGGCCGCGGCCGGCCAGCTGTGGTCCACGACACGGGACCTGGCGCGGTTCGCAGGCTTCCTGCTGCGCGGTGACGAGCGCGTCCTGTGCGCCGAGTCCGTACGGGAGATGCGCACGGCAGCCGCGCCCCCGGAGCCCGGTCTCGCCGAGCTGGGCTACGGGCTGGGCATGCAGCTGATGGCCGTCGGCGCACGCAGGCTCGCGGGGCACAGCGGATCCCTGCCCGGCTTCGTCGCGGGGCTGTGGCTGAGCGAGGCGGACGACGTGGCGGCGGTGGTGCTGGCGAACTGCACCTCGGGGCTTCCGGCCTCGACGGTGGCCGCGGATCTCGTGGGGATCGTGGCGGACGCGGAACCGCGTTTCCCGAGGCCGTGGCGGCCGTTCCCGGAGTCCGACCACGTGCCGCTCGAACTGTGCGGACCCTGGTACTGGGGGACTTCGGCCCAGGTGGTGCGCCTGACCGCGGACGGGCTCCTGGAACTGGGGCCGGTGGGCGCGAGCGGGCGCACGGCCCGCTTCCGGGCGGAGCCGGACGGCAGCTGGACCGGGCTCTTCGGCTACTACGCTGGTGAGACGCTGCGGGCGGTACGCCGTGCGGACGGCTCGGTGAGCCATCTCGACCTGGCGTCCTTCGTGTTCACCCGGGAGCCCTACGATGCCGAGGCCCCGGTGCCCGGCGGGGTGGACCCGCAGGGCTGGCGGGGCATCGGCTGACGGTCCGGGCGGCGCGGGCCGGGTCAGGCGACGAGTTCGCGCTCCAGCGGAGTACGGAAGCGCGAGGTGATCCGGGCCTCTCCCACCCATGCGGCGAGCCGCGCGGCCTCGGCGGTGATCGCCTGCTCGGCTGCTCGGCCGGGGCTGCCCAGCAGCCGCCAGACGATCTCGCCGTCGGAACGCTGCGCCCAGCCGCCGACGATCTCGCCGTTCCACCACACGGTGGGGCCGATGTTGCCGGCGTAGTCGAACAGGGCGCTCCTGTGGGCGGGGTCGAGGTGGAATCCGCGGTCGGCCCAGCCCATGCCGGTGGGGTCGAGGCCGGGCAGCAGCGCCGCCCAAGGCTCCGGCTCCGGTTCGGGCCCGGTGTCCCCGGGGCTGACCAGGGCGGTGTTGCCGTCCTCCAGGCGGACCTGGTCGGGGCCGACGACGGCGAGGGCCTTGCGGACGTCCGTGAGGGTCCACCCGGTCCACCACTTGAGGTCGGCCTCGGTGGCCGGACCGTACGCGTGCAGCCATCGGCGGGCGATCTCGGCGCGCGCCTCGGCGGCGGGTACGGCGGGCCAGGGCTCGGTGTGGACCCAGCGGTACTGGCTGGAGGTCCACGAGCCGCGCGGTCGGTCACGGCGGATCCGGCCGTCGGCGGCGAGCAGCCGGATGACCCGGGTGGCGACCCCCTGCTCGGTCTCGTACTTCTTGCCGCGGCTGATGGTGATCTTCTGGCGCAGCGCGGGTACGGCTGCGGACAGCTGGCTGCCGGTGGAGGGGCCGCGGGCGTCGAGGGCGTCGAGCGCGGCGGCCTCCGCGCCGGCGAGCCAGGCGGCGTCGAGTCCCTGTCCGTCCTCGTCGAGGTGCTTGAGGAGGCTGCGGCGCTCCTTCGCGGCGATCGCGCGGGCGGTGGAGGAGTCGACGTGCGGGGCGAGTTCGGCGGAGACCGCGAAGAGGGTGTTGCGCATGCTGAGCAGGCGCACGAGGCTTACGTCCTCGTAGAGCGCCCGCTCGATCGCGTCCGGGCCGCCTTCGGCGAGCCGGGCCCGGGCCGAGAGGAAGACGGTCGCGGCGTCGGTGGCGTGCAGGGCGACGACGGAGTCCGCCGCCTCCGCGACGGTCTCGGCGCGGGCCGACGGAGCCAGGCGGTGGCGCAGGCCGAGCCGGTGGCGTCGCTCGACTGTGGTGACGAGAGGGAGGCTCATCCTCCCGATCGTAGGCCGGGCCGCCGACACGGCGGCCCGGCTTGCCGGAGCGATCGTCAGAGCTGGAGCTTGAACCCGACGTGCGAGGCGGTGAACCCGAGCCGTTCGTAGAAGCGGTGGGCATCGGTCCGGGTCACGTCCGAAGTCAGCTGCACCAGCGCGCAGTTCTCGGCACGGGACTTCTCGACGGCCCATTCGATGAACCGGGTGCCCAGACCACCGCCGCGTTCGTCGGCGTGTACCCGGACGCCCTCGATGATGGAACGGGTGGCTCCCTTGCGGGAGAGTCCCGGGACGATCGTCAGTTGGAGGGTGCCCACGACACGGTCGGCGCGGACGGCTACGACCAGGTGCTGGTTCGGGTCGTCGGTCAGGCGCTTCAAGGCTGCGAGGTACGGGGTGAGGTCGTCCGGGGACTCGCGGGTGGCGCCGAGGGGGTCGTCGGCCAGCATGGCGACGATGGCGGGCACGTCTGCCTCGGTGGCCGGCCGGATCGTCAGCTCGGGGGTGTCGGTCATCGTGCGTTCTCCTCTCAGCCCGCGGCCACGGTGAGCGGCGCCCACCGGCGGGTCCAGTCTCCGGGCAGGCCGGGGATGCCCCGGGTCATGACGGCGTTGAAGGCCACGGAGGCCAGGCCCCGGTCCTTGAACCAGGCGAGGAGTTCCTCGTGCCGGACATCGACGTCGGTGCGCAGTGCCCGGTCGGTGCTGAGTGCGAGCGCGGTGACCAGCGACTGGGCGGTCGCGGTGTCATGGGCGATCAGCGGGCCGATGACCTGGGTGTGCATGTTTGGCCAGGCCGCGGCGTAGCCGGTGAGTGCGCCGTCTCCGGAGCGGTCCTCGGCGACGACCAGCCGGTCGGCGAAGGCAGGCAGCCGCGTGATCATGTGCGTGCGGTCGGTTCCGAAGACCTCGGCGTCCAGGCGCAGGATGCGGGGGAGGTCCTCGGCGGTCGCCGGCCGGACCCGGGAGGTGCCGTACGCGCGGGGGGTGCCCTCGTGTCGGAAGGCGCCCGTCAGCATCTCGGTGCGGCCGGTGGTTTCGAAGCCCAGCTCCTCGTAGAGGGGGCGCCCGTAGGGAGTGGCGTGCAGGGTGAGGGGGACGCCCTTGAGCACGTCGTCGCAGACATGGGTCATCAGACGGCGGCCCAGGCCCTGGCGGGCGAACCGGTCGGCCACGAGGACCATCCCGATGGCGGCGAGCTCCGGGCCGGCGTGGGTGTCGCCGTAGCGGGTGACGACGCAGGCGGCCGCGAGTCCCTGGCCATCCGGGGCATCGACGCCGTAGCCGTTTCCGGCGGCGAGGAGCAGACGCCACTTGTGGTCCTCGCGGAGCCATCCGCGATCTTCGGACAGGTCGGCGCAGCGGCGGAGATCGTCCACGGTCAGCGCCCGGATCGGTAGATCGGTGAGGTGTGGTGGTGTCACCTGGCCCAGACTGGATCATGGACTGGGAGCCGTCCAGAGGGTTTGCGGTCGGATGTTTCACGTGAAACACCAGGTCCCCGGCACGGGACACCCGTCGATGTTTCACGTGAAACACGGTGTTTCACGTGAAACAGACCGACTAGCCTCGTTGGCCATGACCCTCCTGCACCTCTTCGACCTCGACGGAACGCTGATGTACGGCTCGGCGGCGCCGGTCGAAATTTCCCGCCAACTCGGGCTGAGCGCCGAGATCGCCGAGCTGGAACGAGCCTTCGGCGCGCAGAAGATGGGGCCGCACCAGTTCTCCGTGGCCGCCCACGCACTCTGGGCCGATCTGACGCCCGCGCATGTCCGGGCCGCATTCGACGGGGCTCCCTGGCTCGCGGGGATCCGGGACGTGTGGCAGGAGATCAGGGAGCGCGGGGACTACTGCGCGGTGATCTCCCTGTCGCCGTCGTTCTTCGTGGAGCTGCTGCTGGAGTGGGGTGCGCATGCCGCGCACGGCTCGGTCTTCCCGGAGGTGCCGTTCACCCGGCCCGTGGAGGAATCCGGGATCCTGACACCCGAGGGCAAGGTGAGGGTGGCGGACCGGCTCTGTGCGCAGTTCGGTGTGAGCCGGTCCGACTGCGTCGCGTACGGGGATTCGGTGACCGACGCGATGCTCTTCGAGGCGGTGCCGGTCTCGGTGGCGGTGAATGCGAGGCCCTATCTCGCCGAACGTGCGACCTATGTCTACGAGGGCCGGGACCTTCGGGAGGCATACCAGCTCGTAGGGCTGACGCGCCCGGGAGTTGACGCATCTTAGGAGGAAAGTGGGTTCGAAACGCGGAATTTCTGCATTTCCCCGCAGGCCTCGGAGTCGGCTGGCACGCTGTGAAACCCGGAACCACGGATTCACAGGCCGTGGCGTGTGCAGACCGACCGAGATGCTCGAAGCGAGGCACCGCATGGACGCTCCGCCCACCAGATCGGACAGACGCGAATCGGCCCGGATATCCGGCGAGGGCGGTGCGATCGAGCCCTCACCGGATGCCGTACTCATCCGCCGGACCCTCGCGGAGATCGCCCCCGTCGCCGACAAGGTGACCTCGTACTTCTACGCTCTGGTGTTCACCGGGCACCCGGAAGTGCGCGGCATGTTCCCCGCCGCCATGGACGTACAGCGGGACCGGCTGCTGAAGGCACTGCTGACCGCCGCCGAGCACATCGACAATCCCGCCGTCCTCGTTCCCTACCTGCGCCGACTGGGCGCCGGGCACCGCAAGTACGGCACGATGGCCGGTCATTACCCGGCGGTCGGCGAGGCCCTCGTCGGGGCACTGTCCCGGTACGCGCGGGACAGCTGGGGGCCCGAGACGCAGGCCGCCTGGGTGCGGGCGTACACCGGAATCTCCCAGATCATGATCGACGCGGCGGCGGAGGAAGAGGTGAAGGCCCCGCCGTGGTGGCACGCCGAGGTGGTCTCCCACGATCTGCGCACCCCGGACATCGCGGTGCTGACGGTCCGCCCCGACCAGCCCTACCCCTTCCTCGCGGGCCAGTACGCGAGCCTGGAGACCCCGTGGTGGCCGCGGGTGTGGCGGCACTACTCCTTCGCCTCGGCGCCGCGCGCCGACGGGCTGCTGTCCTTCCACGTCAAGGCCGTCCCCGCGGGCTGGGTCTCCAACGCGCTGGTGCGCCACGCCCGCCCGGGAGACGTACTGCGCCTGGGACCGCCGGCCGGGTCGATGGTGGTGGACCACACCACGGACAACGGGATGCTGTGCCTGGGCGGGGGCACCGGGATCGCTCCGATCAAGGCGCTGATCGAGGACGTGGCCGGACACGGCGAGCGGCGCCCGGTGGAGGTGTTCTTCGGGGCCCGCAGTGACAGCGACCTCTACGACAAGGACACGCTGCTGGGGCTCCAGCGCTCGCACCCGTGGCTTTCGGTGCGCCCGGTGGTCGGCGACGGGCTGGCCGGACAGCTGCCGCACGCGGTGGGTGAACACGGGCCGTGGAGCTCGTACGACGCGTTCATCTCCGGCCCGCCCGCGATGATCCGCAACGGAGTGGACGAGCTCCTGCGGATCGGCATCCCCTGCGAGCGGATCCGGCACGACGCCGTGGAGGAGCTGGCCGGCATCGCCGGCTGAGACCGGAGGCAGCCCGCCGGTCTCAGCCCGGCTTCAGCCCAGGTCGGGAGCGTGCATGGCGCGGACACCCTCGATGTTGCCGTCGAGATAGTGCCGCAGGGACAGCGGGACGAGGTGGACGGCGGCGATGCCCACCCGGCTGAAGGGCACGCGGACGATCTCGTACTCGCCCTCGGGCTCGTCGACCTCGGGGCCGTGCCGGAGGTTCGGGTCCATCGATTCGAGGCGGCAGACGAAGAAGTGCTGCACCTTCACGCCGGTCACCCCTCTGTCGGCGATGTGCTCGACGGTGTCGACGAAGCAGGGCACCACATCGGTGATCTTCGCGCCGAGTTCTTCGTGGACCTCCCGGTGGAGGGCGTCGACGACGGTGGGGTCCGAGGGCTCCACTCCGCCGCCGGGGGTGAGCCAGTACGGATCGACGCCGGGCCTGGTGCGTTTGATGAGGATCAGGTCGTCACCGTCGAGCAGGATCGCGCGGGCGGTGCGTTTGACCACGGGACGTTCGGTCATGGGAGAAGAGTGGCCCGCCACTCCGCTTCTGAAACGCGCCACGGGCCGGAAAAGGGCGGGCTCACCAGTGCACTGCGGCATCCAGCAGTCGGTCGTGCGCCCGGGCGAGGTGGGCGAGGGCCAGGCTCCCCGTCCGTACGACCAGGAACCAGGTGCGCAGCGGCGGCACCGCAGGCTCCGCCAGCGCCACGATCCGACCGCTGTCGAGGGCGTCCTGGCACAGGTAGCGGGGCAGGACGGCGAGTCCGGCGCCGGCCCGGACGCACTCCAGTACGGCCCGCAGGTCGGGTACGACCACGGTGGCGGCCAGGGACCTGGCGTCGGGCAGCGTGTCGAAGACGGCGGCCCAGTAGCGGGTGACGAGCGGCAGGCTCTCGTGGACCTCGACCAGCGGGATGCCGTCCAGCGCGGCGGAACCCTCCTCGCCCAGCCGGTCCCTGTCGACGAGGGCGGCCCAGTAGGGCGCGGCGACCAGGACGTGCTCCTCGTCGCACAGCGCGGTGGCGGTGAAGAGCCCGCCCCGGGGGTGGGCGGTGGTGACGACGAGGTCGTGGTGGCCGGCTGCGAGCCCGTCGAGGGTGGCCTCGGCGTCGGTCTGCGGGGCGGCGCGCAGGGTGTGGCCCTGGCCGACCAGGAGGGCGAGGGCGGGCAGCACGCGCAGGCACAGGAACTCGGGAGGCCCGGCGACGTGGAGGGTGCGCAACGCGCCGGCGGCCTCCCGCTCGGCCTCGGTGATCCGCAGCAGGGCGTCGAGGTGCGGGGCGGCCTTGTGTGCCAGCTCGTCGCCGACGGCGGTGGGGGTGACGCCACGGGCCCGGCGGTGGAAGAGCGGGCGCCCCAACTGACGCTCCAGGGTGCGGATCTGCGAGGTCACGGCGGGCTGGGACAGTCCGAGCAAGGTGGCCGCGCGTGTGAACGAGCCGGCCCGGTGGACGGCGACGAAGGTGCGCAGCAGGGTCAGGTCCATCGCTGCACCTCTCGGTGGGGGCCTTCAACTATAAATATGCAGATAGCTCCCTGTCGTTACCGTGATTGGACACTGACGCAGAGTCAATTAGCCTTGTCGCGTGGTTCTTCGCGCGCGGAACCCGGGGCGGTCCGAGCCACCAGGGGGGAGGCTCGGACCGCTGCACACGGCGACGGCCGTCCCCGGTTCAGGCCTAGGGGGTGCCCGCGTGGTCGAGGGCGCGCAGCACGTCCGCGACCAGGTCCTCGGTGTCCTCGGCGCCGGCGGAGAAGCGGATGAAGCCCTCCGGGACGGCGTCGCCGCCCCAGCGTCCGCGCCGCTCGGCGGTGGACCGTACCCCGCCGAAACTCGTGGCGTCCTCGACCAGGCTCAGGGCGGTCATGAACCGCTCCGCGTGCGCGCGGTCGGGCAGGGTGAAGGAGACCACGGACCCGAAGCCCCGCATCTGCCGGGCGGCCGTCTTGTGGGAGCGGTCCGTGGGTAGCCCCGGGTAGCGCAGTCCGCGCACGTCCGTCCGATGCGTCAGCGCCTCGGCGACGGCCAGTGCATTGGCCCACTGGCGGTGGGCGCGCAGCTGGATCGTGGCGAGGGAGCGGTGCGCGAGCCAGGCCTCCATGGGCCCCGGGATCGCACCGACGATCTTGCGCCACCGCCGGACGCGGGCGGCGAGCTCCGGATCGCGGCAGACGACGTACCCGAGGAGTACGTCGCCGTGGCCGGTGAGGCCCTTGGTGCCGCTCGCCACCGAGAAGTCCGCCCCGAGCTCCAGGGGCCGCTGCCCGAGCGGGGTGGCCAGGGTGTTGTCGACGGCGACCAGGGTCCGGCCGGCGTGCGCCGCGTCCACGAGGCGGCGTACGTCGCACACGTCGAGCCCGGGGTTGGAAGGGGTCTCGATCCACAGCAGCCGGGCCCCGTCGAGGGCCGCGAGCTGGGCGTCGCCGCCGGTCGGAGCGGTGCGCACGTGGATCCCGTACGCCTCCAGCTGCTCGCGCAGCAGGGGCAGGGCCTGGTAGCCGTCGTCGGGCAGGACCACGGTGTCGCCGGTGTGCGCCTGGGAGAGGAGGACGGCGGAGACCGCCGCCATGCCGGAGGCGAAGACGATCGTGTGCACATCCTCGCCTGGGGCCTCCAGCTCCCCGATCGCCCGTTCCAGCAGCGTCCAGGTGGGGTTGGTGTCGCGCCCGTAGGCGTACGGGCCTTCGACGTCGCCGGGGAGGTGGAAGTGGGCGGCGAAGACCGGTCCGGGCAGGGGCGGTTCGTTCTTGACGGCTTCGGGCAGTCCGGCCCGGACGGCCCGGGTGCCGTCGCCGAGCGCGGCCGCTCCGGTCTCCTGCGGGGCGTATTCGTTCACGCGGTGTGCTCCTTCACGGCGGCGCGTACGGCGTCCAGCAGGCCGGGGCTCGCGGCCTCGACCAGCTCCAGGCACTCCTCGAACCCGTCGAGCGGCCCGTAGTAAGGATCCGGTACGTCGGTCTCCGCGGCCGAGGCCGCCGGATCGTAGGACCGCAGCAGCCGCACCTTGGCGGCGTCCTGCGGAGTGGGCGCGAGTGCCCGCAGGTCCCGCAGATGCCCGGCGTCGAGCGCGATGACGAGGTCCAGGCGGGCGAACCAGGAGGAGCGGAACCGGCGGGCCCGGTGGTCCTGCTCGTAGCCGGCCGCCTCCAGGACGGCGACGGTGCGCGGATCGGCGCCGTCCCCCTCGTGCCAGCCGCCGGTGCCGGCGCTGTCCACCTCGACCAGGGTGCCGAGGCCGGCGGCCGCCACCTGGGCACGGAAGACCGACTCGGCCATGGGGGAGCGGCATATGTTGCCCGTGCAGACGAAGCAGACGCGGTACATGGCGGGCCCGTTCAGTTCTTGTCGGGCAGGACCATGTTCATGGCCCAGGAGACGATGGAGATGATCAGGCCGCCGAGCAGTGCGGTCCAGAAGCCGTCGACGTGGAAACTGAGGTCGAGCTTCGAGGCCAGCCACGAGGTCAGCAGCAGCATCAGGGCGTTCACGACAAGGGTGAACAGGCCGAGGGTGAGGATGAACAGCGGCAGCGAGAGCAGCTTCACCAAGGGCTTGACGAGCAAGTTGACCAGGCCGAAGACCAGAGCGACCAGGATCAGGGTCAGCGCCCGTCGGCCCGTGCTGCTGCCGTCGTCGAGGGTGATGCCGGAAAGCAGCCAGATGGCGACGGCCAGGGCCGCCGCATTGGCGAGCGTCTTGACTACGAAATTCGTCATGTGTCTGATCGTGGCAGAGAAGATCCCGGTGGAACATCCGCAGATCAGCGGATGCAAGGGAACGATCGAGTACAAGGGGCACAACGACGATGAAAGCCTTCCGGCTTGACGAGCTCGAAGCGGAGCGGGTCGCGAACGACGGTGCTTATCTGCAGTTCCTGCGCGAGCGGAACATGTCGGTCGGGCTGTACGCGCTCGACGCCGGACAGATCGATCCGCAGCTGCCGCACCGGCAGGACGAGGTGTACTTCGTCGTCAGCGGCCGGGCCTCGATCACGGTCGGGGAGGAGACGACGACCGTGGCGCGCGGCAGCGTCGTCTACGTCCCGGCGGGCGTCGCGCACAAGTTCCACCACATCACCGAGGACCTCAAGGTGATGGTGGTGTTCTCCCCGCCGGAGGGCTGAGCGGCCCGGCCGGATGAGGGTCGCGGCCCTGATCCCCCTAAGGGGCGGATCAGGGGACTCCGAGGGCCCACGGACCCCGATACGGGGCCCCGGACTCCTAGCATCGAGAGCAGGAAGTAGCGGACGAAGTCACGGACGAGGAAGAGGTCGAGGACATGGACGGCATCCGAGAGATATTCGCAGGCATGCCCTGGTGGGTTAAGTGGGTCGCGGTTCCGCTGCTGGCCCTCTTCGTCTTCGGCGGGGTGATCACCAGCATCCTGGGCGCGCTGATCGGGTTCGTCTTCAAGCTGCTCCTCTTCGTCGGCCTCGTCGGCGGACTGATCTTCGTCGTGAAGAAGTTCAGCGGCAGCGGCTCGAAGGCCTCGTCCGGCGAGTGGTAGTCGGGAGCGGTCCGGGCGGATCCGGGATTGAGCCAGGCGGGGGAACGTGACGCGCTGAACGGCTCACATCCCCGGAATCGGTGGATAGAGTGGCAATCTATGCCGTTCCCTGGGCACCGAAAGCCGGTACCGCCGCTCCGATCTGCCGCCCTGACCTGCGGCGACGCAAACGAGCCGCCCGAGTACGACCCCCAGGATCCACGGCATGCGCGGGGGCGGCCCCCGCAGGGCGGGCCTCCCCCAAGGCTCGCCGCCACGCCTGGGGGTGAGCTTTGTCTCCGGTTCACAACGCCGGTGTGCCGACTCTGATCGGTTCGGTGCAGCGCGCGCTGAGGCTGCTCGAAGCGGCCGGGTCCCATAGCGGGGGAGCCCCGGCGAAACAGCTGGCGCGCGAGGCCGGGCTCCCGCTTCCCACCGCGTACCACCTGCTGCGCACACTGACGCACGAGGGCTACCTGCGCAGAGTGGGCGGCGTGTTCGTGCTGGGGGAGGCCGCGGAGCGGCTCGCCCGTGGGGGACTCCAGCAGAAACGTCGCAGCATGATCCTCGACTCGCTCGCGTACTTCCGCGACACGGTCGGGGCCCCCGTCTACTTCGCGGTCTACCGCGAGGGTGAGATCGAGGTCGTGGGTGTCTCGGACACTCCGGCCAGCCCGGCCTGCGAGGAGTGGGCCGACTTCCGTGAGACCGGCCACGCGCACGCCATCGGGCAGTGCCTGCTGGGGCAACTCGACGAGAAGACGCGCAAGGACTACTACGACCGCCATCCGGTCGAGGCCATCACCCCCTATACCGTCCGCGATCTACGGTCCCTGGAAAGCCGGATCGGGGCGCTCGGGCGAATGCAGCCGGTGATCGAGCGTCAGGAATATGCCCTCGGCACGATCTGTGCGGCCATCCCCATTGCGGCCGGCGATACGGTCGCGACGATGGCCATTTCTCTCCCTCTCCACCAAGAAGAACGATTGCTCTATGTAGTCAATCGGCTACGGAGTGAAGTAGGCGCGCTGTTGAGCACCCTCTCCTTCTCTATCAGTATCTGAAAACTCACTCCTTGTGATCTGCTACCGCTTCCACCACTCTTGTCAAGTGGGTCCTGGGGGATCATTCCTGGCCACTTCAACTACAGCGGGGTAGTCAATGCGCGAGTCGGTACAGGCAGAGGTCATGATGAGCTTCCTCGTTTCCGAGGAGCTCTCGTTCCGGATTCCGGTGGAACTCCGGTACGACGCACGCGACCCCTACGCGGTCCGCCTGACCTTCCACCTTCCCGGAGACGCGCCCGTGACCTGGGCGTTCGGCCGGGAGCTCCTCCTCGACGGCATCAACAAGCCATGCGGTGACGGCGATGTGCACATCGCCCCCACCCACCCGGAGGACCTGTCCGACGTGCACATCCGCCTGCAGGTCGGCGGCGACCGGGCTCTGTTCCGCGCCAGCGCGGCGCCGCTCGTCGCGTTCCTCGACCGCACCGACCGGATCGTTCCGCTCGGACAGGAGCGCAACCTGGGCGACTTCGAGGAGAACCTCGACGAGGCCCTCGGCAAGATCCTCGCGGAATCGCACCAGAACGAACAGAACGCCGGCTGACCGTCGGGCCTGCCGCCGGGCCGACGGACCGGCCGTTGGTCCGGCCGATCGACCGGCCGGTCCGTCGGCCGCTCAGCGCTTGCGCCGCCGGCCCCGGCCGCGGACCGGCCCCGAGGCCGGGGCGCCGGCCGGGGATCCCGATCGGTCGGCAGAAACCACCAGCGCGGCCAGCGCCGTTGTCACGGGGACCGAGGCCACCAGGCCGATCGAGCCGACGAGGGTCCGTACGATCTCCTCCGCCACCAGCTCGCTGTTGGCCACCGAACCCATGCTGCTGTTCGCGATCGAGAACAGCAGGAGCAGCGGCAGCGCGGCACCCGCGTAGGCCAGCACCAGCGTGTTGACCACCGACGCGATGTGGTCGCGGCCGATCCTGATGGCCGCCCGGTAAAGGGAGCGGGGTCCCATCGAGGGATCCGCGTGGTGCAGTTCCCACACCGCGGACGTCTGGGTGACCGTGACGTCGTCGAGCACGCCCAGCGATCCGATGATCACGCCTGCGAGCAGCAAACCGCTCATGTCGATGTCCGGGTACAGCCCGTGGATCAGGCCGGTGTTGTCGTCGGTGTTGCCGCTGAGGAACGCCCAGTCGATGAACCCCGAGCCGAGCAGCCCGATCAGCAACAGCGAGACGAGCGTGCCGAGGACGGCCACGGAGGTGCGGGCGGTCAGTCCGTGGCACATGTAGAGCGCGATCAGCATGATGGCGCTCGCCCCGACCACCGCGACGACCAGCGGGTTCGACCCCTGCAGGATGGCCGGGAGGATGAAGAGGGTCAGCACGCCGAAGCTGACCACCAGCGCGACCAGCGCGAACAGCCCGCGCATCCGCCCGACGACGACGACCGCGACCGCGAAGATGCCGGCCAGCAGCGCCATCGGGAGCTTGCGGTTCACGTCGATCACCGAGTACTGGAGGTCACGGGGGGCGTCCGGCGCGTACGCCACCACCACCTCCTGGCCCTCTTCCAACTGCCGTGGCGCGCCCGGCTGGACGACCTCCACGAAGGTGCGGCCCTTGTCCGGTCCGGTGGTGACCTCGACGGTGGCCTTCTTGCACTCACCGGTCTGCTCGGCCTGCGCCTGGCGGCCCTCGGGAGTGGAAGGAGCCGCGGTCGTCGGTACCTGGGCGGCGTTCACGGACTTGCAGTCGACCTGTTCGAGCGAGGTGACCACGCCCTGCTGGGTCTGCCGGTCGAAGCCCACCCCCGTGCGCTCGTGGCCGGGGGCGCCGCCCGGCCAGAGCACCACCATCCCGACGAAGACGGCCACGGCGAAGGGGATCAGTACGGCGGCGATGACCTTGCGCAGGTGCTTCGAGACGGGGGCCGCCGGGCCGTGGCCATGACCGTGGCCGTGGCCATGGTTGTGGGACGGACCCGGGGCGTGCCCGTCCGAGCCGCCGTTCGACCCACCGTCGGAGTGCCCGTCGGAGTGTCTGTCGGCGTGCCCGTCGGACGGTCCGGGGCCCGCATGCGCGTGGCCGTTGTGGCCATGGGGCTCTGTGTGCTCGATGGGGGGCTGCGGCGAGGGCGTCACCAGCAGATCATCGCAAGAGATGAGGGGGCCCACTGTTCAGCACGCCATGGATGACGCTAGCGTGGGGGCACCTTTGCACAACGCGGGAGCTCGGAGCACCGGGCTGAGAGGACGCTGATCACCGTACGGGCATCTCAGATGCGTACGGGAAGAGGCTGCGTCGACCGCCGAACCTGTTACCGGGTAATGCCGGCGTAGGGAGATCAGGTCTCATGACCATTCAGGACGCACGCACGCCTGCCGTCAGCCAGGACGCCGACGGCCAGACCGAGCGCCAGCCCGGCTGGCACAAGGGATACCTGGCGGGCTCCCGCCCCGACCTCCGGGTGCCGGTCCGCCAGGTCCACCTCACCAACGGCAAGGACGTGACGCTCTACGACACGTCCGGTCCGTACACCGACCCGCAGATCGAGACCGACGTCCGCCGCGGCCTCGCGCCGCTGCGCGAGAACTGGATCATCAGCCGCGGGGACACCGAGGAGTACGCGGGGCGCCCCGTGCGCCCCGAGGACGACGGCATCAAGCACACCTCGCCGCGCGGCGGCCTCAAGAACCTCGACGCGGTCTTCCCGGGCCGCCCCCGCCAGCCCCGCCGCGGCCGCGGCGGAGCCGCCGTCACGCAGCTCGCGTACGCCCGCCGGGGTGAGATCACCCCGGAGATGGAGTACGTCGCGATCCGCGAGAACGTCTCCCCCGAGGTCGTCCGCGAGGAGATCGCCGCAGGTCGCGCCGTGCTTCCGGCGAACGTGAACCACCCCGAGATCGAGCCGATGATCATCGGCAAGCGGTTCCTGGTGAAGGTCAACGCCAACATCGGCAACTCCGCGGTCACCTCCTCCATCGAGGAGGAGGTCGACAAGATGACCTGGGCGACCAAGTGGGGCGCCGACACGGTCATGGACCTCTCGACCGGCCGCAACATCCACACCACCCGCGAGTGGGTGCTGCGCAACTCCCCCGTCCCGATCGGCACCGTCCCGCTCTACCAGGCGCTGGAGAAGGTCGACGGCCGCGCCGAGGACCTGACCTGGGAGATCTACAAGGACACGGTCATCGAGCAGGCCGAGCAGGGCGTCGACTACATGACGGTCCACGCCGGCGTGCTGCTGCCCTACGTGCCGCTGACCGCCCGCCGCAAGACCGGCATCGTCTCGCGCGGCGGCTCGATCATGGCCGCGTGGTGCCTGGCGCACCACAAGGAGAACTTCCTCTACACGAACTTCGAGGAGCTCTGCGAGATCCTCGCGACGTACGACGTCACGTACTCCCTCGGTGACGGCCTGCGCCCCGGCTCGATCGCGGACGCCAACGACGCGGCCCAGTTCGCCGAGCTGAAGACGCTGGGTGAGCTGAACACGATCGCCAAGCGGCACAACGTCCAGACGATGATCGAGGGCCCGGGCCACGTCCCGATGCACAAGATCAAGGAGAACATCGACCTCCAGCAGGAGATCTGCGAGGAGGCGCCGTTCTACACGCTCGGCCCGCTGACCACGGATGTCGCGCCCGCGTACGACCACATCACCTCGGGCATCGGCGCGGCGATGATCGCCTGGTGGGGCACCGCGATGCTCTGCTACGTCACGCCCAAGGAGCACCTGGGCCTGCCCAACCGCGACGACGTCAAGACCGGCGTCATCACGTACAAGATCGCGGCACACGCGGCGGACCTGGCCAAGGGGCACCCGGGCGCCCAGGAGTGGGACGACGCCCTGTCCGACGCGCGGTTCGAGTTCCGCTGGGAGGACCAGTTCAACCTGGCCCTGGACCCGGTCACGGCCCGTGAGTTCCACGACGAGACCCTCCCGGCGGAGCCGGCCAAGACCGCGCACTTCTGCTCCATGTGCGGTCCGAAGTTCTGCTCGATGAAGATCTCGCAGGACATCCGCCGTGAGCACGGCGGCGACCTGAAGGCGGAGGAGATCCAGGCGGGCATGGCGGAGAAGTCCGCCGAGTTCGCGGCCTCGGGCAACCGCGTCTACCTGCCGCTGGCCGACTGACCCGAGGGAACGCGACTGCCCGACGGCGCCGTGGGGGGAGCCGTCGGTCGGTCGCTGCGACCTGGGGACCGCTCCGGTGACTCTGGGCTGGGAGGCGCTGGAAGAGCGCGGTCCACCTGGTCCGACGGCCTGCGGTCGTTCGCCCTCACCGCGATCGAGGGCGAACGGCCGCGGGTCTTCTTGCGGAGCGGGGCCTGTCAGGTGGTGGCCTCGCCGATGCAGAACCACACGGCGCCCGCGCCGGCCAGGCAGTTGTTGATCACGGATGACGGGCGGTTGCCCGCATCGGTTGCGACCATCAGCGCTTGCGGAGAAGCACGAGGAAGACGAGTAGGGCCGTCGCGGCGGCGGCCACCCCCGGAGCGGGGCCGTCATCCCAAGGGCTGCCGGTGTGCGGCGAGCGGCAGTTCGGGCGGGCCACGGCGAGATGTCCTGATCCGGGCAGGTGCCGGTGCGAGGCGCTGACGCCCCGCACCGGGCGTCACTCCGGTTCGTGTTCCGGGCCGCCGAAGTCCGGGCTCGTGAAGTCCGGAGGTGTGTAGCCGGGCCGGGGGCTCTCCGACGGGGATCCCGGGCTGGTGAAGTCGGGGCGGCTGTACCCCAGGTTGGGGATGCGGCCGGCCGCCGGGGTGCGGGGGGTGGGAAAGCCCGGGCCGGCGCTCGGATCGGCCAGTGCGTCCCGTAGGAAGGGCATGATGCCGCGCTCCAGCAGGGCGTGCCGCCAGGCCTCGCGGGCCCGGGCGACCTCGTCGGGTATCGCCTCCGTCTCGTCCGCCGCCACCTCGGTCGCGCTGTTGCGGACGGCCGTCACCAGCAGTCCGATCACGGCGAAGAGCAGGGCGGCCGCAGTGAGCCCGCCGAAGAGCCAGCCCGCCGTCAGCATGGTTTCGGCGAAGGCCGGTTCGGGCTCGATCATCTTCAGGATGTAGCCCACGAGCAGGAAGATCAGCATGGCGGTGCCCGCCAGGACCGGCGCGAGGACCGCGACCACGGCGCCGATGCCCGCGCCGCCACCACCGCCCTGGGCGCCGTCCTCGTCCCCCGTCGTGCCGGGTGGGGTCAGGACCTCGTCGCGTCGTTCCTCGCGGACCTTCACGTAGTGGCCGTACTCGGCCGCGGCGGCCGCCGCCAGCAGGGCGCTGGCCCCCTGTGCCATGGTGCGCAGCTGTTCGGCGTTCAGCCGTTCGCCGAGGGTGGCGAGTTCGGGCCGCTCGTGCGCGGCGCGCAGCGCCTCGTCGACGAGCCGATCGAACTCCGGTCGGTCTTCGGTCAGCAGGTGCGGAGCGCTGGTCATGTGCATCCCCCGATGCTCCGTAGAAGCCGGTATGCCCGCGTAGACCCGGGCGCCGGCACAAACGGAGGAGAGCCTGCTACGGATAGAGCGATGGTAGAGCGCCCACGCCACGCCGTGACAGGGGCTTTCCGGAAATACCCCTCTCCGTAAGCTCTCAGTCGCTCAGGGGGAGTTGTACGACAAGCAGTTTGCCCGCCATCGTCACCCCGCCGTCCATCGCGATGGCGAGCCCTTCCGCGTACACGTGCGGGCCGTCCACGGCCTCGGGGCCGCGCGAATCGTCGCCGTCCTCGGTGCCCACCTCGCCGAGCAGGTACGGGATGGGGCTGTGCCCGTGGACGACGCGGCTGCCGCCGTAGGTGTCGAGGAGTTCGCGTACGGCGGCCGGGCCGGTGCCCTCGTCGCGGAAGGCGAACCGCTTGGTGAACTTGCGGAAGAGGTCCCAGGTGATGTCGGCGTCGCCGCGGTTGAGGAGCTCGTGGATGGTGTCGTTGACGTCCTCGACGGAGTCGCCGTAGTCGAGGTAGGCCGTGGTGTCGGAGTGCAGCAGCAGGTGGCCCTCCTCAAGGACGGCCGCGTCCAGGCGGGACATCCACTGCAGGTGGACGTCCTGCAGGCGCTCCATGTCGGTGCGCTGACCGCCGTTGAGGAGCCAGGCGGCCTGGAAGGTGGCGGTGCCGGCGCCGGAGACGACCGGGGTGTCGCCGAACCGCTTGGCGCCGATGAGCAGGAGTTCGTGATTGCCCATCAGGGCCTTGCAGTAGCCGCCGGCGGCGGCGGCCTCGGCGGACAGCCGCATGACGAGGTCGATCACGCCGATGCCGTCGGGGCCGCGGTCGGTGAAGTCGCCGAGGAACCAGAGCCGGGCGTTGCCGGCGGACCAGCGGCGCTCCGCGTCGATCAGACCCTGGGCGTGGAGTTCGGTGACGAGCTCGTCGAGGTAGCCGTGGACGTCGCCGACGACGTAGAGCGGTCCGGGACCCGCGGCGTGTTCCTGGGGCACGTACTGGACCTGGACGGTGTCGCCGGGGCCGCCGAGTGCGCCGCGGCCGATGACGGGCAGGTCCCGGTAGGTCGGGGTGTAGCCCTCCGGGTCGTCCTCGCCGGGGCCCTGGGGCGTCGCCTGCGCCGGTTCGGCGTCGGGGTGTGCGCCGGTGCGCGTGTCGGGGTACGGGGGCTGCTGCGCGGGCGGCTGAGGCGCGGCCGGCCGGTGCGCGGGCGGCTGCGGCGGATAGCCCGGCTGCGGGGGCACGTTCGGCGTGGCGTCCTCGTAGTACGCCGGGTATTCGCCGTACACCGGAGGCTCGCCGGGCAGCCCCGTGGACGTGGCTGCGGCGTACAGGGCGGGTTCGGTGCCGGGAACCCGGAAGTCCCGCAGCGTGTCCGTCCGCATCGCGGGTCCCTGACCGGCCCCCTGAGTCATCGACCCCTCCACCACCGTCGCGCTGCCGTACACCTGCGGACCCTCCTGACCTCCAGGGAGGAGGGTCCGTGATGTCGTGCGCCCATCATAGGAATGCGGCTCGCGCTCTGTGACGCACCAGGGGTGGTGAATCCTTTACGGAGCCGATCGTTCCTACCGTTTTCTCCCGATATCGGCGTTGCTGAAATCCTCGGCCGGTCCTTGGTCGGTGCTCGGCCGGTCGTCGGATGTTCCTCGGACGGTCCTCGGTCGGCCTCTCGGCAGGCCGACCGGACGGTCTGTCGGTCAGTCCTGGGCCGGCGAACGGGGCGGGCTGACGGTCGTGCGGGGCTGCCTGCGCTGCGACGAGGTACGGATGATGAGTTCCGTCGGGACGACCTGCTCGACGGGGCGTCCGGTGTTCACTCCCTCGATCGCGTCGATGAGCAGCTGCACGACGGCGGTGCCGATGCGGCGGGGTTTGAGGGACAGGGTGGTGATGGGCGGCTCGGTGTTGGCGTAGACGGTGGACTCGCTGCAGCACACGAGCAGCAGGTCCTCGGGGACGCGCAGGCCGTAGCGGCGGGCGGCGGCGAGCAGATCGGTGCCATTGGGGTCGAAGAGCCCGTAGACCGCGTCGGGCCGGTCGGGGCGGGCGAGGAGCCGGTCGGCGGCGACGGCGCCCGCGCACGGGTCGTGGGCGGGGTAGGACTCGTAGACGGGGTCCTGTCCGACGCGCTCGCACCAGCTGAGGTAGGCGGTGGTGGAGAGCCGGGTGTAGGTGTCGGTGGTGGTCCCGGTCAGCAGTCCGATCCGGCGGGCGCCGGCGGCGGCGAGGTGGTCGAGCAGGCCGAGTACGGCGGCCTCGTGGTCGTTGTCGACCCAGGCGGTGACGGGGAGGGAGCCTGCGGGGCGGCCGTCGGAGACCACGGGCAGGCCTTGGCGGACCAGTTCGGTGACGACGGGATCGTGGTCGGAGGGGTCGATGACGACGGTGCCGTCGAGGGCGACGTTGGACCACACGTCGTGGCGGGAGGTGGCGGGGAGGATGACCAGGGCGTAGCCGCGGGCGAGCGCGGCGGAGGTGGCGGCCCTGGCCATCTCGGCGAAGTAGGCGAATTCGGTGAAGGTGAAAGGTTCATCCCCGTATGTCGTCACGGTCAGGCCGATGAGGCCGGACTTGCCGGTACGGAGGGTGCGGGCGGCGGCCGACGGGCGGTAGCCCAGCCGGTCGGCCACTTCGCGAACGTGGCGGCGGGTGGCGTCGGGCAGCCGTCCCTTGCCATTGAGCGCGTCGGAGACGGTCGTGATGGAGACGCCCGCCGCGGCGGCCACGTCCCTGATGCCGGCCCGGCCCTGTCGGCCGGCGGCCCGCCGGGTGGTCTCGGTCCGGCTCACCTGATGCTTCCCTGCTGCTGTCATGGCGAGCCGATAGTAGGGCTCGGTGGGGAGGGTGGTCTGGGTGCATATGCAGGCGTTGACAGGCACGTTTCTGCATGGTTCGCCACCCCCAATGACCTTGGAAATAAAGGTCTTTGATCGCTTAGGGTGAGTGTTGAGCTTGTCGTCGGGTCCGAGCATGCCAAAACGATGTGATCTCGGGCCGTTCTCAACTCACCTGCACGAGGGATGCGCGCCACGGCGCAGGCCACCGGCGCGCGCATATATGCGTGCGCTCCCCCGCATTCCTGGCGCCCCCATTCTCGGAACGGCGGAATCCTCATAAGGTGAGCAGTATTGAGTCGACGGCGACGTCGTACGGGACGGTCGAGGAGGACCTGCGGTGAGCGAGAAGAGCCCGAAGCTGCGCGCCGAGCTGGACGGCATTCCGACATACAAGCCCGGCAAGCCGGCTGCCGCGGGAGGGCCTGTCGCGTACAAGCTGTCCTCGAACGAGAACCCGTACCCGCCGCTGTCGGGCGTGCTGGAGACCGCGGTCGCCGCGGCCGGGAACTTCAACCGGTACCCCGACATGGCCTGCACCGGCCTCGTGAACGAGCTCGCCGAGCGCTTCGGCGTGCCGGTCGAGCACATCGCCACGGGCACCGGCTCGGTCGGCGTGGCCCAGTCGCTGATCCAATCGACCGCCGGCCCGGGCGACGAGGTGATCTACGCCTGGCGCTCCTTCGAGGCGTACCCGATCATCACGCAGATCTCGGGCGCGACCTCGGTGCGGGTTCCGCTCACCGACGGCGACGTGCACGACCTGGACGCGATGGCCGCGGCGATCACCGACCGGACCCGGCTGATCTTCGTTTGCAATCCGAACAACCCCACCGGCACGGCCGTGCGCCGCGCCGAGCTGGAGCGCTTCCTGGACCAGGTGCCCTCGGACGTCCTGGTGGTCCTGGACGAGGCGTACCGCGAGTTCGTGCGGGACGCGGACGTGCCGGACGGCATCGAGCTCTACCGCGACCGCCCGAACGTCGCCGTGCTGCGCACCTTCTCCAAGGCGTACGGGCTGGCCGGCCTGCGGGTCGGCTTCGCGGTCGCGCACGAGCCGGTCGCGGCGGCGCTGCGCAAGACGGCGGTGCCCTTCGGCGTCAGCCAGCTCGCGCAGGACGCTGCGGTGGCTTCGCTGCGCGCCGAGGACGAGCTGATGGGCCGCGTCGGGGCGCTGGTGAGCGAGCGCACGCGCGTGCACGAGACGCTGGTCGCCCAGGGCTGGACCGTTCCGGACACGCAGGCGAACTTCGTGTGGATGCGGCTGGGCGAGCGGACCGCCGAGTTCGCGGCGGTCTGCGAGAAGGCCGGTGTGGTGGTCCGGCCCTTCGCGGGCGAGGGCCTGCGGGTCACGATCGGTGAGACCGAGGCGAACGACCTCTTCCTGCACACGGCCGAGGCGTTCTTCAAGGAGCTCTAGGCGGTAGGCGCCAGGCGGTAGGGCTCAGGCGAGTTCCACGCGGACGGGATCGCCGTCGCGGACGGTGGACAGCAGGCGGGGGTCGCCGTCGAACGAGCCGAGCACGTTGCACGGGCTCGCGAGGCGGCACTCGCCTCCGCGTGAGATGGGCGTGGGGCCGTAGGGCAGCGCGAGAGCGTCGCCCTCGGTCCAGAACGCGACCGTGCCGGGGGCGACGACCTGCTGGGCGTCGCCCTCCAGGGCGACGGAGACTCCGGTGTCGAAGTAGACCTCCTCGCCCCACGTGTTGGCGGAGGCGGAAATCGGAAGGGCCTCGGCCAGCGCCTTGCTGGTCGGGGTCTCGTCGAGGGTTGCGGTGAGCTGGCCCGCGGGCCAGGAGATTCGTATCTGCATGAGCTGAATTCAACAATCTGTTGAATCAATTGGCTAGAGGGGTACCCCGCTCGAAGGTGGCCGAGAGTGGTACGACATAATGCTTGTGAATGTGAACGCGTTCACAAGCGTGTCCTGCTTCCTCCCGGTATGGAGGGAACCCGCCAGGCAGACTGCGGCTGTGACCACGGCGACGACAAGGAGAAGACGACGTGGACCTAGCTTTGGCGCCGGAGACATTGGCGCGATGGCAGTTCGGCATTACGACCGTCTACCACTTCCTCTTCGTGCCCCTGACGATCTCGCTCGCCGCCCTGACGGCGGGCTTGCAGACGGCGTGGGTGCGCACCGAGAAGGAGAAGTACCTCAGAGCCACGAAGTTCTGGGGGAAGCTCTTCTTGATCAATATCGCGATGGGTGTCGTCACCGGCATCGTCCAGGAGTTCCAGTTCGGCATGAACTGGTCCGACTACTCGCGATTCGTCGGCGACATCTTCGGGGCCCCCCTGGCCTTCGAGGCCCTGATCGCCTTCTTCTTCGAGTCGACCTTCATCGGTTTGTGGATCTTCGGCTGGGACAAGCTGCCGAAGAAGATCCACCTGGCGTGCATATGGATGGTGTCCATGGGCACCGTCCTGTCCGCCTATTTCATCCTGGCGGCCAACTCCTGGATGCAGCACCCGGTCGGGTTCCGCATCAACGAGGAGCGGGGCCGGGCCGAGCTCACCGACTTCTGGCTGGTGCTGACCCAGAACACCGCGCTCACCCAGTTCTTCCACACCATCACGGCCGCCTTCCTGGTCGGCGGCGCGTTCATGGCGGGAATCTCCGCCTTCCACCTGGCGCGCAAGAAGCACGTCCCCGTGATGCGGAGCTCGCTGCGCCTCGGCCTGATCGTCCTGATCGTCGCCGGTATGGGTACCGCGATCAGCGGTGACCTGCTCGGCAAGGTGATGTTCAAGCAGCAGCCCATGAAGATGGCCGCCGCCGAGGCGCTCTGGGACGGCGAGGCGCCGGCTCCCTTCTCGGTCTTCGCCTACGGCGACGTCGAGAAGGGCCACAACAAGGTCGCGATAGAGATCCCCGGCCTGCTGTCCTTCCTGGCCAACGACGACTTCACCTCCTTCGTCCCGGGCATCAACGACGTCAACAAGGCGGAGCAGGAGAAGTTCGGTCCCGGCGACTACCGGCCCAACATCCCGGTCGCCTACTGGGGCTTCCGCTGGATGATCGGCTTCGGCATGGCCTCGCTCGGCATCGGAGCACTGGGCCTGTGGCTGACCCGCAAGCGGTTCATGCTGCCGGCGGAGCTGCGGACCGGGGAGGACGAGGTTCCCCACCTGGTGCTCTTCAAGAAGCCGCTGAGCCCGAAGCTCGCCAACCTGTACTGGGTCGTCGCGCTCTGGACCATGGGCTTCCCGCTCATCGCCAACTCCTGGGGCTGGATCTTCACCGAGATGGGCCGCCAGCCCTGGGTCGTCTACGGAGTCCTGCGCACCAGGGACGCGGTCTCGCCGAACGTGTCCCAGGCCGAGGTGCTCACCTCGATGATCGGGTTCACGCTCCTGTACGCCGTGCTCGCCGTGATCGAGGTCAAGCTCCTCGTCAAGTACGTCAAGGCCGGCCCGCCCGAACTCACCGAGGCAGACCTCAACCCACCCACCAAGATCGGTGGGGACGACAAGAACCCCGACCGGCCGATGGCCTTCTCGTACTGAGGCCGAGGAGCGCACACCATGCAACTCCACGATGTCTGGTTCGTACTCATCGCCGTCCTGTGGACCGGCTACTTCTTCCTGGAGGGCTTCGACTTCGGAGTCGGCGTTCTGACCAAGCTGCTCGCCCGCGACCGCACGGAGAAGCGGGTCCTGATCAACACGATCGGGCCCGTGTGGGACGGGAACGAGGTCTGGCTGCTCACCGCGGGCGGTGCCACCTTCGCCGCGTTCCCCGACTGGTACGCCACCCTCTTCTCGGGCTTCTACCTGCCGCTGCTGCTCATCCTGATCTGCCTCATCATCCGTGGCGTCGCCTTCGAGTACCGGCACAAGCGCCCCGAGGACCGGTGGCAGACCAACTGGGAACACGCGATCTTCTGGACCTCGCTGATCCCCGCGTTCCTGTGGGGCGTCGCCTTCGCCAACATCGTGCGCGGCGTCAAGATCGACGAGAACAAGGAGTACGTCGGCACCCTCCTCGACCTGCTCAACGTCTACTCGATCCTCGGCGGACTGGTCACCCTCACCCTGTTCACCTTCCACGGCACGGTCTTCACCTCGCTCAAGACCGTCGGTGACATCCGGGACCGCTCGCGGAAGCTGGCGACCAGGCTGGGCGTGGTCACCGCCGTGCTGGCCCTGGTCTTCCTGATCTGGACCCAGGTCTCGTGCGGCGACGGCCAGAGCCTGATCGCGATGATCGTCGCGGTGCTGGCGCTGGTCGGGGCCCTCGGCTTCAACCTGGCCGGACGCGAGGGCTGGTCGTTCGCACTGTCCGGAGTGACCATCGCGGCGGCCGTCGCGATGCTCTTCCTCACGCTCTTCCCGAACGTCATGCCGTCCTCGCTGAACGAGGCCTGGAACCTCACGGTCACCAACTCCTCGTCCAGCGCGTACACCCTGAAGATCATGACCTGGTGTGCGGCCGTGGCCACCCCGCTCGTACTGCTCTACCAGGGCTGGACGTACTGGGTGTTCCGCAAGCGGATCGGGACGCAGCACATCGTCGATGTGCACTGAGCCCTGAACCGAGTCCCCGCGACGTATGACCCGCCCGTCCGGCTGACGACCTCCCCGAGGGGATGTTTCACGTGAAACCGATCGACCCGCGCCTGCTGCGGTACGCCCGTTCCACCCGCCTCTTCCTGGGGGCGGTGGTGGCCCTGGGCCTCGCCGGGGCGGGGCTGGTCGTCGGTCAGGCGATGCTGATCGCCGAGATCGTGGTCGGCGCCTTCGAACGGGGACTCGACGGCCAGGCGCTCCGGACGCCACTGCTGCTGCTCGCGGCGGTGGCGCTCGGGCGCGGGCTGATCGCCTGGCTCACCGAGCTGGCCGCGCACCGGGCGGGCGCGGCGGTCAAGTCGGAGCTGCGGGGCAGGCTGCTGGACCGGGCCGCCGAGCTCGGGCCCGGATGGCTGGCCGGACAGCGCACCGGATCGCTGGTGTCACTGGCCACCCGGGGCGTGGACGCGCTCGACGACTACTTCTCCCGCTACCTGCCCCAGCTCGGGCTCGCGGTGGTCGTGCCGGTCGCCGTGCTGGCCCGCGTCGTCACAGAGGACTGGGTGTCGGCGGCCATCATCGTGGTGACGCTGCCCCTGATCCCCGTGTTCATGATCCTCATCGGCATGGCAACCCAGTCCCGGATGGACCGCCAGTGGCGGATGCTGTCCCGGCTCTCCGGGCACTTCCTCGACGTGGTCGCCGGGCTTCCCACGCTGAAGGTCTTCGGCCGGGCCAAGGCGCAGGCCGAGTCGATCCGCAAGATCACCGATGACTACCGGCGCGCGACGATGCGGACCCTGCGCATCGCCTTCCTCTCCTCCTTCGCCCTGGAACTGCTGGCGACCCTGTCGGTGGCCCTGGTGGCCGTGACCATCGGTATGCGGCTGGTCCACGGCGAACTGGACCTCTACACCGGGCTGGTCATCCTGATCCTGGCGCCCGAGGCGTACCTGCCGCTGCGGCAGGTGGGGGCCCAGTACCACGCGGCCGCCGAAGGGCTGGCGGCCGCCGAGGAGATCTTCGAGGTTCTGGAGACCCCCACCACCGGTACGTCCGGTACGGCCGAGCTGCCGGGAGGCGCTCCCCTGCGGATCGAGATCGAGGGGATCGCGGTCCGCTACGAGGGCCGTGGCGAGGACTCGCCCCGGCCGGTCTCGCTCACGGTCGGACCGGGGGAGTGCGTGGCCCTCACCGGCCCGAGCGGAGCGGGGAAGTCCACGCTGCTCCAGGTGCTGCTGGGCTTTGTCACGCCGACGGCCGGGCGGGTCCGGGTCGCGGGTGTGGACCTCGCAGAGCTGTCGCCGGCGCAGTGGCGGCAGCAGGTCGCCTGGGTGCCGCAGCGGCCGTACCTGTTCGCAGGAACGATCGCCGAGAACGTACGGCTGGCCCGCGCGGGTGCCTCCGACGCCGATGTGGCCGAGGCGTTGAAGGATGCCGGGGCCTGGGAGTTCGTGACCGCGCTGCCGCACGGGGTGCAGACCCCGCTGGGCGAGGGCGGTGTGGGACTGTCCGCCGGTCAGCGGCAGCGGCTGGCCCTGGCCCGCGCGTTCCTGGCGGACCGGCCCGTGCTGCTGCTGGACGAGCCGACGGCGGCGCTGGACGGCGAGACCGAGGCGGGGATCGTGGACGCGGTCCGGCGGCTGTCCGCGGGGCGGACCGTGCTGCTGGTCGTGCACCGGCCGGCGCTGCTCGCCGTCGCGGACCGGGTGGTGGCGATGGCGGCGGGCGACGGCCCCGAGGGGTCCCTCGCCGACGGGACACTCCCCCGCCGCGCCGCTTCCCCGGCCGGCGCCGAGCTGCTGTCCTCCGGTGCGGCCGGTGACGCCGACGAGCACGTCCCGGACGCCGGGGAGTGGATCCTCGGTGCGGCGCGCGAGCGGTCGGAGACCGGCGGCTCGGCCCCGGCCGGTTCGGGTTCGGCCCGTTCCGGGGCGGCCGGTGATCCGCTGCGCCGGGTGCGGGAGGTCGCCCGGGCATGGCAAGGACGGTTCAGGCTCGGACTGTTGCTCGGGGCGCTGGCCGTCGGATGCAGCGTCGGCCTGATGGCCGTATCGGGCTGGCTGATCTCGCGGGCCTCGCAGCAGCCGCCCGTGCTCTACCTGATGGTGGCCGTCACGGCCACCCGGGCCTTCGGAATGGGCCGCGCCGTCTTCCGGTACGCCGAGCGGCTCGTCTCGCACGACGCCGTGCTGCGGATGCTCGCCGACCTGCGGGTCTCCGTGTACCGCCGACTGGAGCGCATCGCGCCCGCCGGGCTGCGCGAGCACCGGCGCGGGGACCTGCTGGCCCGGCTGGTGGCCGACACCGACACACTGCAGGACTACTGGCTGCGCTGGCTGCTGCCCGTCGGTACGGCCGTGCTCGTCGGAACGGGCTCGGTCGCCTTCACCGCATGGCTGCTGCCCGAGGCCGGAGCCGTACTCGCCGTCGGGCTGCTCGCCGCCGGTGTCGCGGTACCGCTGGTCAGCGGCGCCTGCGCCCGCCGCGCGGAGCGGAGGCTCGCGCCCGCCCGGGGCGAACTCGCCACCCGCGTGGCCGATCTGCTCACCGGGACCGCGGAGCTCACCGTGGCCGGAGCGCTGGAGGACCGCAAGGGCCGGACGCGCCGGAGCGACGCCCTGCTGACGCGCATCGCCGCGCGGGGCTCGGCCGCGGCCGGGCTGGGCGGCGGCCTGTCGGCCCTGGTGTGCGGGCTCACCGTCGTGGCCGCCGCGGCCGTTGCCGCGAACGCCGTCCACGACGGACGGCTGTCCGGGGTGGCCATGGCCGTCGCGGTCCTGACGCCGCTGGCCGCCTTCGAGGCGGTGAGCGGACTTCCGCTCGCCGTCCAGTACCGCCAGCGGGTGCGCCGTAGCGCCGAGCGGGTCTACGAGGTCATCGACGCGCCGGTCCCGGTCACCGAGCCGGAGCAGCCCGCCGCGGCCCCCGCTTCGCCGTTCCCGCTGCGGCTGACGGGGCTCACCGCCCGCCACCCCGGCCAGGAGCGTGCCGCGCTGCGGGACGTGGACCTGACCCTGGAGGCCGGCCGGCGCATCGCCGTCGTGGGTCCCTCGGGGTCCGGCAAGACCACCCTGGCCCAGGTCCTCCTCCGGTTCCTGGACCCGGCCGAAGGCGCGTACGGCCTGGGCGGGAGCGACGCGCGCACGCTCGACGGCGACGCCGTACGGGCCCTCGTGGGCCTGTGCGCCCAGGACGCGCACATCTTCGACAGCTCGGTACGGGAGAACCTGCGTCTGGCCCGGACCGGGGCGAGCGAGGAGCAGCTGCGGCAGGCGCTGGCCGGGGCCCGGCTGCTGGAGTGGGCCGACGGCCTCCCGGACGGGCTGGACACGCTGGTCGGCGAGCACGGCGAGCGGATCTCGGGTGGTCAGCGACAGCGGCTGGCCCTGGCCCGGGCGCTGCTCGCGGACTTCCCCGTGCTGGTCCTGGACGAGCCGGCCGAGCATCTGGACCTGGCCACGGCGGACGCCCTGACGGCGGATCTGCTGGCCGCTACCGAGGGCCGGACCACCGTGCTGATCACGCACCGGCTGGCCGGCCTGGAGGCGGTCGACGAGGTGCTCGTGCTGGACCACGGTGAGGTCGTGCAGCGCGGCCCGTACGCCGAGCTGGCCGCCGCCGAGGGACCGCTGCGGCGACTGCTGGAGCGCGAAAGGGCAACGGACGGAACTTTGGCTAACTTTCCCCGCCAATAGGGACTAACTACTCTCAGGACCATGTCAGCGCAGGAGTCGCAGGAATCACCTGATCCCCCACCGGGTCCATCACCGGATCCGCTGGTGGCCGCCGCCCAGGCCACCAGGAGCCTGCACGGCCTGTCCACCGAGCTCACGGCCCGTGTACCGCAACTGCTGGAGGCCATGAGGTCGGTCGGGACCGGGCTCGAGCTGCACTCCACGCTGGACCGCATCTGCGAGACCGCGGCCGAGCTCGCGGACGCACGCTACGCGGCGATCGGTGTCGTCGACACGGAGGGCCGCGGGCTCTCGGACTTCGTCACCCATGGGATCGGCTCCGCACAGGCCCGGAAGATCGGGCACCGCCCCGACGGGGAACGGGGCCTGATCGGAGCGCTGATCTCGCACCCCGACACGGTGCGGCTCGCCGATCTGACGAAGGACCCGCGCTCGGCGGGGTTCCCGCCGCACCACCCGCCCATGAAGACCTTCCTCGGAGTGCCGATCCGGGTGCAGGGAGAGATCTTCGGCAATCTCTACCTCGCCGAGAAGAACGGCGGCGGCGAGTTCAACGACTACGACGTCCACATGGTCCGGGTACTGGCCACCGAGGCGGGCATCGCCATCGGCAACGCCCGGCTGTACGAGGCCGCCACGCAGCGCGAGCGCTGGATCGACGGCTCGGTGGCCGTCACCACCGCCCTCCTGTCCGGCGGGGACGCGGACGACGCGCTCGCGGTGGTCGCCGAACAGGCCCGTCGGCTGGCCGACTCCGCCGCCGGGATCGTCATGCTGCCGGCCGAGGAGGGTGGCATGGAGATCGTCGCGGTCTCCTCCGAGAACCCTGCCACCTCGATCGGTGTGGTGATCCCGGCCGAGAGCCCGGTGGTGGACCGGCTGCTGGAGGGCGAGCCGGTCTTCGTGGACGACGCCGCGTCCGACCCCCGCACGACCAGCGAGCTCACCAGCCGGTACGGCCCGTGCATGCTGCTGCCGCTGCAGAGCGGCGGGCGGGTGCTGGGCGCGCTGGTCACCCCCCGGGCCCGTGGCGGGCGTCCCTTCACCGAAGCCGAGCGGACCCTGGCCACCCAGTTCGCCTCGCAGGCGGCGCTCGCCCTGATGATGGCCGAGGCGCAGCGCGACCGTGAGCGCCTGGCGGTGTTCGAGGACCGCGACCGGATCGCCCGCGACTTGCACGACCTGGTCATCCAGCGGCTCTTCGCCACCGGGCTGATGCTGGAGGGCGCCCAGCGCCGGTCCATCGTCCCCGAGGTGCGGGACGGCGTGGGCAAGGCCGTGGACGAGCTGGACGTGACGATCCAGGAGATCCGCACCGCGATCTTCGCCCTCCAACAGGGTCCGGCGGAGGCTCCGTCCGGGTTGCGCACCCGGGTGCTGCGGGAGATCAACATGGCCGCGGTGCCCCTGGGCTTCAAGCCCGCGCACCGCTTCCTCGGCCCGGTCGACACGGTCGTCGGTGAGTTGGTGGGCAAGAACCTGATCGCCGCGCTGCGGGAGGCCCTGTCCAACGCCTTCCGTCACGCCGAGGCGACCCGGATCGAGGTGGTCGTCGACTCCACCATCACGCTCGCCGACGGTCGGCCCGGCGTCCGGCTCGAGGTCGCCGACGACGGGGTGGGCATCCCGGAGGGCGGTCGCCGCAGCGGGTTGCGGAACCTGCGCCGACGGGCCGAGTCGCTGGGCGGCGCGAGCTCTTACGGCCCGGGCCTCGGCGAGGACGGCGGCGGGACCACCGTGGTGTGGGAGGCCCCGCTCCAGCCCGCCGTCTAGGCCGTCTCTTCCGGATCTTGCCGGGCCCGCGACGCCCGGCACCGCACCTGGCCGCGTTGTCGGGGCGCCCGAGTACGTCCAGTACACGGTGCGCTCCTCCGCCTTGCCATGTACGGCACCGGACGCCGCGGGCTCGGCCGACAAGATCCGAAAGAGACGACCTAGGCCTGCTGCGCCGCGGTCCGTTCGGCCAGGATGCGCTCGATGACGAGGGCGACCCCGTCCTCGTTGTTGGCGACCGTACGGCCCGACGCGGCCGCGATCACATCAGGGTGGGCGTTGCCCATGGCGTACGAGGTGCCCGCCCAGCTGAGCATCTCCACGTCGTTCGGCATGTCCCCGAAGGCGACGACCTCGGCGGGGGAGATGCCCCGCTCGGCGCAGCACAGAGCCAGGGTGCTCGCCTTGGACACGCCCGGCCCGCTGACCTCCAGCAGCGAGGTGGGACTGGACCGGGTGATCGACGCGTACCCGCCGGCGGCGGACCGTGCCAGCGTCAGGAATTCGTCCGGGGCCAGCTCGGCGTGGTGCGCCAACAGCTTGAGCACGGGCGCGGAGCTTTCGTCCGTGTCCTCGTGCAGCAGCTTTTCGGCAGTGGCGACCCGGGCACCCGGGTCCTTGAAGAAGGGCGGGTACGCCGGCTCGTAGTTGATGCCGGTGGTCAGCTCGACCGCGAAGGAAGTGCCGGGCGCCGCGGTCCGCAGGGCCTCGACGACGGTGAGCGCTGCCACTCGCGGAAGGGCTCTGACCTGTACGAACTCTCGTCCGGCGTGCAGGTCGACCACCGCCGCGCCATTGGCGCAGATCGCCAGGCCGTGGCCGTGGACATGGTCGCTGACCACATCCATCCAGCGGGCCGGGCGGCCGGTCACGAAGAAGACCTCGATCCCGGCCTCCTCGGCGGCGGCGAGCGCGGCGACCGTGCGCGGCGAGACGGACTTGTCGTCGCGCAGCAGGGTGCCGTCGAGGTCGGTGGCGATCAGCCGGGGCGTGGGGTTTGGCCCGTCCGGGCACTGGGGAGCCGAGGTCACTGCTCCATCTTCGCCCATGGCCGAGGAGGTCCTGACCATGGGCGGGAGGCTGTCACCTCGGGCGATGTTTCACGTGAAACGGCGCCGTTTCACGTGAAACATCCCCTCACCGTAGGCTCGAAGCATGAGTCTGCGTCTGAGCACGGTGATCCTTCCGGTACGTCGATGGCACGAGGGAGGACGCGATCAGTGGCTCCGGGCCGAGCAGCTCGGGTTCCACACCGCGTACACCTACGACCACCTGTCCTGGCGGACGTTCCGCGACGGCCCGTGGTTCGGCGCGGTGCCCACCCTGACCGCGGCGGCCGCCGCCACCGAGCGGCTACGCCTGGGCACGCTCGTCACCTCGCCGAACTTCCGTCACCCGGTGACCCTCGCCAAGGACCTCATGAGCCTGGACGACATCTCCGGCGGGCGCATCACCCTCGGCATCGGTGCGGGCGGCAACGGCTTCGACGCGACCGCGCTGGGTCAGGAGGCCTGGTCCCCGCGCGAGCGTGCCGACCGCTTCGCCGAGTTCGTGCCGCTGCTGGACCGGTTGCTGACCGAGGGATCGGTGAGCCATGAGGGGACCTTCTACTCCGCCGAGGAGGCCCGCAACATCCCCGGTTGTGTGCAGCGGCCCAGGCTGCCGTTCGCGGTCGCCGCGACCGGACCGCGCGGCATGCGGCTCGCCGCCCGGCACGGCCAGGCCTGGGTGACCACGGGCGACCCCAAGCTCTTCGAGGAGGGCACGCCCGAGCAGTCGCGCGAGGCCCTGCGCGTGCAGCTCGAACGGCTCGGCGCGGCCTTCCTGGAGATCGGGCGCGACCTGGAGCCCGTGGAGAAGGTCCTCCTGACCGGCTTCACGCCGGAGGCCAACACCGTGCTGCAGTCCGTGGACGCGTTCGTCGACTTCGCCGGCCGGCACCGCGATCTGGGCTTCACCGAGGTGGTGATCCACGCCCCGATCCCGGACTCCGAGTTCGCCGCCGATGAGGCCGTGTTCGAGAAGATCGCCACCGAGACCCTGGCCCAGCTCGACAGCTGACCTGCCGGTCGTCGTCGCCACTCGCACGAGCGGCGACGACGCCCGGGACGGCGACGGCTAGTCCCTCTCGTTCAGCTGCGCGAGCAGGCGCTCTGCCGAGGGCAGGAGCCAGTCCGGCACGTCGTCCTCGGGCAGCGCCCGGGCCTCGTCGATCAGCGCGGAGACGCGCGCGGCGCCCGCATCCGCGTCACCCCGCTCCTGCTCGGTCCAGGCCGCGTTGTCCAGGCACTGGAACCGGTCCCGCAGATGGTCGGGGCCGAGCTCGGCGTCGACCCGGGAGGCCCGGTCCCACAGCTCGATCTCCGCCAGGCGCAGCCGGTCGACCTCGGCGGGGCTCAGCAGGGCCGACGGCTCCGCGCCGGCACCGGCGAGCTCCTGGTCCTCGGCCTCGTCCCCTCGTCGGGCTGCCCGTTCGTGTTGACGTGCCGGTCGAGCACCTGCGCCAGCTGATGCCAGGTCTGGGCGAGTTCGACCGCAGCCCGGGGACTCCGGGATCCGCCGCCAAGGCCGCCTCCAGTACCCCGGCGGCCTCCTCCAGCCGCTTGCGGGCCTCCGACACCGTCGTGGCGGTGGCCTCCTCTCGCAGCCCCGGCCAGGCCGGGGAGCGCACGAACTACGGGAAGCGCAGGAACTGCGGCGGTACGGCGTCCGCCAGCCACACCCCGTTGGCGCTGATCCGGAAGACGTGTCCGGCCGCTCGCATCGCCCCGGCGTCCACGCTGAGCACGACGGGCCGGCCGCGTCGCGCGCCGACCCGGGTGGCGGTCTCCCGGTCGGGGGACAGGTGCACGTGGTGGCGGGCCATCGGGCGCAGGCCCTCGGCGCGGATCGGCCCCAGGGCGGAGGCGACGGTGCCGTGGTAGAGGTACGCGGGCGGTTCGGCCTCCGGCAGGTCCAGGTCCACGGCGACGGTGTGCCCCTGGCTGGCCCGGATCCGGGTGCCGTCGACGGCGAACCGCTGCTTGTCGTTGGCGGCGACGACGTGGTCGAGCTCGGCCCGGCTGAAGCGGAAGCCGTGTGCGGCGGCCGCGCGCAGCAGGTCGTCGATCTCCACCCAGCCGTGGGGATCGAGCACCAGTCCGATCCGTTCCGGCTGGTGTCGCAGGTGTTTCGAGACGTACTTCGACACCTTCACGGTGCGTCTTTCATCCATGGCCCCAGCGTGCCCGGTCGGGCGGCCCCGCGGCAGGGATTTTCCGGGGGCGGCCGGTGGTGACGGGTGGTGGACACCCTCTATCGTCATTCCAAGATGCGGAATATATTTTCCACTTCCACTTCTGTTCAGAGGGAGAAACCATGACAGCCCAACCCTCACTGTCACGCCGCGCCGCTGCTGAGCTGGTCGGTACCGCCGGCCTGCTCGTGGTCGTGATCGGCTCCGGGCTCAAGGCCGCCGAGCTCAGCCGCGACACCGGTGTCGCCCTCATCGCCAACTCGTTCGCCTCTGCCATCGGCCTCGGGCTGATCATCACGATCTTCGGGCCGCTGTCCGGTGCCCACCTCAACCCGGTGGTCACCCTCACCTCCTGGTGGTCCCGGCGGACCGGCGGCGAGGGCCTGGGCGCCCGCGAGGCGCTCGTCTACACCGTGGCCCAGAGCGCCGGAGCCATCGGCGGCGCCCTCGTCGCGGAAGTCATGTTCGGCCGGACCCCGGGCACCTTCGCCACCCAGGTGCGCGACGGCGGTCACCTGCTCATCGGCGAGGTGGTCGCCACCGCCGGTCTCGTCCTCCTGATCCAGGGCCTCGGCCGGATCGGTCGCTCCAGGCTCGTCCCGGCGGCGGTCGCGGCGTACATCGCGGCCGCGATCTGGTTCACCTCCTCCGGTTCCTTCGCCAATCCGGCGGGCACCATCGGGCGCAGCTTCAGTGACTCCTTCACCGGCATAGCCCCCCGGTCGCTGCCCGGATTCGTCGGCGCCCAGCTGATCGGCGGGATCCTCGGCCTGGCCCTGGCCGCCCTCCTGTACGGGACCGGGAGAGGGGCCGGGACAGGGGCGGGGGCCAAGTACGGGTCCAGGTTCGGCCGGAGCGCGAAGGCGGCGCCGGTGGACGGAGCGAGCCCCGCCAAGGCGGCGTACGGGACCGTCGGGTGAGACGGCAGCTCAGTTGCCCACAGGAAAAGGGGTCTTGTCCACAGCCGTTTGGGCAGGTTTTGACGGCAAACGCGTGATCCGCCCTGTGGAATCTGTGGAGTCCGTGGAATTCATGGAACCTGCGGACCGGCCCCGACCGGGCCCTTCGCCGGTGACCACCCGCCCAGGCGTCGTTACCGCTCCCCCCGGCGCGCCAGATCGTTCATCGTCCGGGCCTGGAGCTCCCGCTCCGTCGCGGCCCGGACGAACTCCGCCACATGGTCGGCACCCACCAGTTCCTGCACCGCCCGTACCGTCGCGGCCGGCAGCGCCACCGGCGAGGGCCCCGTCGGCCCCGGTGCGCCGGCCGACCCCAGGTGCCGCTGGAGGTGCCGGGTCGCGAAGAGCCGCATCGCCCGTGCCAGCTCCGCGTCCACGGTCTGCTGGGCCAGCGGCCGCAGCCGCCGTACCATCGTCGCCGCCTCCGCCGCGTCCGCGTCCGTGGGCGGCACCTGTCCGAGGTAGCGCGCGAAGACGTGCTCGGTGGTGAACTCCAGGAACCGCGAGGCGATGTGCTCCACCTGTCCGCGCAGTTCCCGCAGGTGCCCGGTGATCGCCGGCAGCGGCACCCCGGCCGCATGCAGCTCGGCGGCCACCGCCAGCTCCTGCGGGGAGGGCACCAGGAACTGGTCCGGGCGCCCCGGGATCCGCTCCAGCACCCCGAGCTCGCACGCCTCGTCCACGGCGTCGTCGTCCGGGCGGCCGCCGAACCGCTCGTTCAGCTCCTCCCGGCTGATCCGGGCCGTCTCCTCGTCGGTCCACGGCCCGTGCACCTCGGCGACCAGCCCGAGTACGCCGCCCAGACCGCGCCCCGCGTCCCAGGCCTCCAGCAGTTCCTTGATGGAGGCCAGGGTGTAGCCGCGGTCCAGCAGATCGGCGATCTGCCGCAGCCGCGCCAGATGCGTGTCCCGATAGACGTTGGAACGGCCCCGCCGCTCCGGTTTCGGCAGCAGACCACGGTCCTGGTACGCCCGGATCGTGCGCACCGTCGCCCCGCTGTGGTGTGCCAGATCCTCGATCCGGTACTCGGCTACCGCCTGATCGGACAATCCCGGCTCCCTACGACATCGCGGCTCGGCCGACCGCGCCCGCCGCGGCCCGGGCGGCAGGTGAAGCCGCAAGGTACTCGACCGCCCTGCGCAGCGAGCCCTCCTGCGAGGGATGGTACGACCGCCGGAAGTAGCGGGGTATGGCCGTGCCGAGCTCTCTCCACGGAGGCAGCAGGCCCTTGGCCACCGCGCGGTTGTGCGCGCCGAGCGAGTAGCGCTGCCGGCCGCCCAGCTCCGGGTCGTTGCGTATGAGGTACGAGGCCCCCCACACCCACAGCCACGCCAGTACCGGCGCGACCACGACCATCCCCTCGACGCGGCGCGCGTAGCGGGGCAGACCGGTTCCCCCGCAGTGCTGGTACATGTCGAAGGCGACGGAGCGGTGCTCCACCTCCTCCGCGCCGTGCCAGCGCAGCAGGTCCAGCATGATCTCGTCCGCCCCGGCCCGGTCGAGGCCGTCGGCCCGCAGCACCCAGTCCCCGAGGACCGCCGTGAACTGCTCGATCGCGGCGACCACGGCCAGCCGGAAGCGCAGCCACTCCCGCGCCGTGACCGGTACCCCGAACGGCGGGGCCTCCCCGAGCAGTTTCTCGAAGAGGAAGTCCACGTGCCGCGTGTACGCCTCCGTCGGCAGCCGCTGCTCGGCGAGATGGTCCAGTACGTAGGAGTGCTGCACGCTGTGCGTGGCCTCCTGGCCCATGAACCCCTTGACGTCACTGCGCAGCTCGGGGTCGGTGACCAGGGGCAGGCCCTCCTTGAGGACCCTGACGAACCACCGTTCCCCGGCGGGCAGCAGCAGGTGCAGCACGTTGATGACGTGCGTGGCGGTGGGCTCGTCCGGTATCCAGTGCAGGGGGGTGGTCTTCCATTCGAAGGCCACCCGGCGCGGGCCGATCGGGTGCCGGGCGATCGGGTCCGCGGCCCCGCTCACAGCTTCGGCTCCAGCCTCGCGATGCGCCGCAGGGCGCGCGGGGCGAAGCGGGACATCCACAGGGCGCCCTTGGACTCCGGAGTCACGGGCACGACGGCCTCGTTGCGCACCACCGCCCGCAGGATCGCGTCGGCGACCTTCTCCGGCGGGAAGTTGCGCAGCCCGTACAGCCGCGAGGAGCGCTCCTGGCGGCGCTTCTCCTCGGCCTCGTCCACCCCGGCGAAGCGCGAGGTGGCGGTGATGTTGGTGTTGACGATGCCCGGGCAGATCGCGGAGACGCCGATCGACTTCGAGGCCAGTTCCGCGCGCAGGCACTCCGACAGCATCAGCACCGCAGCCTTCGAGGTGCTGTAGGCGGGCAGGGTCCTGGACGGCAGGTAGGCCGCGGCGGAGGCGGTGTTGACGATGTGCCCGCCCTGGCCGCGCTCGGCCATCTGCTTCCCGAAGATCCGGCAGCCGTGTATGACGCCCCACAGGTTGACGTCCAGGACCTTCTTCCAGTCCTCGGCGGTGGTGTCGAGGAAGGCGCCGGACAGGCCGATCCCGGCGTTGTTGACCAGGACGTCGACGATTCCGTACTCGGCGGCGACCTTCGCCGCGAGCTTCTCCATCGCCTGCTCGTCGCTGACGTCCACGCACTCGGCCCAGGCCTCGGCGGCGCCGACGAGCCGAGCCATGTCCGCCGTGCGCGCCGCGCCTTCCGCGTCGCGGTCGACGGCGACCACCCGGGCCCCGGCCTCGGCGAAGGCGAAGGCGGTGGCCCGGCCGATGCCGCTGGCCGCACCGGTCACCAGGACCAGCTGGCCCGCGAAGCGGTCGGCGTACCGGCCCGGGGCCTTCCGCTCCGGTGCCCGCGTCGCGGGCTCCTCCCGGTCGGTGACGAATTCGGTGATCCAGGCGGCCAGCTGGTCGGGCCGGGTCCGGGGCACCCAGTGCTTGGCCGGCAGGGTCCGGCGCAGCAGGTCCGGGGCCCACCGCTCCAGACCGTCGTAGAGCCGCTCGGACAGGAAGGCGTCCCCGGTCGGGGTGATCAGCTGCACCGGTACGTGGGCGTACGCGTCGGGGCGCGGCCGGCGCATGCGCGGCCGCACGTTGTCGCGGTAGAGCCAGGCTCCGTGTGCCGCGTCCGACGGCAGTGAGGCCGTCGGATAGGAGCCGGCCGGAACCTTCTCGATGCGCTGGAGCATCGCGGGCCACCGCTTGCCGAGCGGTCCCCGCCAGGCCAGCTCGGGCAGCACGGGGGTGTGCAGCATGTAGACGTACCAGGACTTGGCGCCCTGGCCGAGGAGCTGCGCCGCCGCCCGCGGGGTGGGCCGGGCCATCCGCTTCTTGATCCAGTGCCCGAAGTGGTCGAGGGAGGGCCCCGACATCGAGGTGAAGGAGGCGATCCTGCCCTCGGTGCGGGCGACCGTGGCGAACTCCCAGCCCTGTACGGAGCCCCAGTCGTGGCCGACCAGGTGCACCGGCCGGTCCGGGCTGACCGCGTCCGCGACCGCCAGGAAGTCGTCTGTCAGCTTCTCCAGGGTGAAGCCGCCGCGCAGCGGCTGCGGCGCGGTGGAGCGACCGTGGCCGCGCACGTCGTAGAGCACCACGTGGAAGCGCGTCGCGAGCCGCTCGGCGACCTCCGACCAGACCTCCTTGCTGTCCGGGTAGCCGTGCACCAGCAATACCGTCGGCCGGCCCGTCTCACCGAGCTCGACGACGCACAGCTCGACCCCACCGGTGCTCACCCGGCGCTCGCGCGCACCCGCCAGTCCCACCGCTCCCGCTCCACCCATGTCGCTCATGCTGCCTTCTCCTCGGCCCAGCGCCGCACGTGCGGCAGATCGTCGTCCAGCCAGAACGCGCTCTCCTCGGGGTCCCGGGAGTCGGTGACGACCAGGATCTCCTCGAACTTCGCGCCGGTACCCCGGAATCCGAGGTGTGGTTCCACCGCCCACAGGCCGGGCTGCGGCGGATGGTCGGAGAAGTGGTACGGGCTCCACAGCGGGGACCAGCCCTCACGGTGGCCGTGCAGGGCGTCGCTCGCCAGTCCCTTGAGGGACTGGGTGCCGAAGCCGAAAGCGGTCGGCGACCAGCGCCGCTCCTTGACCCGGTCGATCTTGTGCGCGATCACGCCGAAGGGATAGGCCCGGTGCCGGTTGGCGTACCCCTGCCGGGTCATCAGCCGTTCGACGTTCTCGTAGATCTCGCGCAGGGAGCGGCCCTCGCGCACCTGTTCCAGGATCAGCACGCGGTGCGCCTGGAGATCTGACATGAGCCGGTCCTGCACCGGATTGAGCCCGAGGCTGCCCGAATAGCCGACGTCCGCCGCGTACCCCTTGTAGACCGGTGCCATGTCGAGGATGAACGGCATCCCGGGCTCCAGCTTCCGGTGGGTGGGGAAGAACTGCAGCGGGATCCTGAAGTTCGCGAAGGCGGTGCGGTCCCCGAACCACGCGAAGGGCAGGTGGAACCAGTCCCGTACGCCGCGCTCCCGCAGCCACTCGCGCTGCATCCGCGCGGCCTCGCGCTCGGTCACCCCGGGCCTCAGCTGGGCCGCGACGGCCTCGGCGCACTCGTACGAGAGGCGCTGTACCTCTCTGAAGCCGCTCAGGTCGGCGGAGCGTCGTCCGGAGAGTCGCGCGGTGCGTTGCTTGGTGTCCCCAGCCATGTCAGCCCGTCCATCCGTGTAGCCGTACGCGCCCGTAAGTTGACACTGATGAATGTGACAATGACTGGAGATCACGTCAAGGGTCGTGCACGGACCTGTGGACAAAGTTGTCGGGTCCACATCAGCCTCCAGTACGGGCATGTACGCCTGAAGGCTGAGACCGGATCCAGCTCCAGGTCTGACGTTTCACGGGAGACGCGCCACTAACGTCGAACCCGTGACTGTCATCGCGACCGAAAGCCTGAGCAAGCGGTACCCCCGAGTGACCGCCCTCGACCGGCTCTCCCTGGACATCGGGCCTGGTGTGACCGGCCTCGTTGGTGCCAATGGAGCCGGCAAGTCCACGCTGATCAAGATCCTGCTGGGACTGTCCCCCGCCACCGAGGGCAGCGCCGCCGTGCTCGGCCTCGACGTCCACACGCATGGCAGCGCCATCCGTGAACGCGTCGGCTACATGCCCGAGCACGACTGCCTGCCACCCGACGTCTCGGCCACCGAGTTCGTCGTCCACATGGCGCGCATGTCCGGGCTGCCGCCGACCGCGGCCCGCGAGCGCACCGCCGACACCCTGCGCCACGTCGGACTGTACGAGGAGCGCTACCGCCCCATCGGCGGCTACTCCACCGGCATGAAGCAGCGCGTCAAGCTCGCCCAGGCCCTCGTCCACGACCCCCAGCTGGTCCTCCTCGACGAGCCGACCAACGGTCTGGACCCGGTCGGCCGCGACGAGATGCTCGGCCTGATCCGCCGGATCTACACCGACTTCGGCATCTCCGTCCTGGTCACCTCCCACCTCCTCGGTGAGCTGGAGCGGACCTGCGACCACGTGGTCGTGGTCGACGGCGGCAAGCTGCTGCGCTCCAGCTCCACCAGCGACTTCACCCAGATCACCACGACCCTCGCGGTCGAGGTCACCGACTCCGACGCCCACCCGGACGGCACCGCCGCCCTGCGCAAGGCGCTCACCGAGGCCGGTGTCACCCTGCACGTCGGAGAGGAGCAGGGCCTGCCCGGAGCCGGCCACATCCTCCTCGTCGAGGCCACCGGCGAGCAGACGTACGACACCGTCCGCGACACCGTCGCCGACCTGGGCATCGGCCTGGTCCGCATGGAGCAGCGCCGTCACCACATCGCGGAGGTCTTCCGCGCCAACGAGCAGCCCTCGCCCACCGTCCAGCAGAAGGGAGCCGGTTCCGATGGCGCCTGACACCTCGACCCAGATCCACAACATCGGCTACCGGTCCTACGACGGACCCCGGCTCGGCCGCGCCTACGCCCGCAAGTCGCTGTTCTCGCAGTCCCTGCGCGGCGCCTACGGGCTCGGCCGGTCCGCCAAGTCCAAGGTCCTCCCGATGATCCTCTTCGCGGTGATGTGCGTACCCGCGCTGATCATCGTCGCGGTCGCCATCGCGGTGCCCGGCTCCACCGACCTGCCGATCAAGTACACGACGTACGCCCTGACCACGCAGGTGATCATCGGCCTCTTCCTCGCGTCCCAGGCGCCCCAGTCGGTCTCGCGGGACCTGCGCTTCAAGACGGTGCCGCTCTACTTCTCGCGGCCCATCGAACGCGTCGACTACGTCGTGGCCAAGTACGCGGCCATGGCCTCGGCCCTGTTCATCCTCACCGCGACCCCGCTGCTGATCATGTGGATCGGCTCGCTCCTCGCGAAGTTCGACTTCGCCGACCAGACCAAGGGATTCGGGCAGGGACTCGTGTCGGTGCTGCTGCTGTCGCTGCTCTTCGCGGGCCTCGGCCTGGTGATGGCCGCGCTCACCCCGCGCCGCGGGTTCGGCGTCGCCGCGATCATCGCGGTGCTCCTGATCCCGTTCGGCGCGGTGACCGCGGTCCAGGGCATCTCCTACAGCACCGGGAACACCGGGCCCATCGAGTGGATGGGCCTGTTCTCCCCCATCACCCTCATCGACGGCGTACAGACCGCGTTCCTCGGTGCGACCTCCGCCTTCCCCGGCGGCGAGGGTCCCTCGGCCGGCGTCGGCGTCGTCTACCTGATCGTCGCCCTCGGCCTCATCGTCGGCTCGTACGCCGCCCTGATGGCCCGCTACCGGAAGGCCGGGCTGTGACCACCATCGACATCGACCACACCTCCCGCTGGTTCGGGAACGTCGTCGCCGTCAACGACGTGACCATGAGCATCGGCCCCGGCGTCACCGGGCTGCTGGGTCCCAACGGCGCCGGAAAGTCCACCCTCATCAACATGATGGGCGGCTTCCTCGCTCCCTCCACGGGCACCGTCACCCTCGACGGCGCACCGATCTGGCAGAACGAGCAGGTCTACAAGCAGATCGGCGTCGTGCCCGAGCGCGAGGCCATGTACGACTTCCTCACCGGCCGGGAGTTCGTCGTCGCCAACGCCGAACTCCACGGCCTCGACGACGCGGCAGCCCAGCGGGCGCTCGCCACCGTCGAGATGGAGTACGCCCAGGACCGCAAGATCTCCACGTACTCCAAGGGCATGCGACAGCGCGTGAAGATGGCCTCGGCCCTCGTCCACAACCCGTCCGTACTGCTCCTCGACGAGCCGTTCAACGGCATGGACCCGCGCCAGCGCATGCAGCTCATGGACCTGTTGCGGCGCATGGGCGACGAGGGACGCACCGTCCTGTTCTCCTCCCACATCCTGGAGGAGGTCGAGCAGCTCGCCTCGCACATCGAGGTGGTCGTGGCCGGCCGGCACGCCGCGTCCGGCGACTTCCGCAAGATCCGCCGCCTGATGACGGACCGCCCGCACCGCTACCTCATCCGCTCCTCCGACGACCGGGCCCTCGCCGCGGCCCTGATCGCCGACCCCTCCACCGCCGGCATCGAGGTCGACCTCAAGGAAGGCGCGCTGCGCATCCAGGCCGTCGACTTCGGCCGCTTCACCGAGCTGCTGCCCCGTGTGGCCCGGAACCACGGCATCCGGCTGCTGACGGTCTCGCCCTCCGACGAGTCCCTCGAGTCGGTCTTCTCCTACCTCGTCGCGGCCTGAAAGGAGCTGGCACCCATGTACGAACCCACCGTTGCCCGGCTCACCTACCGGGCCCTGCTCGGCCGGCGCCGCGCGCTGATCCTCTTCGCGCTGCCCGCCCTGCTGATCGTGATCTCCCTCGTCGTCCGTGTCTTCGTCGGCCTGGACGACAAGGTCGCCGCCGACCTCCTCGGGGGCTTCGCCCTCGCCACCATGGTTCCGCTGATCGGTGTCATCGCCGGCACCGGAGCCATCGGGCCCGAGATCGACGACGGCTCCATCGTCTACCTGCTCGCCAAGCCGGTGAAGCGTCCGACGATCATCATGACCAAGCTGATCGTGGCCATCGCCGTCACGATGGTCTTCTCCGCGATCCCCACCCTGATCGCCGGATTCATCCTCAACGGCAACGGCCAGCAGATCGCCGTCGCCTACACGATCGCCGCCCTCGTGGCCTCGATCGCCTACAGCGCACTGTTCCTGCTGCTCGGCACCGTCAGCCGGCACGCGGTCGTCTTCGGCCTGGTCTACGCCCTGATCTGGGAGTCGCTCTTCGGCAGCCTGGTCTCCGGAGCCAAGACCCTCAGCGTCCAGCAGTGGGCGCTGTCCGTCGCCGAGAAGGTGGCCGGGAACGGGTACGTCGACGCCACCGTCGGCCTTCCCACCGCCGTGATCCTGCTCTGCGCGGTCACCGTCGGCGCCACCGTCTACGCGGGCCAGAAGCTCCGCCGCCTCACCCTGGCGGGCGAGGAGTAAGTCCCGCCGCAGCCCGCACGAACCTGTGCCCCGCCCGGCCCACCGGCCAGGCGGGGCACAGGTTCGCGCGGCATCATCGGTGCATGGTCGCGCACACCGAGCCGGAGCCGTCCAGGCCACTGCGGTCCTGGATACGCACCTCGCCCGGAACGCACATCTGGCTGTTGATCATCGCCGTCACCAGCATCATCGTCGCCATCGCACCCGACCGGGTCGACAACGTCCTGCTCCACCGCAACAGCAGCAACATCAACCAGCTCGTCAAATACCCCGTCCGGGCACTCGTCAGCAGTGCCTTCTGGATCGCGAACCCGGCCTCTCTCGCTCTCTACGCCGCGCTCTTCGAGCTGTTCCACGCCCCCGTCGAACGCTGGCTCGGCACCCTGCGCTGGCTCCTGATCGTCGCGACCGCCCACATCGTCGCCACCCTGGCCAGCCAGAAGATCCTCCTGACGGCCATCCAGGACCACCGGGCCCCGCACAGCATGACCCACGTCGTCGACATCGGCGTCAGCTACGGGCTCGCGGCCTCCATCGGCGTCCTCACCTATCGGCTCCCCGGCCCCTGGAGATGGCTCTACCTGGCCGGAGCGGTCGCCTTCTTCGGGATCCCGCTGGTCACCGGCGGCACCTTCACGGACCTCGGCCACGCCATCGCGCTCTCCGTCGGCCTGCTCGCCTGGCCGCTCACCCGCAACGTTGTTTCACGTGAAACATGACGAGGGCCTACGGGGTGTCCTCAGCCTCCGGCTCCGCTTTGGCGATGCCGTGCTCCCAGGCCCAGGCGGCGATTCCCACCCGGTTGCGGGCCCCCAGCTTGGCCTGGACGTTCGCGATGTGGGTCTTGGCCGTCCCTGGGCTGATGAACAGTTCCGCGCCGATCTCGGCGTTGGTGAGCCCTCGTGCCACCAGGCGCACGATGTCCACCTCCCGCTCCGTCAGTGGACGCGCCGCGGGCCGGGCGACCGGCCCCGCCTGCGTCAGCCGACTGAGCAGCCGCACCGTGATCTGCGGACTGATCAGTGTGTCCCCCGCCATCGCCGCCCGCACCCCCTCGATCAGCAGAGCCGGCCCGGACCGCTTCAGCAGAAAGCCGCAGGCGCCGTTGCGCAGCGCGGTGTGCACGTACTCGTCCAGATCGAAGGTGGTCACCACCACCACCCGCGTCTGCGGCGCCAGCAGCCGGGTCACCTCCAGCCCGTCGAGCCGCGGCATCCGGATGTCCGCCAGCACCACATCGGGCCGTAGCTCCCGCGCCAGTGCCACGGCGCTCTCCCCGTCCGCGGCCTCCCCCACCACGGTCATGTCCGGCTGCGAATCGAGGATCAGCCGGAAACCGCTGCGGATGTCCTCTTGGTCATCGGCTATCAGGATGCGTGTGGTCACGCCGCCATGATCACCCGAGGGTGCGCCCCCGCGCCGGGAAGACGGCGCGAACCCGCCACCCGCCGTCGGCGCTCGCGCCGGCCCGCAGCGTCCCGCCCGCCGCCTCCACCCTGCCGCGCAGACCGGCCAGCCCGGTTCCGCTCCGCCGCCGCAGTCCCAGTCCCCGCAGTCCGCCCGCGCCCCGGGCCGGCGCGGAGTTGGCCACGCTCAGCTCGATCCCCTCCGTGACCCGGTGCAGGCGCACCCGTACGATCGCCGCCCCGGGCGCGTGCCGGCGTACGTTCGTCAATGCCTCCACGGCCACCCGGTAGGCGGTGGTGTCCGCCTCCCGCGACAACTCCCCGGCCGCCGTCGTATCGGCCTCCAGCACCCCGCCCTCGAACCGCTCCACCAGCTCCGGAAGCTCCGAGGTCCCCGGAACCGAGACGGACCGCGCACCGGCCGCCTCCCGCAGCGCGTGCACCGTCCGGTCCATCGAGGCGAGCGCGCCGAGCCCCGCCGCCTCGATCCGCTCCAGCGCGCGGACCGCCTGCTCGGGGTCCTTGTCCGCCACGAACCTGGCCGCCTGAGCCTGCACCACGATGGCGCTCACGTCGTGCGCCACGAAGTCGTGCAGATCCCGGGCGAGTTCCAGCTGCTGGTCGCGCCGGCCGTCCCGGACGGCCTGGCGCATCCGGCTCGCCTGACGGCGCAGATGTCCCCCGGCCGCCAGGGCCCCGAGCGCGGGCACCGCCCAGAACGCCGCCGCCGCGCAGACCTCCAGCCACGACGCCGTCTCCCACATCAGCGGTAGCGGCCACACCGCGACAGCCGTCACGCCCAGCGAGGCGGCGACGACCCCCGAACGCACCGGGGACCAGCGGGCGACCAGGGCCAGCAACGCCAGCAGCAGACCCACACAGATCAGCAACCATGCCGGGGGCGCGCCCAGGAACACCGCGAGCAGGGTGGCGACGCCGGCAAGGGCGAGCAACGGGGCATACGCGGCACGAAGTCTGACGGTCATGAACCGACCCTACGAGCGCACCCCGGAGTGCGGCCATCTGCCGATCGGCAGAGCGGCACCGACGCCGCGGGACAGCCGGCCTGCTGATCGGCGGATGGTTCCGAAGACCTCGTCCGACCAGGCTTGAGTCATCAACCGGCAGTCTCCGAAAAGGACTTGGCAGATGACCTCCAGCACCGCCGTTCGCGCTTCGCACACCGTGCCCGGAGTCTCCCCCTGGCTTCGCCGGCTCGCGGGGCTGACCTCGCTGACCGTGCTTCCCAGTTGCCTGTGGCGGCTGGCGATCGCGGTCGGCATCCCCATGGGCTGGGGGCCGGGCAGCGATCTGCACCACTCGTACTACCCGGGTTCCGGGTCGCTGGTCCTCGTCTTCGTCTGCATCCTGCAGGAGTGCCTGGCCCTGCTGAGCCTCGGTATGGTCCAGCGCTGGGGCGAGGAGGTGCCCGGCTGGATCCCCGTGCTGGGCGGACGCCGGATCCACCCCCTGGTGGCCGTGGTTCCCGCGACGCTGGGCGCGATCGCGCTCACCGGCATCACGGTCCTGGGCGCCTGGACCTGGAGCGAGGTCAACGCCGCGAATCCCGATGCGCCCACCGGGCTCGCCCTCCGGATCTTCGACCTGACCTACGCGCCGCTGCTGCTCTGGGGCCCGCTGCTGGGCATTCTCACCGTCGCCTACTGGCGCCGCCGCCGCATCCACGGCTGATGCACGGAAATTCGCTGGTAAGGGACCTGCGCCCGGTGCAGAGTGAGTCGTGCGGGGAGCAACAAAAGGTCCGGGGCAGCCACTTCGAGCGCGCCTTGCGGCGCGGGCTGTCCCGGACCTCTCCTACGTCACGCGCGCTACGCGGCGCCCAGCAGACGCTCCAGCACCACCGCGATGCCGTCCTCCTCGTTGGAGGTCGTCACCTCGTCGGCCACCGCCTTGAGCTCGGCATGGGCATTGGCCATCGCCACCCCGTGCGCGGCCCAGCCGAACATCGGGATGTCGTTGGGCATGTCACCGAAGGCGATCGTCTCCGCCGCCTTCACTCCCAGCCGGCGCGCGGCCAGCGACAGGCCCGTGGCCTTGGTCAGACCCAGCGGCAGGATCTCGACGATGCCGGGACCCGCCATGACGATGTCGACCAGGCTGCCCACGGTCTCCCGGGCCACCTTGACGAGCGCGTCGTCGTCCAGCTCCGGGTGCTGGATGTAGAGCTTGTTCAGCGGAGCCGCCCAGAGCGCCTTGGCGTCCTCCAGGTAGAGGGCCGGGAGGCCTTCCTGTACCTGGTACCCGGGCCCGAACAGGACCTCGCCGTCCACCCCGTCCCGGCTGGCCGCCAAGGCCAGCGGGCCGATCTCGGCCTCCAGCTTCGACAGCGCCAGACCGGCCAGCTGCCGGTCCAGCGTCACCGAGGTCAGCAGCCGGTGCGCACCCGCGTCGTAGACCTGCGCACCCTGCCCGCAGACCGCGATCCCCTTGTAGCCGAGATCGTCCAGTACGTGCCGGGTCCAGGGCACGGCCCGACCGGTGACGATGATGTGGGCCGCGCCCGCCGCGGTGGCCGCGACGAGCGCTTCACGGGTGCGTTCCGAGACGGTGTCGTCGCCACGCAGCAGCGTGCCGTCGAGATCGGTCGCGACGAGCTTGTACGGGAACGGGGCCGGGCTCACTTGGTGATCGGCTCCAGGACCTCGCGGCCGCCGAGGTAGGGACGGAGCACCTGGGGCACCCGTACCGAACCATCGGCCTGCTGGTGGTTCTCGAGGATCGCGACGATCGTGCGCGGTACGGCGCACAGCGTGCCGTTCAGCGTCGACAGCGGCTGGGTCTTCTTGCCGTCGCGGTAGCGGATCGACAGGCGGCGGGCCTGGAAGCTGTCGCAGTTCGACGCGGAGGTCAGCTCGCGGTACTTGCCCTGGGTGGGGATCCACGCCTCGCAGTCGAACTTGCGCGAGGCGGAGGAGCCCAGGTCACCGGTGGCGACGTCGATCACCTGGAACGGCAGCTCCAGGCTGGTCAGCCACTGCTTCTCCCATTCCAGGAGCCGCTGGTGCTCGGCCTCGGCGTCCTCCGGCGCGACGTACGAGAACATCTCGACCTTGTCGAACTGGTGGACGCGGAAGATGCCGCGGGTGTCCTTGCCGTACGTACCGGCTTCGCGGCGGAAGCAGGGGGAGAAGCCGGCGTACCGAAGCGGCAGCTTCTCGGCTTCGATGATCTCGTCCATGTGGTACGCGGCGAGGGGGACCTCGGAGGTGCCGACCAGGTAGAAGTCGTCCTTCTCCAGGTGGTAGACGTTCTCGGCTGCCTGGCCGAGGAAGCCGGTGCCCTCCATGGCGCGCGGGCGGACCAGCGCCGGGGTCAGCATGGGGATGAAGCCGGCCTCGGTGGCCTGGGCGATGGCCGCGTTGACCAGCGCCAGCTCCAGCAGGGCGCCCACACCGGTCAGGTAGTAGAAGCGCGAGCCGGAGACCTTGGCACCGCGCTCGACGTCGATGGCGCCCAGCAGTTCGCCGAGCTCCAGGTGGTCCTTGGGCTCGAAGCCCTCGGTGGCGAAGTCCCGGATGGTGCCGTGCGTCTCCAGGACGGTGAAGTCCTCTTCGCCGCCGACCGGGACGTCCTCGTGGACGATGTTGCCGAGCTGGAGGAGAAGCTGCTTGGCGGCTTCGTCGGCCTCGTTCTGCTCGGCCTCGGCCGCCTTGACGTCCTGCTTGAGGTGCTCGGCCTTCTTCAGCAGCTCGGCCCGCTCCTCGGGAGAGGCCTTGGGGATGAGCTTGCCGAGGGACCTTTGCTCATTGCGCAGTTCGTCGAAGCGCATGCCGGAGGACCTGCGGCGCTCGTCGGCGGAGAGCAGCGCGTCGACGAGTTCGACGTCCTCTCCACGGGCGCGCTGCGAGGCGCGGACACGGTCAGGGTCTTCACGGAGCAGCCGGAGGTCAATCACCCCTCCAGGCTACCGGGCTGGGCTTCCTGGGATCACACCGATATCACGCTGCGTGTCACTATGTCCCAATTGCAACGAATGGATAAGTCTTGACGGCTGACCGGAAGTGGTCCTTCTCGGAGCGTCGGGAAAACCGGCCCCATTCCCCGAAAAGGGGCAGAATGCCGGCGGGCGGGCGGGCCCTGAACAGGGTCGGAGGGGCTTCTTGTCCACAGGAATTGCCGTGGCCCGCATCTTATCCACAGGCTGTGTGCCGTCTCTGTGGACACAGGAATAGATCATTCCTGATCGGTGGATGGCCGGGACGAATCAGGGTTCAAACCACCCTCACACACTCATTCGGGTGGGAATGACTCGCCCCAAAGAGTTGATCGGCGATGTGGAGGTGACACCGTTCACCTCCCGCTCCCCAGAGCGAAACCTGAGGCTCCCGGGCGATTTGTCGACCTTGTCGTGCCGTTCTGTCGACTTGTCCCCAGGTTCCCATCTCCGCCTGTGGATAACTCTGTGGACAGTGGACGACGCCCTACGCCCGCCCGTCGAGGCAACGCCCCAGCCAGTCGGAGGCGGCCGTGAAGTCACCGTCGGAGGTCCCGGGCCGAGGAGCCCGGACATCACCCTGAGCGACACCGGCCCGCGGATAGGACCCGAGGAAGCGGACCTGGGGGCAGGTCCGCTTGAGGCCCATGAGCGCCTCGCTGACCCGCCGGTCGGAGATGTGCCCCTCGGCATCGACGGCGAAGCAGTAGTTGCCGATGCCCTGTCCGGTCGGACGGGACTGGATCAGCATCAGGTTCACCCCGCGGACCGCGAACTCCTGGAGGAGCTCCAGCAGCGCACCGGGGTGGTCGTCGCCGAGCCACAGCACGACGGAGGTCTTGTCCGCACCGGTCGGCGCGGCCGGCCGGGCGGGGCGTCCCACCAGCACGAACCGGGTCTCGGCGTTCTCCGCGTCGTGGATCTCGGTCACCAGCGGGACGAGCCCGTAGGTGGCCGCGGCGAACTCGCCCGCGAAGGCGGCGTCGAAGCGGCCTTCCTGGACCAGCCGGGCCCCGTCCGCGTTGGAGGCGGCCGACTCCCACACGGCGTCGGGCAGGTTCGCCCGCAGCCAGTTGCGCACCTGCGGCTGGGCGACCGGGTGCCCGGTGACGGTCTTGACGTCCGACAGGGCGGTCCCGGGCCGCACGAGCAGCGCGAAGGTGATGGGCAGCAGCACCTCGCGGTAGATCATCAGCGGTTCGCCCGAGGCCAGCTCGTCGAGGGTGGCGGTGACGCCGCCCTCCACCGAGTTCTCGATCGGGACGAGGGCGGCGGCCGCCTCGCCGTTGCGCACGGCGTCCAGGGCGGCCGGGACCGACACCATCGGGACGAGTTCCCGGGTCGCGGCTTCCGGCAGGGTGCGCAGGGCGGCCTCGGTGAAGGTGCCCTCGGGACCGAGATACGTGAAGCGGGTGGCTGACATGCGATCAGCCTAATGCCGGGGTGCCGACCGCCGGGTTGCTGTTCATCCTTCGAGCAGCCGTTGACCCACGTACTCGCCGCTGCGCGGCCCGGGCGGAACCGCGTACAGCCCGCTGGACTCGTGCCGGATGAACGCCGACAGCGCGTCGCCGCGGTCGAGCTTGCGCTGTACGGGTACGAACCCGCGCAGCGGATCGGCCTGCCAGCAGACGAAGAGGAGCCCCGCGTCGGGAGCGCCGTCCGGGCCGATCCCGTCGTGGAAGGAGAACGGCCGCCGGAGCATGGCGGCCCCGCCGTTCTGCTCGGGGGCGGAGATCCGGGCGTGCGCGTTGGACGGGATGACGGGCTTGCCGTCGGGCCCGATCTTGTCGAGCTGCATCTCGGTGGTCTCGCCGCCACCCGTCAGCGGGGCGCCGGTGGCCTTGGTCCGGCCGATGACCTGCTCCTGCTGGGCGAGGGACTGCTTGTCCCAGTCGTCGAGGAGCATGCGGATGCGCCGGACGACGGCGTAGGACCCCCCGGCCATCCAGGCGTGCTCGGCGGGACCGGGGCCCGCACCGGGAACGAAGATCCGCTTGTCGAAGTCGGGCTCCGAGGGCTTCGGGTTGCCGGTGCCGTCCACCTGGCCCATCAGGTTGCGGGCGGTCATCGGGGTGCCGGTGGCGCCGGGAGACCGGTTGAAACCGTTCATCTGCCAGCGGACGCGGGCGGCCTCCCCGGCGTCCTTCTGCAGGGCACGCAGGGCATGGAAGGCGACGAGGCCGTCGTCGGCGCCGATCTGGACCCACAGGTCGCCGTTGCTGCGCTGGGCGTCCAGCCGGTCCGAGGAGAAGTCCGGCAGCGGGTCGAGGGCGGCGGGGCGGCGGGCGGTGAGGCCGGTGCGCTCGAAGAAGGAGTGGCCGAAGCCGAAGGTGACGGTGAGGGAGGACGGACCGGCGTCCAGGGCGATCCCGCTGTCAGAGGCCGGGGCCGGCTCGCCCGCCATCAGCCGCCGGGCCGTGTCGGACCAGCGCCGCAGCAGCGCGGCGGCCTCGGTGCGGCCCGCCCCGGCGGTGAGGTCGAAGGCGACGAGGTGTCCCTTGGCCTGCAGCGGCGTGGTGATGCCGGCCTGGTGGTCTCCGTGGAAGGCCACCTGGGTGACGCCCAGGGAGGCCGGACCGCCGGCCGCGCCTGGGGCGGAGCCGCTCCCGGAGTCGTCCAGCGCGGAGTGCGCCAAGGCGCCGCCCGTGGCGCCGAGGGCGATCCCGACGGCGCCCGCGGCGCCGACGGTACCCAGCAGCCTGCGCCGGGAGATCTGGATGTCGGGGTTGCTCTCGGTCACGCTGGTCAGCCGATCTTCACGGTCTTCTGGACGGTGGTCTGGTCGATGTCGGAGGTACGGACGGTCACGTCGATGCGCCATTCACCGGCGAGCGGCAGCTGGACGCCGGAGGCGGTCCAGTGTCCGGGAGCCGCCTGCTCGGGGACGAGCGGCAGGGGGCCGATGTCCTTGGCGGGAAGGGTGAAGGCGACCTTGATCTCGGGGAGGTCGAAGGGGGTGCCGTCGGCGGAGTCCGCCCAGAGGTGCAGGGTGTTCGCCCCGACCCGTCCCGGGTCGAGTTCGAGCCGGACGGAGCCCTTGCCGTTCGGACCGCCGGTGTCGAAGGGCAGGGTGATCTTGACGGCCCGGTCGGGGACGGCGGTGGCGGTGGAACCGCGGCCCGTCTCCCGCTCCACGGTCCGCCCGGGCTCGGTGCTGGTGAGCACGGTGGTGACGGCGAGCAGGATCACGGCGATGGCCGCCTCGGCGAGGACGGAGCGGCGCAGGCCGGCGCGGTCCGGATCCGCGTCCCGTACCCGCTTCTCCAGCGCGCTCTCGCGTGCGGCCCGCTGCCGGGCGAGCTGGGCGGCGCGCTCCGGGTCCGCGGGGACGGGAGCCGGCACGGGCTCTGTTTCACGTGAAACATCCTCCGGGGTCTGCCCGACGGAGCCGACGGAGCCGACGGAGCCGACGGAGCCGACGGCGGCGTCCGCAGGGGCATCGGCGAGCCGCGCGGTCCACCTGCGGGACACGTAGGCGATGCCGAGCAGGACGGCGACCAGGCCGATCTTCAGGAGCAGCAGCTGCCCGTAGTCGGTGCCGGTGAGGGCGGACCAGCTGCCGAGCTGGCGCCAGGACTGGTAGACGCCGGTGACGGCGAGCACCAGGACACTGACGAAGGCGACCCGGGAGAAGCGGCGGACGGCCGCGCGCTCGATCCCGGGGACCTTGTGGAGGGCGACGAGCAGCGCGGCGAGACCACCGAGCCACGTGGCGACCGCCATCAGGTGCAGGATGTCGGCGGGCATGGCGATTCCGGGCTGGATCCCGGTCGAGGCGTGCTCCGAAAGCGCCCAGGTGGCGGCGATACCGCCGGACACGACGGCGCCGCCGATGGCCAGCCCGAAGGTGAGATCGCTGGTGTCGTCCGGCCTCTCGGCCCCATCGGCTTCGTCGGACCGATCGGCTTCGTCGGACCCGTCGGCCTGGTCCGGCCCGTCGGTCTCCCGCTCGGTCCGGTCGGCCTCATCGGGTCCGTGGCCCGCCACGCGGCGCGCGTAGACGCCGAAGAGGACCGCGACGAAGAGGGCGGCCGCGCCCAGCAGGAGCAGCCTGGAGACGAGCGAGGCCCCGGTCTTGGTCTGCAGGACGGCCCGGAGCCCGTCGAGATCGAAGACATCGGAGAAGCTGCCGGACCCCGTGTACGGAGTCCGCAGCACCAGCATGGCCAGGGTGGCGGCAGTCAGGGTGACCCAGGCACGCACGACGAGCTTCTGGAGCGGCCGTTCGGCGGCGCCCCTGCGCCAGCACAGCAGAATGAAGGCGGCGCCGCCCACGAGCACGGTGAACCCTGCGTAGGCGGCGTAGCGGGCGATCCCGTACGCGATCCCGACGGGTCCGCCGCCGGCCTGCGCGGTGGGCAGGGTGACATCGGTGGCCGAGGGCGCGCCGATGGAGAAGGTGAAGGCGCCGGAGATCGGATGGCTGTCGGCCGAGACGGCCTGCCAGGCGACGGTGTAGGTGCCGTTCGGCAGTCCGGCGTGCAGCGCGGTGCCGTAGCGGACGGTGTTCCCGCTGCACATGTCGCGCAGTTCACCGGTGTCCACGCGTTTGCCCTGGGGGTCGAGCACGCGGATGGAGTCGTCCCCCATGGCGACCTGCTCCGAGAAGGAGAGCGTTACCTGGGCGGGGGCCGTGGCGACCACCGCCCCGTCCTTGGGGTCGCTCGCGGTGAGTGCGGCGTGCGCCGTGGCCGGTGAGGCCGCGGTGAACAGGGTTGCCAGCAGGGCTGCGAGGACCAGCGCGAGCCGCGGCAGGAATGCCGTGGCGCGGGCCGTGGAGAGGGCGGGGGCGGTGGCCGTCATGGCGTGTCAGCTCCTCGGTCCGTCAGTGGGCGTTGCCGGACGTGTCTGCCGGAGCCTGAGGGTTGTACGTCCGGTCCTTCACGTCCAGCTCGACCTTGACCGGAGCGGCCTTCTCGAAGCGGAGCTCGACGGTGACCTTCTCGCCGACCCGGGGAGTGCTCTTGAGCCCCATGAACATGATGTGGTTGCCGCCGCGCTCCAGCCGGAGCTCGCCGTTCGCGGGCACGTCCATCGACTGGACCTGCTGCATCTTCTGGTCCTTGGTCTCGTGGATCTGGAGATCGTCGGAGAGCGAGGAGGTGACGCCGGTGAGCTTGTCGGCGGTCTCGGAGCCGTTCTTGATGACCATGAACCCGCCGGCCATCTTGTCGTTCACGGGCTGGGGCATGAACGCGCCGCTCACGGTCATCCTCGGCTCGGCCTTCCCGGAACAGCCGGATATGGCGAGCGCTGCCGTCAGGGAGAGCGCGGCGGCGAGAGTGCGGGTGGTGCGGGCGTTCACGGGTTCTCCCCCTTGATGAGCTTCGGCAGGTCCTTGGTGTAGTCGTCCACGGTGGTGCTCTCGCCGTAGAGGACGTACCCCTCGTCGGTCTTCGGCGAGAACGCGATGACTTGGGCGCCGTGCATGGAGACGACCTTGCCGTCGGCCCCCGTCGCGGCGGGGTCGATGCCGATGCCGAGCGTGCGTGCGGCGGCCTGGATGGTCGCGAAGTCCCCGGTGAGTCCGGTGAAGGACGGGTCCTGCATCTTGAGCCACGCGCCGAGGGACTCGGGAGTGTCCCTCGCAGGGTCGGTGGTGACGAAGACGACCCGGAGGTTGTCCTGGTCGGCCTTGGGGAGTGCCTTCTTGGCGACGGCGATGTTGCTCATCGTCAGCGGGCACACGTCGGGGCAGTTGGTGTAGCCGAAGTAGATGAGGGTCGGCTTGCCCTTGGTCTGCTCACGCAGGTTCCACGGCTGGCCGCTGGTGTCCGTGAGGACGAGTTCCGGCTTGGTGAAGGGGCGGTCCAGGAGGGTCGCGGCCTTGTTGCTGTTCTGACCGCCGGAGATCTGGGTGACTCCGCCGGTCTTGGCGGGCTCACCGCCGCAGGCGGTGAGGGTGAGTGCGGCCGCCGCGAGCAGCGCGGCGACCGTCACACGTGTGGTGCGCATGAAGAAATGTCCCTGGGATCGGGGATGCTACGGACGTTTCGGAACGGCAGCGCCCATGGGCGCGGCAGGTCAGGCGGAGCGGCGGCGCGAGGCGATGCCGAAGGCGACACCGCCGAGTCCGACGACGATGCCGGCGATGCCGAGGACGCGCGCGGTGGTGTCGGAGCCGTGTTCGGCGGCGGCCTTGTCGTGGCCGTGCTCGGCGTCCTTGTCGGTGTTCTTCGGCTCGTCGGCCTTCGCACCGCTGTCGTGGTGGTCGTCGCCCTTGGGGGCGCTCAGCTTCAGGACGGGCGCGGGGTTCTGCGGCTCCGCGGCACCTTCCTTGGCCTCCTCGATCCAGCGGACGACCTCGCCGTTGTCGTACGTCTGGATGGACTTGAAGACCATCTGGTCGGCGTTCTCGGGCAGCTTGCCCACGGAGAGCGGGAACTGCTGGAACTTCCCGGGCTCGATCTTGCCGCCGGACCAGGTCACCTTGGTGACGGCTTCGTTGATCTGCTTGCCGTGCACGGTGAGCGGCTTGTCGAGCTTGCTCTTCTCGACCGTCACGGTCCAGCCGGGGACGTCCTGCGGCATCACGGAGCTGAGCGGCTGGTCGACCGGGAAGCTGACCTCCAGCTGGGTGGTCGACGCGTTGTCCCGCTCGTTGGGGACCTTGAAGTTGATCGTCGCGTAGCCGCCCTTGGCCGCCTCACCCGCGGGCTGCACGCCGACGTGGGCGAAGGCGGGGCCGGAGAGGACGAGGACGGAACCGGCGGCGATGGCGGCGGCGATGGAGACGCGAGAGGTCTTCATGGCAGGAACACTCCACGGAAGCAGTGGTGGCGGTGGCTCCGCGCACGGGCGCGCGCGGAGTTCGCGGCACCGGTATCCCGCTCTGTGGCCGGGAAGGAGGGTGCCGCGTCAGGCTGCGAGGGCGAGTGCCACGGGTGGGCCGCGCCGGATCACCGTGTGCTGGAGTGCTTCCCGCCCCGTGCAGGGGGCGGGGTCGGACCCGGTCCGCGGGTCCTGCGGGATACGGGTGGCCGAGCCCGGGAGCCCGGCGCCGAGGGCGCGTACGAAGGCCAGCGCGGCGCGCAGCGGCCGGATCGGGGCGGCTTCGGCCGAGCGACGGGACAGCTCGACCAGCCGGAAGAGCGCGGCGTCGCCGCGGCCGAGCAGCCAGCCCGCGGCGAGTGCCGCCAGCAGGTGGCCGGCCAGCATGGCCGGGCTGAACAGGCCGGTGGCGGGCGCCGCGGTGACGGCCTGGGCCACGTGCGCGTGCGCGCCGTGCCCCTGCACCGCGACCTGCCCGGCCTGTGCCGCCTGCTCGGCCAGGGCGGCCGGGTCCAGGCCCGCGGCCTCCAGGATCTGCCGGGCGTCGGCCGGGCTGAGCGGTACGGAGTTGCCCCCGCACACCAGGCGCGCGGCGAGCTCGGCGAGCGAGGCGTCGGCGGAGCCGGCCGGTGCCTGGGCGGCCGCGGCGCTGTGCTGGCCGAGGCCGAACATCGCGTGAAGGCCGAGTTGTCCGGCGGCGAGCCCGGCGGCGATGCCGGGCAGCGACCGCCGACGGCCCGCGAGCGGGGCGGCGACCGCGAAGACGGCGAGGAAGCCGAGACAGAGGGACCACCAGGGCACGGTGGCGCAGGACGCCAGGGCGTGCCCGGTCGCGGACAGCACGACACAGACCGCGGTGAACACCGCGGCCCGGATCAGCCGGAGGCCGGCTCCGGCGTGCGTCGCGTGGGGGTCAGACATGGCCGGGTCATCATCGCACTGTGCTCAGGCCCTTCATACGGCAGGTCCGGAAGGTCCGCATGAGTCCCCTGTGCGAGGACCGTCCGGGCCCGCCGCATACACCGCTCTCCGGGAGAGCCGCATCGGCCGTACGGGCGCATTGAGGTCTCGGACGGCCGCAGGGCGCTTACGCCCCCTCGCGGGCGGCAATAGGTAACCGTATGAGCATCTGGTGGTCTCTCCACTTGAGGCGCGAAGCCGCGAGCGTGCCGCTCGCCAGGCGACTGCTGCTGGGGACGATGGAGACCGCGGGGGTGGACCCGGACATCTCCTTCGATCTCTCGGTGGCGCTGAGCGAGGCGTGTGCGAACGCGGTGGAGCACGGCGGGGGTGGCGAAATCCCGGACGATACCGAGGCGTACCACGTCACGGCCTATCTGGACGGGGACTGCTGCCGCATCGAGGTGACCGATTCCGGTCCGGGGTTCCCGCCCGCGACGGTGGCCCGCCGCAGACCCTCCCTGGCCGAACACGGCCGGGGCCTGCACCTGATCTCCGAACTCGCCGACCACGTCCGCTTCCGCAACCGGCCGGGCCGCGGTGCGGTGGTGAGCTTCGACAAGATGCTGAAGTGGCGCGACGACGCGCTGCTGAGGGTGTCGTAGGCGTTCCCGGGAACGCCGATGGGCGGGACCCCGTACAGGAATCCCGCCCACCGGTGCGCGATGCGCAGGCGTCAGCCCTTCAGGCGCGCCATCCAGGCCTCGACCTCGGCCGAGGCGCGCGGCAGTCCGGCGGACAGGTTCCGGTTGCCGTCCTCCGTGACGAGGATGTCGTCCTCGATCCGGACGCCGATGCCGCGGTACTCCTCGGGCACGGTCAGGTCGTCGGCCTGGAAGTACAGACCCGGCTCCACGGTCAGGCACATGCCCGGCTCCAGCGTGCCGTCGACGTAGGCCTCGGTGCGCGCGGCGGCGCAGTCGTGGACGTCCATGCCGAGCATGTGGCCGGTGCCGTGCAGGGTCCAGCGGCGCTGCAGCCCCAGCTCCAGGACGCGCTCGACCGGGCCCTCCAGCAGGCCCCACTCGACGAGCTTCTCGGCCAGCACGTGCTGGGAGGCGTCGTGGAAGTCGCGGAACTTCGCACCCGGCTTCACCGCGGCGATGCCGGCTTCCTGGGACGCGTAGACCGCGTCGTAGATCTTGCGCTGGATGTCGGTGTACGTGCCGTTGATCGGCAGCGTGCGCGTGACGTCCGCGGTGTAGAGGGAGTGGGTCTCCACACCGGCGTCGAGCAGCAGCAGGTCACCGGAGCGGACGTCGCCGTCGTTGCGGACCCAGTGCAGGGTGCAGGCGTGCGGGCCGGCGGCGCAGATGGAGCCGTAGCCGACGTCGTTGCCCTCGACCCGGGCGCGCAGGAAGAAGGTGCCCTCGATGTAGCGCTCGGACGTGGCCTCGGCCTTGTCCAAGACCTTCACGACGTCCTCGAAGCCGCGGACCGTGGAGTCGACGGCCTTCTGCAGCTCGCCGATCTCGAACGCGTCCTTCACGGCACGGGCCTCGGAGAGGTAGACGCGCAGTTCCTCGTCGCGCTCCTTGGTCACCTTGTCGGTGAGGGCGGACTCGATCACCGGGTCGTGGCCGCGCACGGCGCGGACCGGGCCCTCGGCCTCGGTGAGGGCCTCCGCGAGCTTGCGGACGTCCTGCGCGGGGATGCCCAGGAGCTGCTCGGCCTCGGTGAGGGAGTGCCGGCGGCCGACCCACAGCTCGCCCTGGCCGGACAGCCAGAACTCGCCGTTCTCCCGGTCGGAGCGCGGCAGCAGGTAGACGGTCGCCGTGTGACCGGTCGCCCCGCTGGGTTCCAGGACCAGGACGCCGTTCTCGGTCTGGTCGCCGGTGAGGTACGCGTACTCGGTCGAGGCCCGGAAGGGGTACTCGGTGTCGTTCGAGCGGGTCTTCAGACGGCCCGCGGGGATGACGAGGCGCTCGCCCGGGAAGCGCCGGGACAGCGCGTCGCGGCGGGCGAGGGTGTGGGCGGCCTGGGCGATGGGCTCCAGTCCGTGCAGCTCGGTGTCGGCCCAGCCGCTGCGCATGTTCTCGGCGAGTTCGTCGCTGACGCCCGGGTACAGACCGTTCTTGCGCTGCTTGTGCGTCTTCTTGGGCTGCTCTTCTTCCGGGGTCTCCGGGGTGAGCTCGTCAGCCACGTCTTCTCCTCAGCTACGACGGTACGGACCTGGGTGTGGACCGCATCCATCGTATGCGTGTGCGTAGAGAGCCGTTCCGAATCGTGGAATCCGTCACGATTCGGAACAGGCTCCGCGCCTCATTCGAACCGGGCCGCGAGCAGCACGATGTCCTCGGGGGCGTCGGTCGGCTCCCCGCCGGGCAGCACGGTCCGCAGGATGTGCTCGCACAGGGCCGCCGGGTCCTCACGGACGCCGCGGGGGGCCGCAGCGGCCGCGGCGTGCAGCCGGGCGTAGGCCCGGTCCATCGGGTCGCCCGTGTGGTGCAGCAGCCCGTCGGTGTAGAGAAGCACCGTTTCTCCGGGTGCGGGTTCGATCTCCACGCTCGGCGCCTCCCAGCAGGACAGCATGCCCAGGGGCGCGGAGAGCGAGGTCTCCACGTACTCGGTGCGGTGCTCGCCGATCAGCAGCGGCGGGGTGTGCCCGGCACCGGCCAGGATGATCTTGCTGCCCTGGCCTCCGGACTGCGGACCCCCGGCGGGCTCGCAGTAGGCGAACAGCGCGGTGGCGGCGCGGGCGGGCTCGGTGAGGCGCAGCAGGAGCTCCAGGTCGGACAGGACCGCTACGGGGTCCTCGCCCTCCATGACGGCGTAGGCGCGCAGCGAGGCGCGCAGCCGCCCCATCGCGGCGACGGCGCTCGGCCCGGATCCGGTGACGGACCCGACGGCCAGTCCCAGGGCGCCCTCGGGCAGCGGCAGGGCGTCGTACCAGTCGCCCCCGCCGAGGGGTCCCGTGTGGTGGCGGGCCGCGAGCTGCACTCCGGGGATCCGGGGGAGCCGGCTCGGCAGCAGCTCCTCGGAGACGGTGGCCAGGTGCGAGCGGGAGCGCTCCACCTCCAGCATCCGGGCCAGGTGCTCGGCGGCGTGCCGCACGTACAGCCCGGCGAGGTCGCGCTGGCGGTCGCTCGGCTCGGCCTGCTCGTCGTAGAGCCAGACGGCTGCGCCGAGCCGGCCGGTGGCCTCGGCGGTGAGGGGGAGCGAGTAGCTCGCGGCGTAGCCGAGCCGGGCGGCGACCTCACGGTGGCGGGGATCCACGGGGGCGGCGAAGCCTCCGGTTCCGGGGGGCGCGCCCGGTTCGGGGAGGAAGTCGGAACCGCCCTGGGCGTCGGGCAGACCGTCGAGGATCCGCCCGTAGGAGGTGGCACTGCGCGGCACGGTCTCGATGTGGCCGAGCTCCGCGTGGCCGAGCCCGAGGCCGATCGTGCTGGTCGGGCCGAGTCCGTCGGAGGGCTCCAGGACGATCAGGCCGCGGCGGGCGCCGACGAGCGCGGCTCCGGCGCGCAGGAATTCGCGCAGCGAGGTGTCGAGGTCATTGGCGCGGGCGAGGCGCTCGGTGAGCTCGTGCAGGGTGGTGAGGTCCGAGACCATGCCCGCCAGCCGGTCCTGGATGACACTGCCCGGGCCGCCGGGCGGAGGGGCCGGTGCGGGGGTGGTCCGGGCGGGCGCGGGCGCCGCAGTGTGCGGCGACGCGGTTGCTGCTGGATCGATTCCAGCCACTTTCGGCAGATGCGGGGCGCTCATGGCGTCCGCCTTTCCACCTGGTGCGATTCGCCAAATAGCATCGCAAACCCCCAGATCGTGCTGCGCCGCCATCAAGGAATCCACATCTACACGCACACGTGGATGCATGTCCAGCATTGCCCAGGTGGGAATCCTGGTGTCCGTGAGACCGCAACTCACTGTCGAGCCAAGGCTAGAACTTGGCCGGAAAAAGCTGGGAGCAGTCGGTTTTTGCGATCGACTGAGCGGGCTCCGCAGGGGCCTCGGGTACGTACTCGTTGATGCACGAGGCCAGTTGGCGCCGCCGGGAACCACCCGGCGCGGGCCGTCGTCCTTAGCGGCGGCCGCCGGTCTCGGTGGCCGGCGCGGGTCGCGCTCCACCCCCGCGGGACGTTTGATGGACCTGTAAGAAGACTGCACGAACCGTGTGAACCTGCTTCTGGCGGACAGTGACGCGAAACCTGTACGTGTGGTGAGACACCGGTTACATGGTGTGATGTGGCCCTCGGCGTTCAACGGAAAGGAACGAGCGCACATGCGCGAGATCCTCGGAAGGCGTCTCCAGCGGCTCCGCGATCGCTTTCAATCCCTGCGCCCCGACCCGGAACAGAGCGGCAGCTCGTCGGCTCTCCTCGACGCGGCGCTCGCCTGCGCCACCACCTGGCAGTGGCCCGTCCTGCCCGGCGTCGGCCGGTCCGGCACCGACGCCAAGCGATGCGCCTGCCCCGACCCCGACTGCGCCGTCCCCGGCGCGCATCCCTTCGACCCCGGACTGCTCGCCGCCACCACCGACCCGCGGATGGTGGCCTGGTGGTGGACCAACCGGCCCGCCGCCCCCGTCCTGATGGCCACCGGCGGGACCGCCCCGTGCGCGGTGAGCCTGCCGGCCGGCGCGGCCGCGCGCGCCCTCGTACGACTGGACGCGCAGGGCATGCGGCTCGGTCCGGTCGTGGCCACGCCCACCCGCTGGGCACTGCTGGTGGCGCCCTATTCGCTGGAGCGGCTCGGCGAACTCCTTTACGCGAAGGACCACGTGCCCTCCTCCCTGCGCTTCCACGGTGAGGGCGGGTACCTGTTGCTGCCGCCGTCCGCCGCGTCCAGCGGTGGCCAGGTGCGCTGGGAACGGGAGCCACGGGCGCAGTCGGCGGAGCAGCGGCCGCAGGCACGGTCGGCGCAGGCGCAGTTGCCGCATGTGCAGGCGGGGGCGGGAAATCTCTGGCTGCCCGAGATCGAGGCGGTCGTTGACGCGCTGGTCGAGGCCAGCAGCGGTGCGCCGGGCGGCGGCAGCAGGCTCGCGTACTGACCTGCCGGGCCTGTGAGGATCACTCGTACGGGTGTCGGCGGGACGAGTTTCCAAGGGAATTGGGCGCGGGCATCTCCGTGGCCCATTCCCTCCTCGCTATCTTCGGCGAATGAATCTCCGCCTGATCGGTATCGGCGCCGGTGTGTTGATCATCTTGTCGCTCCCGCTCGCCGGGGCGATCGCCGGGCCGGATTTTGCCGGTCAGGACGACGGGAAAGGCGGCGGCCTGTTCTCGGTGCTCGGGCTTTCGGACTCCTCCCGCACATCCCCCGCGCGCTCGGCGCCGACGGCCGGCCCGCAGCAGCCCGGTCCGGCCGAACAGCCCCGTACGGATTCCCGCTGCGGCCCCGAACTGTCCTCCCCGCACGGGGTGGAGGCGCAGACGTGCGTGATGATCGGTGAAGGCCGGACATGGGGCCGGAGTTACTACCGGAACACGAGTGGTCGCGCACTGGACGCCGTGCTGACGCTGATGGGTCCGGCCGGGCGTACGGTCCAGATTCGGTGCGCGGTGGGAGCGGGCGACGAACCGGGCTTGTGCGAGACGCCGAAAGAGGCCTCGGCAGGTGGTCCGGAGGGTTACTCGGCCGTAGCGGAGTTTGCAGTTCCGGATGATGAAGGGGAACTGCTTCTGAGGTCCGGGAGCAACTCACCGGCGCCGGGTGACGGTTGATCGCACCCTGAAAATCAAGGGCCCGGTCGCTGGCGACGGGGGATGCACCAGCGACCGGGCTACAAGAACGGTAACAAGAGATCGCCTGTTCGCAAATTCGATCTCCGATATTCAGACACCGATTTGCAGACGATTAGCGGGAGTTGTGACTCCGGTCACCGGCTCCCAGCGGGCGCTCGGTCAGCTGAGCGTCACCTGGCGGTTGGTGAGTCCGCCGCGGGCCCGGCGCTCCTCCGTGGTCAGCGGGGCGTCCGTGGCCAGAGCCCCGGCCAGCCGCTCCGCGAACTCCGCCGCGGGCTTCTCGACGTCGTCGGCCGTGACCCCGGTGGGCAGGTCCCAGACGGGAACCATCAGGCCGTGGGCGCGGAAGGAGCCGACGAGCTTCGTGCCCTCGCCGAGCGAGGACGTCCCGGCCGCGTGCAGCCGCGCGAGGGCGTCGAGCAGCTTCTCCTCGGGGTGCGGCATGACCCAGCGAAGGTGGTTCTTGTCCGGCGTCTCGCACCAGTAGGCGGCGTCCACGCCGGTCAGCTTGACGGTGGGAATGGCGGCCGCGTTGGCGCGCTCCAGCGAGGCGGCGATCTCCGGCGAGGCGTTCTGGGCGCTCTCGGATTCCGGAATCCAGAATTCGAACCCGGTGTGCACAACCGGCTCGAAACCGCCGTCGGTGTCCAGGAGATCCTGAAGTCGGGGACCCTCGGCGGGAACCCGGCGGGCGGCAACCGGCGTACCGGGCTCCGCCACAAGGGCACGCTCCAGGGTGTCGGCCATGTCGCGGCCGAGGTCCCCGGAGGAGGAGTCGTTCTGCAGGCCGAGGAGGACGGACCCGTCCTCACGGCGCAGCGCCGGCCACGCCATGGGCAGTACGGTCACCAGCGTGACGGAGGGGACGCCCTCGGGCAGGCCGCCCTTGAGGGACAGCGGGACGGTGGCGGCGGGCACCAGTTCGCGCAGCGCGACCCAGTCGCACTCGCCCGGCAGTCCCTCGAAGGGGCGCCGCACGTGCTCGGTGACGGCGTGCGCGGCGGCTGCGCCGTGGCAGGCCTTGTAGCGGCGGCCGGATCCGCAGGGACAGGGCTCGCGGGCGCCCACGACGGGGATCTCACCGTTGTTGAGCTGCGGCTTTGCAGTCTTGGCTGCGGGGCGCTTCTTGGCCATCGTGCGTGTCTCCCGGTTGCGGCGGTACGGCGTCGTGTCTGGGCGCGAGCCTAGCCGTTCGTACCGCCGGAACCGGTTGGGTGCGGCCGGGAGCACGGTCGGCGTGCGCTCCCGGACGGCCGCCTGTGCGGATGACCGGTACTGCTGTGCTGCTCTCGTGCTGCCTTGCTCTCGTGCCGGTCGTGCTGTCGTGCGGTCTGCGATCCCGGGTTCCGGGATCCCGGCTTCAGGGACCGAGGTCGTCGAACGCCGTACTGAAGTCGATCGCCGGGGGCGCAACGCGCGTAGCGAAATCATCGTGCCGGGGCCCACAGGCAACGATCACCCACACGGTGACCTCACCCGCCGCTCCGTCCCGGACACCCCAGTCCTGGGCCAGGGCGCTGATGATGTTCAGCCCCCGGCCGCCCCGTGCGGTGACCGAGGGCGTGGCGGGAACCGGGCGGGTGGGCCCGCCTCCGTCCGTGACCTCGACCGTCAGTCGTCCCGCTCTGTCGACGCGCCATGCGGCGCGTATCTCCCCGTCTCCGACTTCCCGAGCGCCGAGCGGCCTGCCGTGTCGGCAGGCGTTGCTGAGCAGTTCGGAAAGAATCAGTACGGCATCGTCCACGACCGATTCGGGCACCCCGCTGATACGCAGTTGCTCGCGCATCCGGTGTCGCGCCTCGCCCACGCCCGCAGGACCATGGCGTACGTCCATGCACGACGACGTGGGCACTTCTTGTGCCACCACCAACGCCACCCCCGGAACCTCCTTAGCCCCACGCATGGTCTGGATGCCCCCATGGCCTGGACCGGAAACCGTCGAAGCAGCCCGAAGCGGGCCCCTCTGACGCATTCACGCCGACCGAATGCGGAGCGGATGCGCCGGAGCACACCCTGTAACGAACGAGTTGGGGGTGGCGGGTGTGCAAAAAGGGACTTCAGCGCCCGAGTTGGGACAGAACTTGGCGGGGTCTGTTCGTGATGATTGCTTCCACGCCCAGATCAGCGCAGAGCTGAACGTCTTCAGGTTCGTTCACTGTCCATACGTGCACGGAGTGGCCCGCACCCTGGAGCTTGTGGATGAAGGCGGGGTGGTTGCGCACGATCCGCATCCCGGGGCCGGCGATCGTCACGCCGGCCGGCAGCCGCCCGTCCCGCATCCGGGGCGAGATGAACTGCATCAGGTACACGGTCGGGATCGTCGGCGCGGACGCCCGGATCCGGTGCAGGGAGCGCGCGGAGAAACTCATGACGCGCACCGGGTGCGGACCCTCGGCGGGCGGGGCGTCCAGTCCGAAGCGCTTGAGGAGCACGAGGAGGCGCTCCTCCACCTGTCCGGCCCAGCGGGTCGGATGCTTCGTCTCGATCGCGAGCTGCACCGGCCGTCCGGCGTCGGAGACCAGCTCCAGCAGGCGCTCCAGGGTGAGGACGGAGGTGCGCTCGGGGTCCGCGTCCCAGTCGGGGGACTCCTCGCGGTCCTTCCAGGAGCCGAAGTCCAGGGCGGCGAGATCGGCCAGCTCCAGGGCGGAGACGGCGCCGCGGCCGTTCGAGGTGCGGTTCACCCGGCGGTCGTGGACCAGGACCAGATGGCCGTCCGCGGTCAGCCGGACATCGCACTCGAGGCCGTCGGCGCCGTCCTCGATGGCCTTGCGGTAGGCGGCCAGGGTGTGCTCGGGGGCATCCTCCGAGGCGCCGCGGTGGGCGACGACCTGGATGGTGCGCGGCATTGCGTGGGTCACCGGGTCATGGTGCCACCGAGAGGCGCCCGGGTGTCGGGGCCGACCCCGGGAGTGCATCCGAAATGTCGGATATAAAGAATGGGGAGAGATGCACAGGTCCGGCTTACAGTGCTCTGACGGGTCATGGGAAAGGCTTTGCCCAGGAACTTGTGCGGCACGTCGAACGTTCACTCGGACCGACATTGCCAGAGAATTTTCCGAAGCCGTGTGTGACGAGGAGAGAGCGCTGTGAGCACCGAGAACGAGGGCACCGCGGCCCCGACACCTCCCGCGGCCCCGTCCGTACCCCCTGCTCCGGCCTCCGAGACGCAGGATGCGGCCCCCGCGCCCGCCGTCGGCGAGCCGGTGACCCAGCAGCTGCCGCCGACCCCGGCGCCCGGCACCGAGCCCACCCAGCAGATCCCGCCCGCACAGGCGCCCCCGGCGTACGACCAGACTGCCGCACAGGCGGCCCCGGCGTACGACCAGGCTGCCGCCCCGGCCGCGCACGGAGCCGAGGGCTGGCCGCCCCCGCCGCCCACGGTGCCGGCCTACGGAGCGGGCGGTGGCCACGGCGGCGGTGCCTGGGGAGCCCCCCTGACCGCCGACGGGGCCCCCGCGCCCAAGCCGAAGGGCAGGGGCGGCCTGATCGCGGCCGTGCTCGTGGCGGCCCTCCTCGCGGGCGGCATCGGCGGCAGCGTCGGCTACTGGGCCGCCGAGCGCAGCAACAACGGCACCGGCTCCACCACGATCAGTGCCGCGAACAGCCCCAAGGACCTCAAGCGCGAGGCCGGCTCCATCGCCGGTCTGGCCGCGGGCGCCCTGCCCAGCGTGGTCACCATCGAGGCCTCGGCCGGCGACGGTGAGGGCGGCACGGGCACCGGGTTCGTCTACGACCAGCAGGGCCACATCCTCACCAACAACCACGTCGTGGCCTCCGCCGCGAACGGCGGCAAGCTCTTCGCGACGTTCTCCGACGGCAAGCGGTACGACGCCGAGGTCGTGGGCCGTGCCCAGGGCTACGACGTCGCCGTCCTCAAGCTGAAGACCCCGCCGGCCGGCCTCAAGCCGCTGCCCCTCGGCGACTCCGACAAGGTCGCGGTCGGCGACTCGACCATCGCCATCGGCGCCCCGTTCGGCCTGTCCAACACGGTCACCACCGGCATCGTGAGCGCCAAGAACCGCCCGGTCGCCTCCGGAGACGGCAGCGGCAGCAAGAACTCGTACATGAGCGCCCTGCAGACGGACGCCTCGATCAACCCGGGCAACTCGGGCGGTCCGCTGCTCGACGGACGCGGCGCTGTCATCGGCATCAACTCCGCGATCCAGTCGGCGGGCAACGGCGGCTTCGGCGGCGGCCAGGCCGGTTCCATCGGCCTCGGCTTCGCCATCCCGGTCAACCAGGCGAAGAACGTCGCCGAATCGCTGATCAAGACGGGCAAGCCGGTCTACCCGGTGATCTCGGTTTCGGTCGACCTCCAGGCCAAGTCCGAAGGCGCCAAGATCTCCGAGCAGGGCGCGGCCGCCAACGAACTGGTCGACCCGAACGGCCCGGCCGGCAAGGCGGGGCTCAAGCCCGGCGACGTCATCACCGAGTTCGGCGGCAAGCCGGTCGACAGCGGCCCGACCCTGATCAGCATGATCTGGACCTACAAGCCCGGTGACACCGTGAAGCTGACCTACCTGCGCGGCGGCAAGCCGACCACGGTCGACATCACGCTCGGTTCGCGGGTCGGCGACAAGTAGCAGCACCCGAGCACCACCGGTCGCGGCGGCGGCCCGATGTCGAGGGGCCGTAGGCGGGATTTCGCCTACGGCCCCTCCAACGTCCGCTTATGCTTCGCTGGTGTTCGATTCTCGGCACATACGGACCTTTCACACGGTGGTCGCCTCCGGGTCGTACTCGGCCGCCGCCCGCGTGCTCGGGTACACCCAGCCCGCCATCACCCAGCAGATGAAGGCGCTCGAACGCGCCGTCGGAACCCCGCTGTTCACCCGCGTGGGCCGCAAGATGCAGCTGACCGAGGCCGGGGAGTCCCTGTCCCGGCACGCCGAGACCATCCTCGGCAACCTCTCCGCCGCCGAGGCCCAGCTGCGCGCGTACGCCCGGCTGCGTACCGGCCGGGTCAGGCTGTGCGGCTTCCCCAGCGCCAATGTCACCCTCGTCCCCGAGGCCCTGAGCGGCCTGGCCAAGGACCATCCGGGCATACAGGTGGAACTGCTGGAAAGCGAGCCCCCCGAGTCGCTGCGTCGGCTGGAGCGCGGGGAGTGCGACATCACCCTGGCCTTCACCTATCCCGGTCTGCACGAGGAGATCCCGGAGGAGGTCGCCGAGGTCAGGCTGCTGGAGGACCAGCTGACGGTGCTGCTCCCGACCGGGCACCCGCTGGCCCGCCGACGCGCCGTGCACCTGGCCGACCTCGCCGAGGAACGGTGGATCGCGGGCTGCCCGCGCTGCCGGGCGAACCTGCTGCACGAGTGCGCGGAGCTGGGCTTCGTGCCCGACATCCGCTTCGCCACCGATGACAACCTGGTCGTGCAGAGCCTGGTCGCACAGGGCCTGGGCGTGGCGATGATGCCCGCGCTGGTGCTGCCCTCCCTCTCGCTGAGCCGGGTCTGCGGGCGGGCCCTCCAGCCCGCCGCGCGCCGGCACATCGCCGCGTACGTCTACCGCGATCACCTGCGGATCCCGGCGACGGCCGTGGTGCTCGACGCGCTGAAGCAGGTGGCGGCGAACCGGGTCGGCTGCTGACCAACCCATAAGCGGTGCTTGGGATTTCAGGTCATAACTGTCGTTGGACGTGATGGAAGGTCGGCAGCACGCTGCCGATATGACCACCACCACGCCGGCCCGTACCACCACGAGGATGGCCGCCCTCGTCAGTGAGATCCGCACGGTCGTGGAGCGGGGGCTGGCTCCCGACCTCACCGCGTACCTGGTGGGCGAGCGGCTCGCCCCGCACCTGGGCGCGCCCGACCTGTTGACCGAGGCGCAGCGGGAAGGCGACCCGGAGCGGTACCGGCAGCACATCCTGCACGCCGAGTCCGACGGCAGCTTCTCCGTGGTGGCACTGGTGTGGCTGCCCGGCCAGGAGACCTGCATCCACGACCACGTGTCCTGGTGCGTGGCCGGGGTGCACCTGGGCGAGGAGAGCGAACGACGCTTCCGGCTCGCGCCGGGTACCGGTCCCGCCCGGCTGGTTGCCACCGAGGACGTGGTCAACGCCCAGGGCGACGTCTGCGGGTTCGCCCCGCCCGGCGACATCCACAAGGTGCGCAACTCCTGTACGACCAAGGCGATATCGGTGCACGTCTACGGCGCCGACGTCTCCCGGCTGGGCACCAGTATCCGTCGCGTCTACACGCTCCCCGTCGACTGATGGCCCTCCTCCACCGCCCGCAAAGCGCGGCGGCCCGGGATGTTTCACGTGAAACACCCACTCCGTGGCCCGGGTTGGCGATGGCTGCGGGCGGCGCGCTGACCGCCTGGTGCGTCCACCGACTCGTTCCCGCCGTACCGATGCTGACCGCATCCGTGGTGCTGGGCATCGCGGTGGCGCACCTGCCGGGCCTGCGGACGTTCGTACGCGCGGCCGCGCGCCCGGGACTCTCCCTGGCCGGCCGTCGGCTCATGCGGATGGGCATCGTCCTGCTGGGCCTCGGCCTGGGGCTGGACCAGGTGCTCCGGCTGGGCTGGGCCACCGTGGCCATGGTGGTCGGCGTGGTCGCGGCCACCTTCCTCGGCACCCTCTGGCTGGGCCGCCGGCTGGGACTGCCGGGCGATCAGCCGCTGCTGATCGCCACCGGGTACTCGATCTGCGGTGCCTCGGCGATCGGCGCGGTGAGCGAGGTGTCCGGCAGCGACGAGGAGGACGTGGCCGCCTCCGTGGCACTGGTCACTCTCTGCGGGACGCTCGCGATAGGGATACTCCCGCTCCTCCAAGGGCCGTTGGGGCTCTCCGACCCCGCCTTCGGGCGGTGGGTCGGCGCCGGGGTCCACGACGTCGGACAGGTCGTGGCCACCGCGCAGACCGCGGGCCCCGCCGCCCTGGGCGAGGCGGTCCTGGTCAAGCTGATGCGCGTGGCGCTGCTCGCCCCGCTGGTGGCGGCCGTCGCCTTCTCGGTACGGGCCCGGCGCCGCGGGGTGCGCACCGCCTCGGGCCGCAGGCCGGCGCCGGTGCCGCTGTTCGTCCTCGGGTTCCTGGCCGCGGCCGCGCTGCGCGCCACCGGGGTCCTGCCCGACGTAGCGCTGGAGTGGGCGCACACCGCCCAGGAGGCCCTGCTGGCGGCGGCCCTGTTCGGCCTGGGGAGCGCGGTGCACCTGCCGACGCTGGCCCGCACGGGTGGGCGGGCCGCGGCGCTGGGGCTCGGGGCGTGGGTGGTCGTGGCGGGCGTTTCGTACGCGGGCGTGATGCTCACCGTATGACGCCGTATGGCGTTGCATGGCGGTGCAACGGCGGGGAGTTGGCCATTTCCTGGCCGGAACCGACCGAACGTTCCGACTGCCCGCTGACATTGCGACGCACCCGTGCCACCCTGCCCGGTAATCCGCACGACGCACGACGCACGACGCACCACGAACCGCGCACAGCCGATCCGCACCGACCGCTCTTCACCCCCACCCTGCCCGGCTTCGCCAACCGGCCCGGGCACGGCAGAAGGAGTCATGCGTGAATCGTCATCGCACGGCCTTGTCCGTCCTGCTCGCGGCCGGCGCCCTGGTCGCGGGCGCCCTGACGGCGGCCGGCCCCTCGGTCGCCGCGGATGCCCCCGCGTCCTTCCGGCAGCAGCACACCGACGGCTTCTGGACCGCCGAGCGGATGCGCGGCGCCGCCCCGCTCGACGTGACGGCGGTCCCCGGCGCGGCCCGCACCCCGGTCGCCACGTCGGCGACCCCCACGACCATCGCCCCCACGGCGGCGGCGTCCCCCACGGCGTTCCCGCAGGCGGGCGGCGCCTGGACGGGCGGCGGCGCCGTGGTGAAGACCTCGGGGCGAGTCTTCTTCACGATGGGCGACCGGACCGCATCCTGCTCCGGCGACTCGGTCACCAGCGCCAACGGCAGCACGGTCATCACGGCCGGCCACTGCGTGAAGTACCAGGGGGCCTGGCACACGAACTGGGTCTTCGTCCCCGCCTACAACAACGGCTCCGCCCCTTACGGCCAGTGGTCGGCCACCAAGACCTTCGCCACCGACCAGTGGGCCGCGAGCGAGGACATGAACATGGACGTCGGCCTCGCCGTCGTCGCCCCGCTGAACGGGCAGACCCTCAGCCAGGCCGTGGGAGCCCAGGGCATCGCCTTCAACGGCGGCTACAACAAGAAGATGTACTCCTTCGGCTTCCCCGCGGCGGCCCCGTACGACGGCACCAAGCTGGTCTACTGCAGCGGCAACAGCAGCAAGGACTTCCTGCTGACCAAGGACCACGGTCTGGGCTGCAACATGACCGGCGGCTCCAGCGGCGGCCCCTGGTTCCAGGACTTCAACGAGGCCACGGGCCTGGGCACCCAGGTCTCGGTGAACAGCTTCGGCTACACCTTCCTGCCGAACCGGATGTACGGCCCGTACTTCGGCAACGAGGCGAAGGCGGCCTACGACAAGGCCCAGACGTCCTGACCCCTCGAGCCGCTCCCGCCACCCCCACCTGGCCGGTACTCTGTACCGGCCAGGTGGGTTGCCCGAGCGGCCTAAGGGAACGGTCTTGAAAACCGTCGTGGCGCGAGTCACCGTGGGTTCAAATCCCACACCCACCGCCAAGCGGGCCGAGGCCCAGCTCATGAGGGGTGCCACCGATCTGGTGGCACCCCTTTTTGCACGCGGTGCCGGCCATCGAACTCAGTTCCGGCGGGCGGGCGGGTGGGCGTGCGATGCGGCGCTGACACGTGTCACTTCTGCATGGGGCCGACCAGACGCCATGGCGGGTGGCTGTGGTTGCTCGGCCCCGTCGCGCGTGATGATCATCACGTCGACATGGAGCCCAAGCGTACCAACGGCTTTGAGCCATATGGCCGGTTGACATGCCTCGAACTGTTGCGGCAATCTCCGCAGTGATCATTTTCTGATGATCATCAGTGCGCGAAAAGAAGGATGTTTGCAGTGCAGATCAAGCGCAGCATGAAGCTCGCGGTCGCCACCGGCGCCCTCGTCATCGCCGGTGCCGCTCCGGCCCTCGCGACCACCGCCTACGTCGGTGGCGGCGAGTGGAACTACGGCGCGGGTACCGCCACCGTGTGGTCGGACTACTACCACGGCTCCAAGTGCCACGGCTCGACCTCCGTCGGTGCGTACATCGACAGCGACGAGGCCGCCTCGGGCTCCTGGTCCATCACCTCGGCCAAGGTGAAGCTGAGCGGCAACAAGTCGTACTACAACACCTCTTGCTGATCTGAGGCCGGGTCCCACGACCCGGCCTTGCAGCGATGAGCCGTCCGCGCCGTACGGGCGGACGGCTCGCCCCCCACGAATCGCGCTCCAGAAGTGCCCCTAGCTAGGCAATAGATGCTGCATCGAGGTATCAAGTTCGCCCACGCCGTCGTACTGGCGTTCTCCGCGACCCTCTCTTTCCTCTTCCTCCGGAGCCTCGACGAGGATTGGGCCCTCGGGCACTCCGCCGTCGTCTGGGTGACGGACTCCGACGGTGCGGCCAGCGGCTCGCAGGTCGCCGGCGTGATCGCCGAGTTCGCCGCGAAGAACCACGCGACGATCGCGCGCGAGGTCCCCGACCTCAAGGATCCCTCCCACCGCCGCCATCTCTACCTCGCACCGGGCGGCCCCCACTCCGACTGGCTGCGGGACGGCTATCCCGCGTTCAGCCGCGGTTACCACACCGACGTGCACCCCGTCGCGGAGCTGGGACAGCGCGACCCGCGCGGCTTCTACTACGTCTTCGGGCCGGACGCAGCGGCCGCCTCGCTGACCCGGACCCTCGACGACCTCGGCCTCGTCGCCTCCGTCAACCAGCCCTTCTCCCTGGCGCAGCTGACCACCGTCTACGCCGACAGCGCGCTGTACCGCTCGTTCTTCGTGGTCGCCCTCGCCGTCGTCACGATGACCGGCGCGAGCGTCCTGCTCAACGCCAAGGCCTACGGAGTGCAGCGGCTCCAGGGGAAGTCGTTCGGGCAGATCCTGCTGCGCGACATGCGGCAACTCGGGGCGTTCTGGGCCGTCGCCTGCGCCGTGGTGTCCGCCGCGACCCTGCTGCTCCTCGGCCTCTACAACGGGCTGGCCTGGATCGGCCAGTTCGCCTCGATCGCCCTGGGCTGCACGGTCGCCCTGAGCCTCATCGCCCTCGTCACCCACTGCGCGATGCTCTGGCTGACGTTCCAGACCGACGTACTGCGTGCCCTCAAGGGCGAGCTGCCCGCGCGCGCCGCGTCGGTGAGCGCCTACCTCGTACGGATACCCGCGCTCCTGCTCGCCCTCAGCATCGCGACAGCCGTGGTGCTGGGAGCCCAGGACGTCCTGGCCCGCCAGGAGAGCCGAGAGGCGTACGCGAAGATCGGCGACGCCACGTCGATCCGCTTCAACGGCAGCCTCGCGAGCGACACCGCCCTGCGCAGCCTGGACGAGAACGTGGGCCCTTGGCTGCGCCAGGCCGACCGGGACGGCCAGATCATCGTCGCCGGGCACCGTGACCTCCGGCTGTCGGCCGGCATACCGGGCCTGACCAAGGGCGACCTGCTCGTCGTCAACGAAACCTTCCTCACCGAGCAGCCCGTCCTCGACCCGGCGGGGCGAAGGATCGAACCGACCGCCGCGGCACCCGACCAGATCAGGCTCCTGGTCCCCGAGGCCCTCGCACAGCACACCGGCCGCCTGAAGGAGCTCACCCCGACGTGGCTGAGCCCGAGTGACCCGGGCAAGATCGCTCCCGCCCAGGTCAAGACCCTGCCGTCGAAGGACGGCCAGCGCGTCTTCACCTACAACCCGCGAGGCAAGTCGCACGCCGCGGACAACCCCGGAGCGGACGACTCCCTGGTGACGGACCCCGTCATCATCGTGTTCCCCAACGGAGCGCCCTTCCTGAGCGACAAGGGCTACACCAGCTACGCCTCGCAGCGGAGCATCGTCTTCCACAACCCGGACGACGTCACGGCCGGCGTCGAGAAGCGGCACCTCGAGTCGTACGTCACCGCCATGACTCCCGTGGGGCAGGACGCCGCGCTGGAGCTGCGCAAGGTGGTCGGGGACTTCCGGCTCCAGCTGTTCAACCTGGCGGTGGCCGTGGCGGTGCTGCTCATCACCGGAGTCGGCGTGTGCATCGTCCACTCGCGCAAGAACGCCCAGGCGATCTTCGCCCGCCACATCAGCGGCTGGACCTTCACGGCCACCCACCGTCCCGTCCTGCTGGTCGAAGGCGTCCTCGCCGTACTGCTCGCCGCATGGGTGCCCTTCCAGGTGTGGCAGCAGAACCAGGACGCCGCCCGGTACGAGGCCCTCGGCATCCCCGCCCCCCGCCCGACCGCCGAATTCACCGGGCTCGACCTCGGCGTCACCGGTGTGCTCGTCGCCGTCGAGGTCGCGGCCGTGCTCGTGGCCCTCGTCGTCTTCCACCGCCGGATCGTCAAGGAAGGGGCGGCCGAGTCGTGACCCCCCACCTTTCTGCAGGAGCTTCCACATGATCGAGATCGAGAGCCTGTCCAAGTCCTTCGGCCCGCGAACCCTCTGGTCCGGTCTCTCCTTCACCGTGGAACGCCGGCAGATGCTGGCGCTCACGGGCCCGAGCGGTTCCGGCAAGTCGACGCTGCTCAACTGCCTCGGCCTGCTCGACGCGCCGAGCTCCGGGGCGATCCGGCACGAGGGCCGCGACATCACCGGCTTCGGCCCGCGCGCCACGCGGCACTACCGGCGTGACGTGCTCGGGTACCTCTTCCAGAACTACGCGCTGATCGAGAACGCGAGCGTCGCGGCCAACCTGGAGGTCGCGATGAAGCCGCGTAGAGCGAGGAAGGGCGATCCGACCGTCGCCGAGGCCCTGGAGCGGGTCGGGCTGGCCGGACGCGAGAAGGAACAGGTCCACCGGCTCAGCGGTGGGGAGCAGCAGCGCGTCGCGCTGGCCCGCCTCATCGTCAAGCAGCCCGCCCTCGTCCTCGCCGACGAGCCGACGGGCGCCCTCGACCACGACAACACCTCCATGGTCGTCGAGATCCTCCGCACGATGTGTGAGGAGGGCTGCGCCGTCGTCATCGCCACCCACGACGACGCGGTCCGCGACCGCTGCGACGTGGTCCTGACCGTGGGCGACGCCGCACACCCCGTACCCGTGAAAGAAAGGCAGCTCTCATGAACGCCCGCCTCGTCCGCCGTGCCGTGATCGGCGCCGTGCTCCTTGTCGGCATCGCAGTGCTGGCCGTCTACGGCACGCACGCCGGCACCATCCTCGGCCGGATCGGGCTCCGGATCTTCTGACGCTCCGCCTTCCTCGCCGTTCCTGAAGCAGGCCCGGGTCGCCGACCCGGGCCTGCTTCCGCGTGGTGTGCGCGCCTCCGGAGGTGATCTGCCGGGGCAAGGCAGGCGAGGGGATTCCCGGCTTGCCGGTCGGTCGGCCGCGTGCTGAAGCGAATACGCAGGTCAGGGGAGGTTCGGAAGAAGGTTTTCCGGCGGCCCCAAGGAGGGCGGCCCAGGGTCTGAGTCACGTCCTTGGGCCGTCCGAGTGGTGTTTGTCGGAAGATCGGCGCGGGTCGTGGGGACGGTGCGGTTGCGGCCACATCATGACGAATGTATTCAGATCCGCCCGTCCGAACATCGTGAATCGAGGCACCTCGTCATGACCCAGCGCAGCATCCTCACGTCGATCTGGACCGCCGTCCTCGCCGCCCTGATGGCCGTCCTCTCCGGCTTCGGCATCACGGGGAAGTCGGCTCCGGCCGCCGCCTCCGCACCTGCCCCCGCCCCCGCCGCTGCCGGCACCGAGGCCACCGCCGCACGTCGGCCGGCCGTCGCGGCCCGGCGGACCTGGCGGGCGATGATGCGGGGCGGCTCGCTGCCGCCGACCATCAAGCAGCGGATCCACGCCGAGGCGCACGGCAAGACCCCTTCCGTACGACGTTCCACCACTGCCGCCGCCATGGGCGCCGGTGCCGGAACCGCCTCCCCGACGCCGACCTCGGCCGCAACGCCCGCCGCAGTACACACCGCAGCACGCACCGCAGCACCTGCCGCCGCCGTCGCGGCGCCCACCGCGCAGACCGCAGTACCCCCGGTCGCCGCCGGCGCCACCCGGGGCGCGCTCGCGCTCGCCGCGTAGCCCGGGAGCCTCGTAGCCCCGTAGCCAGTAGTCCCGTAGTCCCGTCGGTCATGTACGTGCAGTGGCAAGAGGACGAGCCAGAGGACCAGCAGGAACGAGAGCAGCAGCAGGCCCGGTAACAGGCGCTGGAGCCCGGTCGGTCGTGACCGTGGATCGCGCTACGTGGGTGCCCCCAGGGCAGGGCACGGATGGATCACCCCGGCTTGCGCCGGGGCGCACAGGGGGCGTGAAGCTTGGCATTGCAGGGCCGCAGGCCCGGGAGACGGTGGGGTTCCCGGATGGCGCGGCCCTTTTCGGCATGTCCGGGACAGGGCAAACCGGCGGAACGCTTCATCCCTTGTGCGGCGTGGGATTCAGCTGTTTCCAGGGTGCTGACCTGGGGCTTCGGGGGCGTGAATGAGGTTTATCCGATGTTGGTCATACTTGCGGGGGAATCGGAGACTCCGAGGTGGTTCGCCGCGGATTCGGTGGGCAACTCTGGTCTCGCGACGTCGTCACCACTCGGAACGAACCACCGAGGCGGTCGGCCAACTGCCTTGGAGCAAGTCCCACTTCGGTTTTCTGGAGGATAAAGACATGGCAAGCATCCGTACCGCCCGCGTCATCGCCGCCGTCGCCGCGCTCCCCCTCGCCGCCGCTCTCTTCGGTGGGGTGGCGTCGGCCGACAACGGCGCCTTCGCGAACGACGGATCGAATGCGAGCGTGGCCGAGATCATCGGCAGCGGTGTGGGCGGGGACAACAACGGCAACTCGTCCACCTCGCAGCAGGTCGCCACCGGTTCCGGCGCATCCAACCGGAGCAACACCGCTCAGGTGAACGGCTCGGCCCTCACTGCGATCGACCAGTCCAATACGGCCGTCGCGGTCAACTTCGTCCCCTGGTGGTAGCCGCGGCCTGAGCCGCTCCGATTCCTCAGGGCGCCCGTGCGACCGGACCGGCTGGGGTCCGGTAGCGCGGGCGCCCTCGCGCATGTCCCCCCGACCTTGACACCACGGGTGAATCTGACGGACAGTCAGGTTCCCTCGATGATGTGATGCCGGGAGGCCAGCGCCGTGCACCTCGCCCCGACCGAAGGCCAGTTGCGGCTCCGCGCCGAGCTGCGCGCGTACTTCAAGGACCTGATGCCGGACGGCCTTCCGGATGATCCGGCCCGCCAGCGCGAACTCCTGCGCCGCATAGGCGCCGACGGGCTCCTCGGCCTCGGCTGGCCCGCCGAGTACGGCGGTCAGGGCCGCGGCGCCGACGAGCAGTTCGTCTTCTTCGACGAGGCCTACCGGGCCGGGGCCCCCGTCTCCATGGTCACGCTCAACACCGTCGGCCCGACCCTGATGAAGTACGGGACCGAGGAGCAGAAGGACTACTTCCTCCCCCGGATCCTCGCGGGCGACACCGTCTTCGCCATCGGCTACTCCGAACCCGAGGCCGGCACCGACCTCGCCGCCCTGCGCACGCGCGCGGTCCGCGACGGATCCGACTGGCTGATCGACGGGCAGAAGGTATTCACCTCCAACGCCCAGAACGCGGACTGGATCTGGCTCGCCTGCCGCACGGACCCCGAGGCCCCCAAGCACAAGGGCATCTCGATCATCCTGGTGCCCACCGACACCCCGGGCTTCTCCTGGACCCCGATCGACACCGTCGGCGGGCTCACCACCACGGCCACGTACTACGACCGCGTCCGCGTGCCCGCCGGCCATCTCGTAGGCGCCGAGGACGGCGGCTGGGGTCTGATCACCAACCAGCTCAACCACGAGCGCGTCGCCCTCGCCGCCATCGGCATGCAGGCCGAGGACTTCTACGCGTACGCGCTCGACCACGCCCGCACCCCCGACCCGGTCACCGGCGACCGGCCCGCAGACCTCCCCTGGGTGCAGTCCCGGCTCGCCGAGGCGCACGCACGCCTCGCCGCCGTGCGCCTCCTCAACTGGCGGCTCGTCCAGGACGTGGGCAGCGGGGCCCTGGCCCCCGGAGACGCCAGCGGGGTGAAGTTCCTCGGCACCGAGTCCACCGTCGAGGTGTACCGGATGTGCCAGGAGGTGGTGGGCGAGGAGGCCCTGATCCGCGGGCCCGCGGCCTTCGCCGGCGGCGAGCTCGAACGGATGAACCGGGCCGCCCAGATCAACACGTTCGGCGGCGGGGTCAGCGAGGTCCAGCGGGAGATCGTCGCCATGATGCGGCTCGGCATGAAGGGGAGGAAGCGATGACGGCGGACGCGGAGGTGGACGACGTGGACGGCACGGTCGCGGCCGAGGCAGAAGCGGCAGCCCGTTTCCACAGCCTGCTGGCGGCCTTCGAGGGGCAGCTGGCCGCCACTGCGGGACGGGGCAAGGACGCGGTCAACGAGCCGATGATCCGGCACTGGTGCGAGGCGATGGGCGATGCCAACCCCGCCTACACCGGCCCGGACGCCATCGCGCCGCCCACCATGCTCCAGGCCTGGACCATGGGAGGCCTCTCCGGCCACGCGGACCGCTCCTCCGCCTACGACGAGCTCCTCACGCTCCTCGACGGCGCCGGCTTCACCTCCGTGGTCGCCACCGACTGCGAGCAGGAGTACCACCGCCCCCTGCGCCCCGGCGCCGAGATCACCTTCGACGCCGTCATCGAGACCGTGTCGCCCCGCAAGACGACCAAGCTGGGCACCGGCCACTTCGTGACCACCCGTATGGACGTCCAGGCGGACGGGGAGCTCGCCGGCACCCACCGCTTCCGCATCCTCAAGTACGCGCCCGCCGCCGGGCCGGTGAAGCGGACCCCGGCACAGCGGCCCGCGTCGCAGCGCCCCCGCCCGGTGGTCAACCGCGACAACCAGGGTTTCTGGGACGGGGTGCGCGACCACAAGCTGCTGATCCAGCGCTGCGCCTCCTGCGCCGCCCTCCGCTTCCCGTGGCTCCCCGGCTGCAACGCCTGCGCGAGCCCCGACTGGGACACGGTCGAGGCCTCCGGCGCCGGCACGGTGTTCAGCTACGTCGTCATGCACCACCCGCCCTTCCCGGCCTTCGACCCGCCCTACGCGGTCGCACTCGTCGAGCTCGCCGAAGGAGTCCGGATGATCAGCAACATCACCGGGGTGCCCTACGACAAGGTGCGCATCGGCCTCCCCGTCCGACTGGAGTTCCTGCGCGTCGACGCCGGCCTCGAACTCCCCGTCTTCCGCGGGAGCGAGGGCTGATGGACTTCCACCCCACCGAGGAGCAGGCCGCCGCGGCCGGTCTCGCCGCCCGGATCCTCTCCGATCTGGCCACCCACGAGCGCCTCGCCGAAGCCGGCACCGGCAGCGACGCCGAGCTGTGGAAGGCCCTCACCACGGCCGGACTGACCGCCGCGGTCGAGGAGGTCGGCCTGCTCGGACTGGTCCTGCTGCTGGAGGAACAGGGCCGCACCACCGCACAGGTCCCGTACGCCGCCACCTGTGTGTACGGGATCCTCCCCGTGGCCGCGCACGGCAGCCCCGAGCAGCGCGCCCGCCTGCTGCCCGCCCTCGGCACGGGCGAGGCGGTGGCCACCGGAGCGTTCCCGGCGCGGGGCCGGATCACCGCCGAGGGCGGCCGGCTCACCGGGACCGCCCCCGCCGTGCCGTGGCTGCGCGACGCCACACACGTACTGGTCCCGGACACGGACCGGGCACTGTGGCTCGTACGGACCGACGCGCCCGGTGTGCGGACCTCCCCGGTGGAGACCACCGCCCCGTGGTCGGCCGGCCGGCTGACGCTGACCGCGGCCGAGGGAGAACGCCTCGGCTCCGACGGCGCGTACGAGGACGCACTCGCCGCCGCCCGCACCGCCTTCGCCGGGCTCCAGGCGGGAGTCTGCGCGGGGTCCCTCGCCCGCGCGGTGGAATACACCTCCACCCGGGAGCAGTTCGGCAGGCCGCTCTCCACCAACCAGGGGGTCATGCTGCGCGCGGCCGACGCGTACATGGACACCGAGGCGATCCGGGTCACCACGTACGAGGCGGCCTGGCGCATCGACCAGGGCCTTCCGGCACACGAGCACGCGCTGACGGCCGCCTGGTGGGCCTCGGAGGCGGGCAAGCGGGTCGTGCACGCGGGCCAGCACCTGCACGGCGGCATGGGCGCCGACCTGGACCACCCCGTCCACCGGCACTTCCTGTGGGGACGACAGCTGGACTCCTACCTGGGCTGCGGCAGCGAGCTGCTGGCCGAGCTCGGAGCTTCGATAGCCGGGGGAGAACGAGCCGAGGGAGAGCAGGCATGAACGTCGGCGACACGCTGCCGCCACTGGAGATCCCGGTCACCCGGACCCTGATCGTCGCGGGCGCGATCGCCTCCCGCGACTACCAGGACGTCCACCACGACGCGGCGCTCGCGCAGGAGAAGGGCTCTCCGGACATCTTCATGAACATCCTGACCACCAACGGCCTGGTCGGCCGCTACATCACCGACCACCTCGGGCCGCGCGCCGTCCTGCGCAAGGTCGCCATCCGCCTGGGCGCCCCCAACTACCCGGGCGACACCATGACCCTCACCGGCACCGTCACCGCCGTGCTCGGCAACACCGTCGAGATCCGGGTCGTCGGCGCCAACGGCATCGGCCACCACGTCACGGGGACGGTCACCGCGGAGGTGCCGGCATGAGCGTCCGCACTCGCGACGAGCTCGGCGGCCGCGCCGCCATCGCCGGCATCGGAGCGACCGAGTTCTCCAAGGACTCCGGCCGCAGTGAGCTCAAACTCGCCGTCGAGGCGGTGCACGCCGCCCTCGACGACGCCGGACTCACCCCCGCCGATGTCGACGGCATGGTCACCTTCACCATGGACACCAGCCCCGAGATCACCGTCGCCCAGGCGGCGGGCATCGGGGACCTGTCCTTCTTCTCCCGTATCCACTACGGCGGCGGCGCGGCCTGCGCCACCGTCCAGCAGGCCGCCCTCGCCGTCGCCAGCGGGGTCGCGGAGGTCGTCGTCTGCTACCGCGCCTTCAACGAACGCTCCGGACGCCGCTTCGGGTCCGGGGTGCAGCAGCGGGAGCCCTCGGCGGAGGGTGCGGCGCTCGGCTGGTCGCTGCCCTGGGGGCTGCTGACCCCCGCCTCCTGGGTGGCCATGACCGCCCAGCGCTACCTGCACACCTACAACCTCACCCCCGAGGCATTCGGGCACGTCGCGGTCACCGACCGCCGGCACGCAGCGAACAACCCCGCCGCCTACTTCCACGGCAAGCCCATCACCCTCGCCGACCACGCCGCCTCGCGCTGGATCGTGGAGCCGCTGCGGCTGCTGGACTGCTGCCAGGAGACGGACGGCGGCCAGGCCGTCGTCGTCACCACGACCGAGCGCGCCCGGGACCTGAGACACGCGCCCGCCGTGATCACCGCGGCCGCGCAGGGTGCCGGGCGCCGCCAGGAGGGCATGACCTCCTTCTACCGTGACGACCTCACCGGGCTGCCGGAGATGGACGTGGTCGCCCGCCAGCTGTGGCGGACCAGTGGGCTGCGGCCCTCGGACATCGACGTCGGCATCCTCTACGACCACTTCACCCCCTTCGTGCTGATGCAGCTGGAGGAATTCGGCTTCTGCGCGCCGGGCGAGGCCGCGGATTTCGTGGCCGCGGACGCGCTGCCGCTCAACACCCACGGCGGCCAGCTCGGCGAGGCGTACCTGCACGGGATGAACGGCATCGCCGAGGCCGTCCGCCAGCTGCGCGGCACCTCCGTCAATCAGGTCGCGGGCGCGGCGCACGCTCTCGTCACGGCCGGTACCGGGGTCCCCACCTCCGGTCTGATCCTCGGCGCCGACGGCTGAGATCCGGGACCCGTGGCCCCCGCCCCCTCCACCTTCAGGGGGTGGGGACGGCCCTGTTCCTACAACCTGAGGTGGATCCACCATCGGCACCTGCGGCCGATCCCACGGCGGGCGGGCGCTCCTAGCGTGGAGACATGACCACGCCTGTGTGCACGCTCGCCTCGAATCCGACGCCGTACCCGTCGTTCTCGGCGTACGTACGGACCCGCGGCACGGTCCTGATGCGCACCGCGCGCTCCCTCACCGCCAACCCGTGCGATGCGGAGGACCTGCTCCAGACGGCCCTCGCGAAGACGTACGTGGCCTGGGACCGGATCGAGGACCACCGCGCCCTGGACGGCTACGTCCGTCGGACCCTCGTCAACACCCGTACCTCCCAGTGGCGCAAGCGCAAGGTCGACGAGTTCGCATGCGACGAGCTTCCGGAGACCGAGTCGGCTCCGGCCGGCGACCCCGCCGAGGCGCAGGCGCTGCGCGACGCGATGTGGCGTGCGGTGACCCGGCTGCCCGACCGGCAGCGGGCCATGGTCGTCCTGCGCTACTACGAGGACCTGAGTGAGGTGCAGACGGCGGAACTGCTCGGGGTCTCGGTCGGCACGGTCAAGAGCGCGGTCTCCCGGGCGCTGGGCAAACTCCGCGAGGACCCGGAGCTCATGCCGGTCCGGTGACGGACGGTGTTTCACGTGAAACACGACGACGCCCGGGGATGTTTCACGTGAAACACGCCCTGGTTTCTACTCCCGGGTAGTGACAGACCGACCGGTATGTGCGCAGAATCGGCAGCATCCGTAGCCGCCGCAGCGCCGCAGCGCTCACCGGGAGGACGCTTTGCTCAGCACCATGCAGGACGTACCGCTCCTCGTCACCCGCATACTCCGACACGGAATGACGATCCACGGGAAGTCCCAGGTCACGACCTGGACCGGGGAGGCTGAGCCGCACCGCCGCAGCTTCGCCGAGATCGGCAACCGCGCCACCCGTCTCGCCGGCGCCCTGCGCGACGAGCTCGGAGTCCAGCAGGACGAGCGGGTCGCCACCCTCATGTGGAACAACGCCGAGCACGTCGAGGCGTACTTCGCGATCCCCTCCATGGGCGCGATCCTGCACACCCTCAATCTGCGGCTCCCCCCTGAGCAGCTGGTCTTCATCGTCAACCACGCCGCCGACCGGGTGGTGCTGGTCAACGGCACGCTGCTGCCCCTGCTCGCGCCGCTGCTGCCGCACCTGCCGACCATCGAGCACGTGGTGGTCAGCGGCATCGGCGACCGCTCCGTGCTCGAAGGCCTGAACGTGCGCGTGCACGAGTACGAGGAGCTCCTCGCGGCCGGCTCCGACAGCTTCGACTGGCCCGAGCTGGACGAACGCCAGGCGGCCGCCATGTGCTACACCTCCGGCACCACCGGGGAGCCCAAGGGCGTCATCTTCTCCCACCGCTCGGTCTACCTGCACTCCATGCAGGTCAACATGACCGAGTCGATGGGTCTCACGGACCGGGACACCACCCTCGTCGTGGTCCCGCAGTTCCACGTGAACGCCTGGGGACTGCCGCACGCCACCTTCATGACCGGCATCAACATGCTGATGCCGGACCGCTTCCTGCAGCCCGCCCCGCTCGCCGAGATGATCGAGCGGGAGAAGCCCACGCACGCCGCGGCCGTTCCCACCATCTGGCAGGGCCTGCTGGCCGAGGTCACCGCCAACCCGCGCGACCTGACCTCGATGAAGCACGTCACCATCGGCGGCTCGGCCTGTCCGCCCGCCCTGATGGAGGCGTACGACAAGCTCGGCGTCCGCGTCTGCCACGCCTGGGGCATGACCGAGACCTCGCCGCTGGGCACGATGGCGCACCCGCCGGCCGGCCTGAGCGCCGAGGAGGAGTGGCCCTACCGGATCACCCAGGGCCGCTTCCCGGCGGGTGTCGAGGCCCGGCTGATCGGCCCGAGCGGCGACCTCCTGCCCTGGGACGGGGAGTCGGCGGGCGAGCTGGAGGTGCGCGGCAACTGGATCGCGAGCTCCTACTACGGCGGCGCGTCCGGCGAACCCTTCCGGCCCGAGGACAAGTTCAGCGCCGACGGCTGGCTCAAGACCGGCGATGTCGGCGTGATCAGCGCCGACGGCTTCCTCACCCTCACCGACCGCGCCAAGGACGTCATCAAGTCCGGCGGCGAGTGGATCTCCAGCGTGGACCTGGAGAACGCGCTGATGGCGCACCCCGAGGTCGCCGAGGCCGCCGTCGTCGCCGTCCCCGACGAGAAGTGGGGAGAGCGCCCGCTGGCCACGGTCGTCCTCAAGGAGGGCGCGAGCGTGAACTACACGGGTCTGCGCGAGTTCCTCTCCCTGACCATCGCCAAGTGGCAGCTGCCGGAGCGCTGGACGTTCATCGAGACGGTGCCGAAGACCAGTGTCGGCAAGTTCGACAAGAAGGTGATCCGCAAGCAGTACGCGGACGGCGCGCTGGACGTCACCAAGCTCGACTGACGACCGCGGGCGCCTAACCCCGGGTGAGCCATGGCCGCAGCAGCCTGCTGACCGCGGGCATGGCCACGTAGGTCATCAGGGTGCTGAACACGACGGCGAAGGCGGCCGTCCGCAGCACGAAGTGCAGATCCACCAGGTACGGCCCGAGCACCGCGTTGCCGATCAGCGAGATCGGGAAGATCGCCAGCCCAGAGCTGATCACCATCTTCCACCGCGGCGGCGCGGGCCGGGTCGTACCCGGCTTGGCGAACCAGGTCTCCATGCCGTGCAGTTCCCGGCGGGCTATCTCCGTGTGGTGGTGTCCGAGGCAGTTGGCGAACCACTGCGCCCGCTCCGGGGAGTCCTGCCAGCGCTGGAACGCGGCCTGATTGCGGAAGCGGTGGACCAGGAACCACGGCCCGCCCTCCGTCGCCGGCCGGAAGAGCCCGTACCCGAGGTGGTCCGGGAAGCCCGCGGCCGTCTCCAGGATGCCGTGGGCCCAGGCCTCGAAGGTCTCCTCGTGGCCGGGCTCCACCTGCCGTGCGATGAGCAGATTCACCTCTCCGTTGTCGGCGGGGACGGTGTGCTCGCTCGTGTTGATGATGGCCATCGGCCCAGGATTACTAGTTGGTGCCGATCTTGGCCAGCAGGTCCACGATGCGGCCCTGGACGTCCGCCGTGGTGGACCGTTCCGCGAGGAACAGGACGCTCTCGCCGGAGGCGAGCCGCGGCAGTTCGGCCGGGTCGATGCCGGTCGCGGTGTAGACGACCAGGGGGGTGCGGTTCAGCTGCCCGTTGGCACGCAGCCAGTCCACGATCCCGGCCCGCCGACGGCGTACCTGCATCAGGTCCATCACCACCAGGTTGGGCCGCATCCGCGTCGCCAGTTCCACGGCGTCGGTGTCGGCACCCGCCCGTGCGACCTGCATGCCGCGCCGCTCCAAGGCGGCGGTCAGCGCGGTCGCGATCTCGTCGCGCTCCTCGATCAGCAGCACCCGGGAGGGGTGCTGTTCGCTGTCACGCGGCGCCAGGGCCTTCAGCAGAACGGCCGGATCGGCGCCGTACGCCGCCTCGCGCGTGGCATGCCCCAGCCCGGCCGTGACCAGTACGGGGACCTCCGCGGCCACCGCGGCCTGACGCAGGGACTGCAGGGCCGTCCGGGTGATCGGCCCGGTCAGCGGGTCGACGAACAGCGCGGCGGGGAACGCGGCGATCTGCGCGTCCACCTCCTCGCGGGAGTGCACGATCACCGGCCGGTAGCCGCGGTTGCTGAGCGCCTGCTGCGTCTGCACATCGGGCGCGGGCCACACCAGGAGCCGGCGCGGGTTGTCCAGGGGCTCCGGCGGCAGCTCGTCGTCCACGGGCCGCGGCACGGGCCGGTTGACGACCTCGACGGCGCCTCCCGGGCCGTCCAGCGGCTCTGGGCCCTCGTCGGCGCCCGCCTCGGGCGCCCCTATCGCGAAGGCGCGGCCCTGCGGGGCGGGCTCGGCGAGCCGGCGACGCCGGCCGGAACCGGAAGCCGCACCGGCCCCGGAAGCCGGGCCGGAGCCACCCGGGTCGACGGAGATGCCCTGGCCGAGGGTGCCGAGGGCGCGCACGCTGATCGGCTGCGCGGCCTGGCCCTCCGCAGGGGTGTCCTGCGGTCGACGCGCACCGGGGAGTGCGACCTGGCCGGAGGCCTCGTCGTCCTCGGGAGCGGTACGGGCCGCCGGAACCGGCCACGCCGGGGGACCGGCCAGCGCGCGGCGCCGCCCGGTCGGGTTCTCGGCGGACGCGTCGGGCTGCGCCGCAGGGGCGGCAGCGGCGGCGGGCGCGGCGGCGGTTGCGGCCTCGGGCTCGGCGCCCGGGGCGCCCAGCACCCGGCGGCCACGCCGCCCGGCCGATGCGTCGGCGTCGGAGTCGGCCGCGGCGGGAGCCGGTGTCGGGCCCGCCGGCAGCGCGAAACCGCCCTCGGGAGCGATGGGCCGCGCGGGAACGGGAGCCGGCCCGAGCCCCGTCGCGGGGACGGGGCCGCCGGGCTGCGCCGGACCGGCCGGACCCAGGGCCCGGCGCCGCCCGGCGGGATGCTCGGTGACCGGAACCGGGGGCACTGTGGGGACGGGCGGGAGCGCGGGCATGGCGGTGCCCTGCGGGGGCACGGGCCGGCCGGGGCCGTCGTGCCCGCCGGCGCCTTCGGCCTCGCCGCTGCCGTCACCGGCCCGGCCGCGCCTGCGACCGGTGCCGAGTCCAGCCGGGTTCACCGGGGACTGAGCGAGTTCGGGGCCCGTCTCGGGAGCGTCGCCGGCCTCGCCAGCGCGCCGCCGCCCGGAAGGCAGCGCCAGTGCGCCACCACCCTGTGCGGCCTGTGCGGCCTGTGCGGCCTGCGCCGCCTCGGGACCGGTGGGCCCGTCGTCCAGGAAGGCGTCCACCCCGCGGCGGCCGCGCCGGCCGCCGGAGACCTTTCCGGGAGCCGCGCCCCCGGCCGTTCCCGCACCGTCCGAGGCCGGACCGGCCGGGGGCTCCTCCGCAGGCTCGGGCAGGGTCACCGTCCCGGCACCCGAGCCGAGCGGGAGCTCCAGCACGTACGCCCCGCCGGGCGCGCCCGGGACCTCCACCGTCTGCAGCACGCCGCCGTGTGCGGCCACGATCCCCCGCACGATCGGCTCGTGGACCGGGCTACCGCCCTCGTACGGCCCGCGCACCTCGATCCGTACGACGTCGCCGCGCTGCGCGGCGGCCACCACGATCGTCGAGTCGCTGTAGCCGCTGCCCTGGCGGGTCTTGCCGGTCGCGTCCACCCCGGCGACGTCCGCGACCAGGTGGGCGAGCGCGGTCGAGATCCGGTCCGCGTCCACCTCGGCCTCGATGGTCGGCGCGTGGACGGCGAACTGCACGCGGCCCGGACCGATCAGCTCGACGGCCCCGTCGACGCCCGCCGTGACGACGGTGTTGATCAGGACGTTCTTCTTCGTGAGCCGGTCCCGGCCGGTGTCCAGGCGCTGGTAGCCGAGGACGTTGTCCACCAGCGTGGTCATCCGCGAGTACCCGGCGGCCAGGTGGTGCAGCAGCTGGTTGGCCTCGGGCCACAGCTGTCCGGCGTCGTCGGCGGCCAGCGTCGCGAGCTCACCGCGCAGCTCGTCCAGCGGCCCCCGCAGGGATTCGCCGAGGACGGCCATCAGCTGGGCGTGCCGCGCGGCGAGGGCGTCGTAGGGCCGCCGGTCGGTGAAGGTCATCACGGCGCCGACGAGCTGCTCCCCGTCCCGTACGGGCGAGGTGGTCAGGTCGACGGCGACCGGCTGTCCGGCCTTGTTCCACAGCACCTGCCCGCGGACGCGGTGCTTGCGCCCGCTGCGCAGGGTGTCGGCGAGCGGGGACTCCTCGAAGGGGAAGGGGGAGCCGTCGGCGCGGGAGTGCTGGATGAGGCCGTGCAGTTCGCGGTTGCCGAGGTCGGTGGCGCGGTAGCCGAGGATCTGGGCGGCGGCCGGGTTGACCAGGACCACCCGTCCGTCGGTGTCGGTGCCCACGACGCCCTCGGCGGCGGCGCGCAGGATCATCTCGGTCTGCCGCTGCGAGCGGGCCAGCTCGGCCTCGGTGTCCACGGTCTGCGAGAGGTCGCGGACCACGAGCATCAGCAGCTCGTCGCCCGTGTACGAGGGTTGCGGCTCGCGGTAGGCGTCGCGTCCGTCGAGATGGGCGCTGGTGAGCTCGACGGGGAACTCGGAGCCGTCGGTACGGCGCGCGATCATCCGCTTGGGCTTGGTGCGCCCGCCGTCGTCCTCGCCGGGCCGGCGCATGGAGCCGGGGATCAGCTTGGAGTCGAACTCGGGCAGGAGGTCGAGCACGCCCCGGCCGACGAGCCCGGTGCCGGGGCTCTCCATGATCTCGAGCGCGATCGAATTGGCGTTGACGACCGTGCCGTTGGCGTTGACGAGCAACAGCGCGTCCGGAAGGGCATCGAGTATTGCTGCGAGGCGAGCAGCGCCTCGGGATGGCCTGCTGCTCACGACGAGCTTCCTCCCTGACCAACAACTACCGGCAAGTCACGGGAGGAGTCTAAGGCCACAGGCCCGCGATGGGGTGGCCGATGTGTGGCGGATACCGCCCATCCCGCGCATCCTCGCAGGTCAGGAACGCCCACTCGGAAGCAGAGGTTCCAACTCGTCCCAGCGGCGGATTTCGCATCCGTCGGTCCGCCGGAACGTGGCGTCCACTTTGTAGCCGTTCCACGTTCCGGTGATCCGGGCCGTGGCGGGACCTCCGTTCTGCATGGTGCAGATCTGCCGCTTGGAGACGGGGGCGAAGGGGTCCTTCCCCTCGCGGGCGAGCTGATCCAGCCGGGCGCAGGCACCTTCCGCCTCCGGGTGGTCGCCGCCGACGGGGCCGCATTCGAGCCGGTACTCCCGGTCCAGCCGGCGGTTTCCGGTGTCGGCCATGGAGATGGTGAGGCGGTCGGGCGTCGCCAGCAGCCGGCCCAGCGGGAGCGGGGGCAGCGGCCCGGCCACCGTTGCGGCCAGGGCGGAGGTGACGGCGAAGGCGGCGAGACGCAGCATGGGGCACTCCAGGTCGTCCGAACACGTCGTACGCCTGCCCAACGACGCGGGGGCGCCGACGTTGCGTGCCACGGCCGCTTTAAGGCTTTGCCCTCCGGCCGTCCCGCCTAGTACCGTGGGAGCGGATTGGTGAGGGGCCCTGCGCCTGTGTCATCATCTGCACGCACCTTCGTACGCGGGGGTGTGCTGGAGGCGTCGCCTAGTCCGGTCTATGGCGCCGCACTGCTAATGCGGTTTGGGTCTTACCACCCATCGAGGGTTCAAATCCCTCCGCCTCCGCACCTCATCGAAGCCCCGGTCCTGACGGACCGGGGCTTCGATGCGTTCCGGGACGATCCGGTCCGCTCCGCCCTCTGCGCGAACCCATCCGGATGATCTCCATCCGGCTCGTTTCCGCAGGTCAGAAGCGGTTTGGGTAATGGATTTCGCGTCCCGGCGAGGTCCATGTATTGTTGTTCTCGCAAGGCCAACGGGGCGCAAAACCCCGAGAAGCCCAAGCACTCGTAGCTTAACGGATAGAGCATCTGACTACGGATCAGAAGGTTGCAGGTTCGAATCCTGCCGAGTGCACAGCAGGACAGAGGCCCCCAGGAGAAATCCTGGGGGCCTCTGTCGTATGTCCTGACGGTGTGCCGTCTCCTCCTTGATGGGGACGGGGTCCCCCGGAGGATGTCAGGGGTGGGATGGCTCTGGCGGGGGACGTGGACGAGGGGCCGGCCTCGGTACGGTTTTCGGAGATCGTTCGAAGCCGGAAGTCCGGCGCTGGAAAACGGGGGCACTCATGGGACTGTTCGGGAACGCGCACACCGTCGACCCCGTGTCGGCGCAGCGGGACTACGCGCGGCTGCTGGGGCAGGGGGAGCAGGTGCATGCCGCGTACCTGCTGATCCGCGACACGATCCTGTTCACCGACCGGCGGCTGGTGCTCGTCGACAAGCAGGGGCTCACGGGGAAGAAGGTGGAATACCACTCCATCCCGTACCGGAGCATCACGCACTTCTCCGTCGAGACCGCCGGGCACTTCGATCTCGACGCCGAGCTCAAGATATGGATATCCGGCGGCTCGGCGCCGATCGCGAAGACCTTCACCAAGGGCGTCGACATCTACGAGGTGCAGGCGATCCTGACCCAGTTCGTCGCCCGGTAGGCGGCCCGGTCCTCACAGGACCCGGGGCAGGCCGGTCACCGACATCACCAGGGAGTAGAGAGAGGTGGTGGCGGTGATGAAGAGGCGGTTGTTCTTGGCGCCGCCGAAGGCGATGTTCGAGACCGGTTCGGGGATGCGGAGCCGGCCGATCAGGGTGCCGTCCGCGGCGTAGCAGCGGACGCCGTCCTCCATCGCGGCCGCCCACAGCCGGCCCTCGTCGTCGAAGCGGATGTTGTCCACGCCGGGGCAGGTGGCGAAGACGCGGTCGCCGGTGAGGGTGCCGTCGTCGGTGACCTTGAAGGCGCGGATGTGGCCGGCCCGGGTGTCCGCGGCGTACAGCTCGCTCTCGTCCGGGGAGAAGACGAGGCCGTTGGGTCCGAGGAAGCCGTCGGCGACCGTCCGGACCTCGCCGGTCGAGGGGTCGGCCCGGTAGAGGTTGCAGGCGCCGATCTCGCTGGGTGCGCGGTGGCCCTCGTAGTCGCTGGTGATGCCGAAGTCCGGGTCGGAGAACCAGATGGAGCCGTCCGAGCGGACGACCGCGTCGTTCGGGCTGTTGAGCCGCTTGCCGTCGATGCGGTCGGCGATGACGGTGAGGCTGCCGTCCGGTTCGGTGCGGGTGACGCGCCGGTTGCCCTGCTCACAGGTGATCAGGCGGCCTTCGCGGTCCAGGGTGTTGCCGTTGGAGTGGCCGGCTGGGGAGCGGAAGACGGAGACCGTGCCGGTCGCCTCGTCCCAGCGCAGCATCCGGTCGTTGGGGATGTCGCTCCACACCAGTTGCCGCCAGGCGGGCAGGTAGAGCGGGCCCTCCGCCCAGCGGCAGCCGTCGTAGAGCCGGTCCAGCCGGGCGTCGCCGTTGGCGCAGCGGCCGGTCCGGAAGCGTTCGTCCAGAATCTCGTACAAGGTGAGGTCGGCGATGGCAGACATGATTCCCCCTGGAAAGGATTTGCCGAATTCTGTTCGGTCTGATGGTGACATTGCAGGATCCGGTACTGTCTTCGCAAGGGTCGACAGACCCATGAGAGGAAGATTGCGTGGACGACATCGACCGTGCGCTCGTCCTGCGCCTGCAGCAGGACGCCGGCCAGTCGTACGCCGCTCTCGGCACGGCCGTCGGGCTCTCGGCGGGGGCCACCCACGAGCGGGTACGGAAACTGCGCGAGCGCGGGGTGATCCGGCGGACCACCGTTGACGTCGACCCGGAGGCCGTCGGCAGTGGAGTCCTGGCCTACGTGATGGTCGACTCCAACGCCTGGATGGGCGAGTCGGGTGCCGACTTCGCCGCGATCCCCGAGATCCAGGAGGCGCACATCATCGCGGGCAGCGCGTCCGTGCTGGTCAAGGTGCGTACGGCCTCGACCGGACAGCTGCAGGACGTGCTGCGCCGCCTCTACGCCATCGACGGTGTCAGCGGTACGCACGCCACCGTCGTCCTGGACACCTTCTTCGAGCGGCCGCTCCCGCTGTGACCTGGTGGTGCACCGGCATCCGGTGGACGGACGGCCGCCCCGCCATCGGCTGGTACGGGGACGGGCGCGGCGAGCGGGTGAGCGAGCTCGCGTACGGGCAGCGGATCGCCTTCGCCGCTCGCGGGGAGCGGCACTGCCTCGGTGTGCGGCGGGCCGGGAAGCGGACGCCCTGCCCCACCGCGGACACCGTGCCGGGCCGCGCCGGGAACGCGCAGTGCCCCGAGTGCGCCCGCCTCGACCGGTCGTTCTCCGTGGCGGCCGACACCAACGCCGCCGATCCGCGCACCTACCGGGTCTACCTGGCCTGGTTCGGTCCCGGCATGGTCAAGGTCGGGATCACCGCCGAGGAGCGTGGTTCGGCCCGGCTGCTGGAGCAGGGGGCGGTGGCATGGGCCTGGCTCGGGCGCGGTCCTCTGATGGCCACCCGGCGCACCGAGGAGCTGCTGCGGGCGGCGCTCGGGGTGCCCGACCGGATCGCGTACGCCCGCAAGCGCGGAGTACGGGCCCACCTGCCGGCCGCCACCGATCGGGCCCGGGAGGTCGCCGAACTGCACGCACGGGCGGCGGCGCTGGCCGGGTGGCCGGAGTCGCTGGAGCGGGTGGAGTGCGAAGTGGCCGACCACGCCGGGGCGTTCGGGCTGGACTCCCTGCCGGGCCTGCCCGGGCCGGCGCGGGTGCTCACCGAGATGGTGTCCGGCGGGTCCGTGGTGGGCCGGCTGGCGGGCGCGGCCGGTCCCGATCTCCACCTCGCGGACGGACTCGTGGTGGACACCCGGCTGCTGGCGGGATGGGAGCTCACCGCTCCGGGGGACGAGGCCGTGACCTCGGTCCCGACGGCGCCGATCCCGTCCGCCTCCGCGACTCCAGCCGAGCAGGGCGGGCTGTTCTGACACCGGTGGACCGAGGCTCGGACCATGGCGCGGAGCACGGCTGCGATCGTGGCGGCCATGGTCAAAACTTGGATCCCTTTGGCCTTTCGGGGCCGATTCCGGTGGACATGCCGGGGGCGCTCCGCCGAGGGTGTTCGACATGACCACTCAGCCGGTACAGGCCTTCGAACCGCCTTATGTCATGGCCGTTTTCAGCAATATCCGCACCGACGACGACAGCGGATATCCCGAGACCCTCGCGCGGATGAAGGAGATCGTCCGGACGAACCCGGGATACCTCGGCTACGAATCCGCGCGCACCCCCGGAGGGCTCGGCATCACCGTCGCCTACTTCCGCGACCACGAGTCCCTCACCGTGTGGCGCAAGGACCTGGAGCACCAGGCGGCCATGAAGCAGGGCCGCGCCGACTGGTACGAGAGCTACACCCTGCACGTCGCGACCGTCGAACGGAGCCACGGCTTTGTCCGCAACGGCTGAGGCGGTACGTGCCTTCCGGGAGCGGCTCGGGCTGCCCGGACTGGTCGACGTACACACCCACTTCATGCCCGAGCGGGTCCTGGACAAGGTGTGGGACTACTTCGACGCGGTCGGCCCGCTGACCGGTGTCGAGTGGCCCATCACCTACCGGCACGAGGAGGAGCAGCGCGTCGGGCTCCTGCGGGAGTTCGGGGTACGGGCGTTCACCGCCATGCTCTACCCGCACAAACCGGCGATGGCCGCCTGGCTCAACGCCTGGTCCGCCGATTTCGCCGCCCGCACCCCCGACTGCCTGCACACCGCGACGTTCTTCCCGGAGGAGGGAGTGAACGCGTACGTCCGCCAAGCCGTCGAGTCCGGAGCCCGGGTCTTCAAGTCCCACCTCCAGGTCGGAGGTTACGACCCGAACGACGACCGGCTCGACCCCGTCTGGGGGCTGCTCGCCGAGGCCGGCCTCCCGATCGTGATCCACTGCGCCTCCGGTCCCGTCCCGGGCAAGCACACCGGGCCCGAGCCGATCGCCCGGCTGCTGGCCCGCCACCCGAGGCTGCCGCTCGTCATCGCGCACATGGGCATGCCCGAGTACACCGACTTCCTCGACCTCGCCGACCGGTACGCCGAGGTGCGCCTGGACACCACCATGGCCTTCACCGACTTCTCCGAGCAGATGCACGGCTTTCCGCCCGGGGATCTCGGACGCCTCGGGGATCTCGGCGACCGGATCCTCCTCGGCACCGACTTCCCGAACATCCCCTACCCCTACGAGCACCAGCTCGCCGCGCTCGAACGGCTCGGCCTCGGTGACGACTGGCTGCGGGCGGTCTGCCACGACAACGGCGCCCGGCTGTTCCGCCTCGACGGCTGACGCCCCCCGGCCCCGGCGCCCCGCCTCTCTCCGCGGATTCCCTTTCTCAGGAAATTCACAGGTAGGCACAAGAACGCTCTCAGAGGCCCGGGACAGCGTGTTCGGTATGACTGCGACGACCACCTCCCATGCGTCCACGTCCACCAACCACCCCACGGCCCTGGTGCGGCCCGACGGCGGCCCCTGCCGGGTGCTCGTCGTCGACGACGAGGCCTCGCTCTCCGAGCTGCTGTCCATGGCCCTGCGCTACGAGGGCTGCGAGGTCCGCAGCGCCGGCGACGGGGCGGGCGCGGTGCGGGCGGCCCGGGAGTTCCGGCCCGACGTGGTCATCCTCGACATCATGCTTCCCGACATGGACGGCCTGGCCGTCCTGGGGCGCCTGCGCCGCGAGATCCCCCAGGTCCCCGTGCTGTTCCTGACCGCCAAGGACTCGCTGGAGGACCGGATCGCGGGCCTCACGGCAGGCGGCGACGACTACGTCACCAAGCCCTTCAGCCTGGAGGAGGTCGTGGCCCGGCTGCGCGGCTTGGTCCGGCGCTCCGGCGCGGCACAGGCCGCGCGCGGCGGTTCGGTGCTGGCCGTCGGCGATCTGCGGCTGGACGAGGACAGCCACGAGGTGGTGCGGGGCGCCCAGGAGATCCACCTGACCGCCACCGAGTTCGAGCTGCTGCGCTACCTGATGCGCAACCCCCGGCGCGTGCTGAGCAAGGCGCAGATCCTGGACCGGGTGTGGTCCTACGACTTCGGCGGCCAGGCCAATGTGGTCGAGCTCTACATCTCCTACCTGCGCAGGAAGCTGGAGAGCGGCCCCGGTCTGCCCAGGATGATCCACACGCGACGCGGCGCCGGTTACCTGATCAAGCCGGGCGAGTAGTGGCACTCCGCAGGAACCGGCGACCACCTGGCCGCCGGCCCTGGTCGCTGCGCACCCGGCTCGTCGTCTCGGCGGTGGCGCTGATCGCCGTCGTGGGTGCGGCCATCGGGACCGTCACCACCTTCGCCCTGCGCTCGTACCTGGTCACCGAGCTCGACGATCAGCTGAAGGCTTCCGTGAGGATGGCCGTCCGGGCGCCCGGCGGGAAGCCGGCCCGGGAGAGCGGTGCCGGCTTCGTCATGGCTCCCGGCAGCCCGCTGGACGCTGCCGGGATCCGGCTCGATCCCGCCGGGACCGTCCTCGGGACGGCCCGCAACGTCCGCGCCGAGGGATGGTCGGTCGACCAGCCGCCGCCGCTGACCGAGGCCCAGGGCAAAGCCCTCGCCCAGGCCGCGCGGAAGTCCGCGCAGGGTACGCCCGGGCCGGTGGATGCGGAGCTCCCGGGTCTCGGCAGCTACCGGGTGCTGATCTCCCACGAGGGGAGCCTCGCCCTCGGCTTCCCGCTGAGCGACGTCGACTCCACCGTGCGCACCCTGATCGGCGTGGAGCTCTGCGTCACGCTCGCCGGGCTGATCGCGGCCTCCCTCGCCGGTCAGGCCCTGGTCGGGGTCGCCCTGCGCCCGCTGCGCCGGGTGGCCGCCACCGCCACCCGCGTCTCCGAACTTCCCCTGCACAAGGGCGAGCCCGCCCTCCACGAGCGGGTCCCGGACGCCGAGGCCGACCCCCGTACCGAAGTGGGCCAGGTCGGCGCGGCGCTCAACCGGATGCTGGGCCATGTCTCCTCCGCCCTCACCGCCCGCCAGCAGAGCGAGATGCAGGTCCGGCAGTTCGTCGCCGACGCCAGCCACGAACTGCGCACCCCGCTGGCCTCCATCCGCGGCTACGCCGAACTGACCCGCCGGGGACGGGAGGAACCCGGCCCCGACACCCGGCACGCCCTGGGCCGGATCGAATCCGAGGCCACCCGGATGACCGGGCTGGTCGAGGACCTGCTCCTGCTGGCCCGGCTCGACGCGGGACGCCCGCTGCCCACCGGTGACTCCGACACCGACCTGGCACCGCTCGTCATCGACGCCGTCAGCGACGCCCGGGCCGCGGGCCCCGAGCACCACTGGCGCCTGAACCTGCCCGAGGAACCGGCCCCGATCCGGGCCGATCCGGCCCGGATCCAGCAGGTCCTGGTGAACCTGCTCGCCAACGCCCGTACGCACACCCCTCCGGGGACCACCGTCACCGCGCACGTTTCACGTGAAACATCCGCCGTCCGGCTGCGGATCGAGGACGACGGGCCCGGCATCGCCCCCGACCTGCTTCCCCGCGTCTTCGAGCGCTTCGCCCGCGGTGACGCCTCCCGCTCCCGCGCGGCGGGCTCCACCGGGCTCGGGCTGGCCATCGTCCAGGCCGTGGTCACCGCGCACGGCGGGCGGGTCGGCGTACGGAGCGAGCCCGGACGGACCTGCTTCGAGGTCCTGCTGCCGCACGCGCAGGCGGACCGTACGGACTCACAGGCGGGGCACAGGCTCAGCACACGGCGGTGACAGGGCGCCCGGCGAAGGTCGGACCATGCGAACCGACACCTCTCCCGGAGCCCTTCCGGCACGGGCGCCCCTCGCGCCCGTGCCCGGCGAGCCCGTCCTCGACGTGGTGATCCCTGTCTTCAACGAGGAGAAGGACCTCGGCCCGTGCGTCCGCAGACTGCACGAGCACCTCAGCCGGACCTTCCCCTATCCCTTCCGGATCACGGTCGCCGACAACGCGAGCACCGACCGCACCCCTGAGGTCGCGCGCGGGCTCGCCGCCGCGCTGGACGGCGTACGCAGCACACGCCTGGAGGAGAAGGGCCGGGGCCGGGCCCTGCGCCAGGTGTGGTCCGGTTCCGACGCCCCCGTCCTCGCCTACATGGACGTGGACCTCTCCACCGACCTCAACGCCCTGCTGCCGCTGGTCGCACCGCTGATCTCCGGCCACTCCGACCTCGCCATAGGCACCCGCCTGGCCCGGTCCTCACGGGTGGTGCGGGGCGCGAAGCGCGAGTTCATCTCGCGTGCCTACAACCTCCTCCTGAGGTCCTCCCTCGCCGCCCGGTTCAGCGACGCGCAGTGTGGATTCAAGGCGATCCGGCGCGAGGTCGCCGAGCGGCTGCTGCCGCTGGTGGAGGACACGGGCTGGTTCTTCGACACCGAACTGCTCGTACTCGCCGAACGGGCCGGGCTGCGGATCCACGAGGTGCCGGTGGACTGGGTCGACGACCCCGACTCCACCGTCCACATCGTCCGGACCGCCACCGAGGACCTCAAGGGCGTCTGGCGCGTGGGCCGGGCCCTGGCGGTCGGCGCGCTCCCGCTGGACCGGCTCGCCCGCCCCTTCGGCGACGATCCGCGCGACCGCGCCGCACTGCCCGGAGTGGAGGGCGGACTCGCCCGCCAGCTGCTCGGCTTCTGCGCCGTCGGGGCGCTCTCCACCGTGCTCTACCTGCTCCTGTACTCCGCCTTCCGCGCCGGGACCGGCCCGCAGTTCGCCAACGGCGCCGCACTGCTGCTCTCCGCGCTGGCCAACACCGCCGCCAACCGCCGGCTCACCTTCGGGGTGCGCGGCCGGGACCGCGCCGTGCGCCACCAGGCCCAAGGCCTCGTGGTGTTCGGCATCGGCCTGGCCCTCACCAGCGGCTCCCTCGCCGCGCTCGGGGCGGCCACCGCCGATCCCGCGCACAGCACCGAACTGGCCGTGCTGATCACCGCCAACCTCGCCGCCACCGTGCTGCGCTTCCTGCTCTTCCGCGCCTGGGTCTTCCCCGAGCGGCGCGACACTCCCGCGAAGGACGACATCCGATGACCACGGCAGCACCCTCGCTCTTCCCGGTCCCCGAGGCCCGCGCCGGTACCGCCGGCCGCGCGGCGGCCGACCGCCCCCGCTGGGAACTTCCCTCCCTGGCCGGGCTGCTGATCGCCACCGCCGCCCTGCTCCTGTGGGACCTCGGCTCCTCCGGCTACGCCAATTCCTTCTACTCCGCCGCCGTGCAGGCGGGCAGCGAGAGCTGGAAGGCCTTCTTCTTCGGCTCCTCCGACGCCGGCAACTCCATCACCGTCGACAAGCCGCCTGCGGCCCTGTGGCCGATGATGCTGTCCGTCCGGCTCTTCGGGCTCGGCTCCTGGCAGATCCTCGTGCCGCAGGCCCTGATGGGCGTTGCGACCACCGGCGTGCTGTACGCCGCCGTGCGCCGCCAGTTCGGTCCCGGGGCCGGGCTGCTGAGCGGCGCCGCCTTCGCCCTGACGCCCGTCGCCGCGCTGATGTTCCGCTTCAACAACCCCGACGCGCTGCTGACCCTGCTGCTGACCGTCACCGTGTACTGCGTGCTGCGCGCCCTCGACGGGGCCCGCACCCGGTGGCTGGTCTGGGCCGGGGTGGCGGTCGGCTTCGCCTTCCTCACCAAGACCCTGCAGGCCTTCGTCATCCTGCCGCCGCTGGCCCTCCTCTACGCCGTCTGCGCGCCCACCCGGCTGCGCAAGCGGCTGGGCCAGCTGCTGCTGGCGGGGCTCGCGATGGTGGTGGCCGGAGGCTGGTGGGTGGCCGTCGTCGAACTGTGGCCGGCCTCCTCCCGCCCGTACATCGGCGGCTCGCAGAACAACTCCTTCCTGGAGCTGACCCTCGGCTACAACGGCCTCGGCCGGATCAGCGGCAACGAGACCGGCAGCGTCGGCGGCGGTGGCCGGGGCGGCGCCGGTGGGGGCGGTGGCGGCGGCTGGGGCGAGACCGGTATCGACCGGCTCTTCTCGGGGAACATCGGCGGCCAGATCGCCTGGCTGCTGCCGGCGGCCCTCGTCCTGCTGGTGGCCGGTCTGCTGATCACCTGGCGGGCCCGCCGGGCCACGGACTCCCTGGAGGGCATGGCCCGGGCGGCGTTCCTGGCCTGGGGCGGCTCGATGCTGATCACCGCGGTCGTCTTCAGCTACATGCAGGGCATCTTCCACGAGTACTACACCGTGGCGCTGGCGCCGTTCGTGGCGGCGCTGATCGGCATGGGGGCCGCCGTGCTGTGGGAGGAGCGGGGCGGCAAGGCCGCCGCGCTCACCCTGTCCGGGACGCTCGCGCTGACGGCGGTCTGGTCGTTCGTGCTGCTCGGCCGCGCCACCGGCTACCTGCCGTGGCTGCGCTGGGCGGTCCTGGTGGGCGGGCTGCTCGCCGCGGTCGCGCTGCCGTTCGCCGCGCGGGCCGGGCGCCGGGCGCTGCAGGCCACCGCGGCGCTGGGCGTGGCGGCGGCGCTGGCCGGGCCGTTCGCGTACTGCCTGACCACCGTGAGTACCGCGCACACCGGCTCCATCGTGACCGCCGGACCGGCGGTGGCGGGCGGCCGGGGCGGACCCGGCGGGATGATGGGCGGCCCCGGTGGGCCGGGTGGCACGGGCCGGTTCGGCGAGATGCTCCAGGGCGGGCAGGGCCGCCAGGGCGGGATGCCGACCGGCGGCCGACAGGGCGGCGGGCAGCAGGGCGGGATGCCGCCCCAGGGCGCGATGCCGCCGGGCGGAACGGCGCCGGGCGGGATGGCTCCGGGCGGGATGCCGCAGGGGCAGGGCGGACGTGGCGGCGAGCGGTTCGGTGGCGGCGGCCAGGGTGGTCCGGGCGGCCTGCTGAACGGCGCCCGGGTGAGCGCGGCAGCCAAGAAGGCCCTCACCACCGGGGCCGACGAGTACACCTGGGCGGCGGCCGCGATCGGCTCCCAGAACGCGGCGAGCTACCAGCTGGCCTCCGGGGTGCCCGTCATGCCGATCGGCGGCTTCAACGGCAGCGACCCCTCGCCGACCCTGGAGCAGTTCCAGAAGTACGTGCGGGAAGGGAAGATCCACTGGTTCATCGGCCAGAGCACCGGCGCCGGCGACACCGAGGGCGGCATGCCCGGGGGTGGCGGCCGGGGCGGCCCCGGCGGTCCGGGAGGTGGCACCAGTACGGAGATCGAGACCTGGATCAAGGCCAACTTCAAGGAGTCCACGGTCGGCGGAGCCACCTTCTACGACCTGACGGCCCCGACGGCCCCGACGGCCTGATCCGGCCCGATCGACAGGACACCCCCTAGCATCAAGAGGGCGGACCGGGCATTCCGGACTGATCCACCTGTCGTGAGGAGGGTGCCTGCATGGTGACCGCGGCCGATCCCGGCGAGACCCGGACCAGTGTGTGGCTGGCTGCCAGACCCGCCGCACCCGCCAGACGCCGCAGCGAGGCATCCTCCGGGCTGGACCGGGACCGGATCACCGCCGCCAGCGTGCGGCTGCTCGACGCCGACGGGCTGGCCCGGTTCTCGATGCGGCGGCTCGCCGCGGGGCTGGGGGTGACCGCGATGTCCCTGTACTGGTACGTGGACACCAAGCAGGATCTGCTCGAACTCGCCCTCGACCGCGTGCTCGGCGAGCTGAGGCCGCCGACCGCGGCGGCGGAGGGTGCCGGGGAGAGGGCGGCCGAAGGCGCGGCGGAGGGCGGCGGCGGGGCGGGCTGGCCGGGCCAGCTGCAGGCGCTGGCCCGCGGTTACCGGCGGGTGGTGGCGGACCACCCGTGGGTGGCCCCGCTCACCGCCGCGTTCCCGAACATCGGCCCGCACGCGCGGGCCTTCGACGCCGCCCTCCAGCGGCTGCTGGACGCCACCGGCCTGGTGGACGCCGCACGGACCGGCGCCCACCTGGCCGTCTCGCAGTTCCTGCACGGCTGCGGCGGGACGGTCCGGCGGGCGCCGGAGGGCGACTTCTGCCTCGCGCTCGACGTCCTGATCTCGGGCATCGAGGCCAAGGCCGCGGCCCGTCGGGCGCCGGCTAGGCCTTGACGGCGCTCTCGGCGGGGGCCGCCTCGTCCGACACCGCGGCCGGGGCGTGGGCCGCCGGCTTCGACTTCAGGGCGACCTCCTTGATGAACACCACCAGGACCAGGCCGAGCAGCGCGAACGGGGCGGCGTAGAGGAAGACGTCGCCGACGCCGTGCCCGTACGCGGACTCGATGACCTCGCGGAACGGCGCGGGCAGCTTGTCCAGGTCGGGGATCCCGCCCCCGGCGGTGCCGCCGTGGCCCAGGGCCGCGGCCTTCGGGCCGAGGGCGGCGAGGCCTTCCTGGACGTAGTGGGTGACCCGGTTGGCCATGACCGCGCCCAGCGCGGAGACGCCCACGGCGCCGCCGAGGGAGCGGAAGAAGGTGACGACCGAGCTGGCCGCGCCCAGGTCCTCGGGGGCCACCTGGTTCTGGGTGGCGAGGACCAGGTTCTGCATCATCATGCCGAGACCGAGGCCGGTCACCGCCATGTAGATCGCGATGTGCCAGTACGGGGTGTCGTGGCGGAGGGTGCCGAGCAGACCCAGACCGGCCGTCAGCAGGACGCCGCCGGAGACGAGCCAGGCCTTCCACCTACCGGTCTTGGTGATCACCTGACCGGAAAGGGTGGAGGAGACGAAGAGGCCGGCGATCATCGGAATCGTGAGGATTCCGGACATCGTCGGGGACTCACCGCGGGCCAACTGGAAGAACTGGCTGAAAAACACGGTCCCCGAGAACATCGCGATGCCCACGAACAGGGAGGCCGCCGAGGCCAGGCTGATGGTCTTGTTGCGGAACAGCCGCAGCGGGATGATCGGGTCGCTCGCGCGGGACTCGACCAGGATGAACAGCAGGCCGAGCACGAGCGCGCCGCCCGTCATCGCCCAGGTCTGCCAGGAGATCCACGCGTAGGAGTCACCGGCCTGCGTGACCCAGATCAGCAGCAGCGAGACGGCGCCGCTGATCAGGAAGGCGCCCAGCCAGTCGACCTTGACGTCGCGGCGCACGACCGGGAGGTGCAGGGTGCGCTGGAGCACGATCAGCGCGATGATCGCGAACGGTACGCCGACGTAGAAGCACCAGCGCCAGCCCAGCCACTCGGTGTCGGTGATGACACCGCCCAGCAGCGGGCCGCCGACGGTGGCGACGGCGAAGACCGCGCCCAGGTAGCCGCTGTACCGGCCGCGCTCGCGCGGGGAGATCATCGCGGCCATCACGATCTGCGCCAGGGCGGAGAGGCCGCCGACGCCGATGCCCTGGACCACGCGGCAGGCGATCAGCGTGCCGGTGTTCTGGGACATGCCCGCGACCACGGATCCGAGGACGTAGATCACGAGGGATATCTGGACCAGCAGCTTCTTGCTGAAGAGGTCGGACAGCTTGCCCCACAGCGGGGTGGCGGCCGTCATCGACAGCAGCGCGGCGGTGACCACCCAGGTGTACGAGGACTGGGTGCCGCCGAGGTCGCTGATGATCTGGGGGAGGGCGTTGGAGACGATCGTGGACGACAGGATCGCCACGAACATGCCGAGCATCAGCCCGGACAGTGCCTTCATGATCTGTGGGTGGGTCATGGGCACGGAGGTGCCCGTGGACGCGGGTGGGGTGTCGGTCGTCGTCTCCGACTGGGCCATGTCTTTCCTTACCTCTAGAAGCTCGATCGGAGTCGGGCCAGCAGGGTGTTGAGTACGTCGATGTCCTGGGGGGACCAGTCGTGGAGGGCTCTTTCCAGTGAGGCCGTGCAGCGGGCGCCGAGCTCGGCGAGCAGGGCCCGGCCGGCCGGGGTGAGCCGCAGGATCCGGCAGCGCGCGTCGCCCGGGTCGGTCTCGCGCTCGATCCAGCCGCGGTCGGCGATGTGCGTGACGTGCCGGCTGGTCACCGAGATGTCGACCCCCATGAACTCCGTCAGCCGGCTCAGCCGCATCTCCCCGTGCCGGTCGAGCAGGGTGAGGACGACGGCGGCGCCGGGCGGGCAGTCCGGGGGCAGGCTGCGGGCGAGCTCGCGCCGGACCGCGCCGATTCCGGTCAGCTGGCGGGCCAGCTCCGCGTACGGAGCGGCCGGGGCGCTCGGGGTGCTCGGGGTGTTAGGGGTGTTCTGCAGGGTCGGAGCGGTCTGCACGGTCACCGGGGTCCCCCATCTCGTTGCTTGAGGCAACCATAGAAGCGCATGGTTGCTACAGGCAAATGAATCCGGGGGGTGGGGCGGTAAAGGAATCGGAAAACCGGCTAGGGTCCTGCTCCATGGCTGACAACCGCAACTCACAGGTCCCCGAGGGCAACTACGACCCCGCGGGCAGCACGCAGATGTTCAAGGCCTTCGTGGAGGAGGCCGCACCCGCCCGCCAGGCGGGTCCGGGCGCCCGGCAGCAGCGGCGCGCCGAGCAGCAGGCCGGGTCCTCGAACCCGACCGCGAAGATCGCACTGGTCATCGCGCTCGTCCTCGTGATCGGCGCGGCTGCCTGGGTCGTACTGCACTGATGGCGCCCGGCCGCCCGGCCCGCCCCGCACCCGGCGCGGGCCGTGGGTGGCGGGCGCCTCAGCTCCAGGTCGCGGTGACCTGCCGGGTGTCCACGTGCATGCCCGGCGGCACCCGCCAGGACTCCACGCACACCGTGTAGGTCTGCGCCTTCGAGGCCCCGCCCGCCAGCGGCACCGGAAGGGCCTGGCTCGTGGAGATCGTGGCCCAGTCGACGCCGAGGGCGCCGATGATGTGCGTCGCGAAGCCGACCGTGCCCGAGCGGGCCGGGGTGGTCCCGGTGTTGGTGAAGGTCACGGTGACCCGCTCGCACCACCGGTCGGCCGCGGCCGCCCTGACCGGTGCGGACAGCGTCAGCCGGGCCGGTGTGGACGCGGGCGGGGCCGGCGGTGTCGTCCCGGGCCTGCCGGGCGGGCTCGTCGGGGTGCCCGGCGAGGCCGGTGGGGTCGGCGAGGTCGGTGCGCCGGGCGGCGCGGGCGTCGTCGGCGTACCCGGCGCGCCGGGCGGCGGGGTCCTGCCCGGCCCCGCGGAGGTGCCGGGGGTGCCCGCGGAGCCGCCGGGGCCGGTGGTCGTGGCTCCGCCCGGGGCGGAGCCGCCAGGGGTCCCGGATCCCGCGGTACCGGTCGACGTACTGGAGGTCGTGGACGACTGCCCGGCTCCGCCCGCCACGTCCGGGCCGCCGAGCTGCTGGAACTCCACCCGACCCCGCGGTGCCACGTTCTCCCCCGGGCCGCGTTCGGGGCCCGGGGGCGCGGCGCCCACGGCGACATAGCCGTCCCGCGCCGGGCCGCCGCAGCCGGTGAGGCCGGCGGCGGCCGTGCAGCACAGGGCGAGCAGGGTGGTGGCGGCGGACGCTCGCGCTCCCTTTCGCATCGCGCCAGTTTTCCTGACGGATCGTCAATTGGGAAGCGCGAGGCGCCGGTTCACTCTCCGATGAGTCCTACGCGCAGTTGCGCGAGGGTGCGGGTCAGCAGCCGGGAGACGTGCATCTGGGAGATGCCGACCTCCTCGCCGATCTGCGACTGCGTCATGTTCGCGAAGAAGCGCAGCATGATGATCTGCCGTTCCCGGGGCGGGAGTTTGGCCAGCAGCGGCTTCAGGGACTCGCGGTACTCGACGCCCTCCAGTGCGGTGTCCTCGTAGCCGAGGCGGTCCGCGAGGGAGCCCTCGCCGCCCTCGTCCTCGGGGGAGGGCGAGTCGAGCGAGGAGGCGGTGTAGGCGTTGCCGACGGCGAGGCCGTCGACGACGTCCTCCTCCGAGACCCCGAGCACGGCGGCGAGCTCCGGCACGGTCGGCGAGCGGTCCAGCTTCTGGGCGAGCTCGTCGCTGGCCTTGGTCAGCGCCAGGCGCAGTTCCTGGAGTCGGCGCGGGACGCGGACGGACCAGGAGGTGTCCCGAAAGAATCGTTTGATCTCGCCCACGACGGTCGGCATCGCGAACGTCGGGAACTCGACGCCGCGTTCGCAGTCGAAGCGGTCGATCGCCTTGATCAGGCCGATGGTTCCGACCTGGACGATGTCTTCCATCGGCTCGTTGCGGCTGCGGAATCGGGCGGCTGCGTAGCGCACGAGAGGCAGGTTCAGCTCGATCAGGGTGTCGCGTACGTACGCCCGTTCGGGGCTGTCCGCATCCAGGGCGGCGAGCCGCTGGAAGAGGGAGCGGGAGAGGGTGCGGGTGTCGATGGCTTCCGAGCGGTCGGACGCTACAGGTGCTGTGGGCGCAGGCGCGCTCTTGACGAGCGTGAGCACCTTGGAGCTGCCCTGGTCTACGGACATGCCACCCCCTTGAGGTCGCGGACGGTCGCGTACTGCGCGCCCGTCGGAGGAACGCAGCCTCCACCTGAATACCGGAGGCGGGGCTGCGGCAAACGCGGTTCACGCAGAATGTCACATGTCGGCAACGCGCTGTAGCGCCATGTCGACATATATCTCCAGCGACAGAGGAGGTCGAAGGGCGATTAGCCCCATATGTCGGGAAACGCGTGAATGATCTCCACTCGTTCCGGTTACGCCTCGATCCTGTTTGCGGATCTCAGTCGGGCGAAGCTCCGGGCGAGGAGTCGGGAGACGTGCATCTGGGAGACGCCGAGCTCCACGCTGATCTGTGACTGCGTCAGATTGTTGTAGTACCGCAGGAGCAGGATCCGTTGCTCGCGTTCGGGCAGCTGTACGAGGAGGTGGCGGACGAGGTCGCGGTGCTCGACCCCGGCCAGCTCCGGGTCCTCGTAGCCGAGGCGGTCGAGCAGCCCGGGCATGCCGTCGCCCTCCTGTGCGGCCTCCAGGGAGGTCGCGTGGTAGCTGCGGCCGGCCTCGATGCAGGACAGCACCTCGTCCTCGGTGATGCGCAGCCGCTCGGCGATCTCGGCGGTGGTCGGGGTGCGGCCGTGGAGGGTGGTGAGGTCCTCGGTGGCGGCGTTGACCTGGACCCAGAGCTCGTGGAGGCGGCGCGGCACGTGGACGGTGCGGACGTTGTCGCGGAAGTACCGTTTGATCTCGCCCACGACGGTCGGCATCGCGAAGGTCGGGAACTGCACGCCCCGGTCCGGGTCGAACCGGTCGATGGCGTTGATCAGGCCGATGGTGCCGACCTGGACCACGTCCTCCATGGGCTCGTTGCGGCTGCGGAAGCGGGCGGCCGCGTAGCGGACGAGCGGGAGGTTGGCCTCGATGAGGGCCCCGCGCACCCGGCTGTGCTCGCCGGTGCCCGGCTGGAGGCCCTTCAGCTGGCCGAAGAGGACCTGGGTGAGCGCCCGGGTGTCCGCGCCCCTGCTCGGCGGTCTCGGCGCGGCCGGGGGCTCCTCGGGCGGCTCCTGGCGGTGTTCCCGCTGGGGCTCCGGCTGGGGCGGTACCTGGGGGTCCTGCTGGGGCGGCACTTGAGGCGCAGTACTGGCCGGCACGGTCACGCCACCCCTTCAGTCATCTCATCCATCAAAAGCGGTCATAGCATCACAAGAGATGTGCACTGTGTGCAAGCACCGTATATCGCCGTGTTGACGGCAAGTTGGGCATATTGGGGCAATACGGCCAGTGGTGGGTATACAAAAGCCCCCCACCCGTCGGAGTGGGGGGTCGGAAGTCCGGGAACCGCTTCAGCGTACGGGTCAGCGCACCAGTTCGGTCATGAACTCGCCGATGCCGGATGCGGCATCCGATATCCCCTGAAAGCCTATTTCCACGATCTCGGCCGCTCGTTTCGGCTGGGTGATGATCACGAAGAGGGCGAACACGGTGAGGGCACCCGTGATGAGCTTCTTGGTGTCCACGTGCGGGCGGCCTCCCCAACCGGTCCGAGCAAGTCGGGTGAGTCTAACCGGTCAAGATTGGACACTCACCTGTCCTTTAAGGACCAATGGCCCGGTACTCCGGGTCCTTTGCCGTGGAGCGTGCGGTTGCGGTGGGCGCAGGATGGGGGTGAGCCCACCGGTTCTGGCAGGAAACCGGTGGGTGAGGGACAGGGCCTCACTGCGGGGTCCGGGCCGCGAGCTTCCCCCTGACCGCGCTCCGGACCGGCAGGTCCCGTCCTCGTCGGGGGAAGTGGCTTGTCCCCCGATGCCACTTCCCCCGTGCCACGTGTCGAAGGTCCCGGCTCCGGTCGGGGCCTTCTTCGCGTTGTCCCCGCGGCGCCCGCGACGCGGGCCTGCAGGGGCCGCGGGGCGTACGGGGGCTCGGCCGCGCTCGGGGGCGCACAGGGGGCGTACGGGAGGCGTACGGCGGCGGTTGCGGCCCCCGCGGCTACTGCACGGCGCCGGCGAGGTCCGTGAGGGGCTGTACGGGCGCGATGACGGGGGCCAGCTGGTCGGGCAGCTCCATCAGCGCGTTGAGCTGGTTCGCCCCGGCGCTGAGCTTCGATCCGATCTCCTGGACCGACGTGGGCTGGGCCCCGGCGGGCATCCCCGGGGCGGCCGCCGGCAGGTCCGGCAGGGTGAGGGGGGAGACCGGGGCGGCCGATGCGGCGGGTGCGGCGAGGCCCGCGGCGGCCCCCGCGAGGGCGAGGGCGGCGAGCATGCGCTGGGTCTTGGTCATGCCGTGACAACGGCCGAACGGGCGGGCGGTCACGCGGGTGTCCTCCGGAGAGGCGATCGGAATACGCCGAGAGCCCCGACCCTTGCGGGGCGGGGCTCTCGATCGAAGCGGTAGTGGAGGGATTTGAACCCCCGATGGGTTGCCCCATACTCGCTTTCGAGGCGAGCTCCTTCGGCCACTCGGACACACTACCGAGATGGATCCTAGCCTAAGGAACCCCATCCGCTGAAATCGGTATGCCCGGGGGCGTCGCGGCGGCCGTACGCAGGCCTTTTCCGGACCCGGCGGCTCAGAGGTCGCGGAAGAAGTCCGTCAGCTGCCGCGCGCACTCGTCGGCCAGGACACCGCGGACCACCTCGGGACGGTGGTTGAGCCTGCGGTCGCGTACGAGGTCCCACAGCGACCCGGCGGCGCCCGCCTTCTCGTCGTCCGCGCCGTAGACGACCCGGGCGACGCGCGACTGGACGAGCGCGCCCGCGCACATGACGCACGGCTCCAGGGTCACCACGAGGGTGCACCCCGGAAGGCGCCATTCCCCGAGCTCGGCGGCGGCCCGGCGCAGTGCCACGACCTCGGCGTGCGCGGTGGGGTCGCCGGTCGCCTCGCGTTCGTTGTACCCGGTGGCGAGGATCCGCCCGTCCGGGCCCAGCACGACGGCGCCGACCGGCACATCGCCGGCCGGCACCGCCCGGGCGGCCTCCTGGAGCGCCAGGCGCATGGAGTCCCGCCACGGGTCCCGTACGGGATCGGGCTCGTCGTTGTCGGCAGGGAGCACTAGCGGACGGCCTCCAGGACCTCGGTGGCGCCGAGGGAGTCGGCGATCTCCGAGAGGGCGTCCCCGTCCAGGGTCATCAGTTGTTTGTTGGTCACCCCGAGATCGTCCAGCAGCCGGGGGTCACCGAGCGGACCGGCCGGTACCGGTTCCGCACCGGTCCCGCCCACCTCGTCCTCGTCGGCGTCCTCGTCCGCGAACGCGGCGACGGCATCCTCCTCGCCGTCCTCGGTGCCGTCCAGGTCCAGGTCGTCGAGTTCGTCGTCCTCCTCGTCGCTGCCCAGCAGCTCTTTGGTCAGCATCGAGCCGTAGGAGCTGCGGGCGGCCGCGGAGGCGTTCGACACGAAGTACCGCGGGTCCTCCTCCCCGTCCACGCGGACGACGCCGAACCAGGCGTCCTCCTGCTCGATGAGGGCGACCACCGTGTCGTCGTCGACAGCGGCGGACCGGGCGAGATCGATCAGATCACTGAGGGACTCGACGTCGTCGAGTTCCATGTCGCTCGCTTCCCACCCGTCTTCGGTGCGCGCGAGCAGTGCGGCGAAATACACCGTGACTCTCCCACTGGTCTTAGGCGTGCCGGTTGGAGGTCCCCCCGGCCGGAGGTTGGGGCACAGCGGCCGTGCTGCTCGCCGTCCGTACCCCGCCCAATCGGCATCGTGGCAGAAACAGCGGCTTTGCGAGAGGTCTTCCGCGCTTGCGTCGTGCCGCGCCGTGCACCGGCGGGGGCTGTCCGGGGTTGCGGCGCGGGGGCGGCGGGGTCGCGGGGAGGGGTGTGGGGCGGGTGGTGCGTCCCGGACGTGTCGCGGCGTGCCGGGGTCCCGGATCACCAGCGGAAGGTGCGCATGCGCATCTGCTGGCGCATACGGGCCGCCCGGGCGCGGCGGGGCTGGACGCGATCGCGCAGCTCGCGCGCTTCCATCAGGTCGCGCAGGAACTGCGCGCGGCGTGCTCGGCGCTGTGCCGCGGTCTCCGGCACCTCGTCCTTCGGCTGCCTGTCGGGCATCGGCCACCACCCTGGCTGGTCGGTCGTCCCCCCTGCACCCACCTTCCCCCGGACGGCGCGTTTGATGCCACCCCGCCGCAGGTCAGACGTCGTCCTTGAGGGTCGGGACCACCGCCACCGGGCCGTGCGCGTGGTGGAGCACCGCATGGGCCACCGAGCCGATCGCCAGCGACATGGCGGTGCGCCGCGGGTGGTGGCGGCCCACCACGATCAGCGCCGCCGCCCTGGAGGCGATGACCAGCCGGCCCGCCGCGTCCCCGGGCACCGCGGCCTGCTCGACCGGGACGTCCGGGAACCGCTCGCGCAGCGGCGCCAGCCGCTCCGTCTGGGACCGCAGCATCTCCCGTTCGGCCGGTACGCCGTCCCCCTCGTCGGCCAGCCCCTCCGGCGGGATCACCGCGAAGGGGCTGTCGATCACCAGGTTCGGCGAGGGCGGGATGGCGTACGCGGAGACCACCTGGACGGTGGTCGCCCGCACGGCGGCCTCGGTGAACGCGAAGGTCAGTACGTCGTCGGGCGTCTCGGCGGCGTGCAGCCCGACCACCACCCGCCCGGCCGACTGCTCGGCGTCGGCATCGGCGTCGGGGATGGCGCCGCGCTCCGCGTGCGGGACCACGACCACCGGGCAGGCGGCCGTGCTGGCCACCGCCCGGCTGCTGGAGCCGAGCAGCAGGCTGGCGAAGCCGCCGCGGCCCCGGGAGCCCATCACCAGCATCCGGGCCTGCGAGCCGATCACCCGCAGCGCCTCGGGCACGGAGCCCTCCAGGGCCTCGTACGTGACCCCCTCGGGCAGCCCGGGGCCGTCGGCACCCAGGAGGGACCGGACCCAGTCGCGCACGGGGTCGGCGAATTCCTCGGGCTCGGAGGCGTCGTGCAGCGAGGCCCGGCGCCCGGCGTACAACTGGGCATGGTCGGGCAGTACATGGGCGACCAGCAGCCCGCAGTCGTGCCGGACGGCCTCCTTCCGAGCCCACTCCAGGGCCCGCAGGCTGTGTTCCGAACCGTCGACGGCCGCGATCACCGGTGTATTGCTCATCCGTCCAGCCTGCTGGGCGTCCGCGCGGGTCGCATCCGCAGGGGAGCGGCGGGCCCGGCCGCCGCTTCGGACGCGAAGGAGCCGCCTCAGCGCGTAGCCTTTTGGGTGCAGGTCGCGTCGTGCGACCGTTTTTGCAGGTCGCAGGCTGAGTTTTGGAGGATGTTGTGCGTTTGCAGGTCGTCGATCACCCCTTGGTGGCGCACAAACTCACCACCCTGCGCGACAAGCGCACCGACTCCGCCACCTTCCGGCGGCTCGCCGACGAGCTGGTGACCCTGCTCGCGTACGAGGCCACCCGGGACGTGCGCACGGAGCAGGCCGACATCGAGACCCCGGTTGCCCCGACCACCGGCGTGAAGCTCTCGCACCCGCGCCCGCTGGTCGTTCCGATCCTGCGCGCCGGCCTCGGCATGCTCGACGGCATGGTGCGGTTGCTGCCGACCGCCGAGGTGGGCTTCCTGGGCATGGTCCGCAACGAGGAGACCCTGGAGGCCTCCACGTACGCGACGCGCATGCCGGAGGACCTCTCGGGACGCCAGGTCTACGTCGTCGACCCGATGCTCGCCACCGGCGGCACGCTGGTCGCGGCGATCCAGGAGCTGATCAAGCGCGGCGCCGACGACGTCACGGCCGTGGTGCTGCTGGCCGCGCCCGAGGGCGTCGAGATCATGGAGCGCGAGCTGGCGGGCACGCCGGTGACGGTGGTGACGGCCGCGGTGGACGAGCGGCTCAACGAGCACGGCTACATCGTGCCGGGTCTGGGTGACGCCGGCGACCGGATGTACGGCTCGGCGGAGTAGGGCTCGGCGCAGCAGGGCCGCGCGGCGGTCCGGTGCGTCCGGACCGCCTCGCACGTCAGCAGTTCTTGGGCGCGGGCACGGGGTTGGCCAACAGGGCCAGCGCCTTGTCCGCGTCCTCCTTCGTACTCAGCTCCTTGAAGGCGTCGCCCAGGATCAGGTCGACGTCCGCGGTCTCGCGGGTGTCGGTCTGCTGGGTGGTGCCGGCGAGCTGCGTGCCGAGTACGGCGAAGACCGCCTTGTCGGTCGTCGGGGAGCCGAGCAGTATCCCCGTGCCGGGGACCTTCTTGTCGAAGTCGGCCGGTGCGTTGCCCACCTTGCCGATGACGAAGCCGCGTTTGGCCAGCTCGTCACCGACGGCCTTGGCCAGGCCCGCGCGCGGGGTCGCGTTGTAGACGTTGACCGCGATCTCCCCGGGCGGGGGGAGGACGACCGCCGGTTTGCCGGCGGCCGGGGCGGTGGAGGCGGCGCCGGGGCCGCCCTTGGCGGCGGTACCGGGAGGCGTCGTCGGGCAGTCCTTGGCCCCCGCAGCCGTATTCCGCTTGGGGCTGTCGCCCCGGAACACGTCGATGAGCTGCAGGGCCCCGTAGCCGACCAGGGCCAGCGCAAGGATCGAGCCGAGCACAGCGAGGACGATCCGGGTACGGCTCCGCTTACGACTCATACGGGGGTAGGCGGCTCCCGTGACGCGGTACTTTCCGCCCATGCCGGGGGGAGTGAGCATGCTCATGGGCGCAGCGTAGTGCGGCCCGGTGTCGATGCCTACTAAATGATCTGCTGATAGGTCAATGGTGACCCGAAAGGCGCAATACGGGCGAAGCCGTCAGTCCATCTCGAGGACGCGCGCGTGCAGCACCTGGCGCTGCTGGAGGGCGGCGCGCACGGCGCGGTGCAGCCCGTCCTCCAGGTAGAGGTCGCCCCGCCACTTCACGACGTGCGCGAACAGGTCGCCGTAGAAGGTGGAGTCCTCGGCGAGCAGCGTTTCGAGGTCCAGCTGGCCCTTGGTCGTCACGAGCTGGTCGAGCCGGACCGGGCGCGGCGCGACGTCCGCCCACTGCCGGGTGGTTTCCCTGCCGTGGTCGGGGTAGGGCCGTCCGCTTCCGATGCGCTTGAAGATCACACGGAAAGCCTACCGGGCCGGTGCGTGCGGGCGCAGCCTCGTGACGGCGGTGCAAAAGTGATGAACAGCGCTATTTCGGGAGTGAAGCATGAGCGAGAGCACCGACCCCGCCCCTCCGGCGGACCGGCCGGACCCGGCGGGCCCGGCCGGGGAGATCGCCGCCGGGTACGCGTTCACCGGACCCGCGCTCGACCTCGGGGCCCTCCTCTGGGACGGCGACTGCCTGCCCGACCGTCAGATCCGCATCCCCCTGGCGATGCTGGGCCGCCACGGACTGGTCGCCGGAGCCACCGGAACCGGCAAGACCAAGACGCTCCAGCTCATCACCGAACAGCTGTCGGCAGGCGGCGTCCCCGTCTTCCTCGCCGACGTCAAGGGCGACCTCTCGGGGATCTCGGTGCCCGGGACGGCGGGCGACAGGGTCGGCGAACGGGCCCGGGACGTGGCCCAGTCGTGGGAGCCCACCGGATACCCCTGCGCGTTCTACTCGCTGGGCGGGATCGGCCCGGGGATCCCGCTGCGGTCCACGGTCACCAGCTTCGGTCCGGTGCTGATGTCGAAGGTGCTCCAGCTCAACCAGACGCAGGAGCAGTCCCTCGGCCTGATCTTCCACTACGCCGACACCAAGGGCCTGGAGCTGATCGACCTCAAGGACCTGCGCGCGGTCGTCGCCTTCCTCGTCTCCGACCAGGGCAGACCCGAACTCAAGGGGATCGGCGGACTGTCCACGGTGACGGCCGGGGTGATCCTGCGGGCGCTCACCGCCTTCGAGCAGCAGGGCGCCTCGGAGTTCTTCGGCGAGCCCGAGTTCGACACGGGCGAGTTCCTGCGGACGGCCGCCGACGGGCGCGGCCTGGTCTCCGTACTGGAACTCCCGGCGGTCCAGGACAAGCCGCAGCTCTTCTCCACCTTCCTGATGTGGCTGCTCGCCGACCTCTACAACGACCTGCCGGAGGTCGGCGACCTGGAGAAGCCCAAGCTCGTCTTCTTCTTCGACGAGGCGCACCTGCTCTTCGACGGGGCCTCCAAAGCCTTCCTCGCGGCCATCACCCGGACGGTCCGGCTCATCCGCTCCAAGGGCGTCGGCGTCTTCTTCGTCACCCAGACCCCCAAGGACGTGCCGTCGGACGTCCTCGCCCAGCTCGGCAACCGGGTGCAGCACGCGCTGCGCGCCTTCGCCCCCGACGACGCCAAGGCGCTGAAGGCGGCCGTGAAGACCTTCCCCCGCTCCGCGTACGACCTGGAGGAGCTGCTCACGCAGCTGGGGACCGGCGAGGCGGTCGTCACCGTGCTCAGCGAGAACGGCGCCCCGACCCCGGTCGCGGCGACCCGGCTGCGGGCCCCGCAGTCGCTGATGGGACCGATCGCGGCGGCGGACCTGGAGCAGGCCGTGAAGTCCTCCCCGCTCTGGTCGCGCTACGCGGCGCCGGTCGACCGCGAGTCGGCGTACGAGAAGATCGGCGCCGAACAGGCCGCCGCGGAGGCGCGGGCGGAGGCCGCCGCGGCCGCAGCCGAGGCCGAGAAGCAGGCCGAGGAGGCGCAGAAGCAGGCCGCGCGGGCCGCGCGCAGCACCCCGAAGCCGGACCCCTCACTGGCCGAGCAGGTGGTGGGGAGCGGGCTGTTCCGCTCGCTGGCCCGGTCGATCGGGACACAGGTGGGCCGGGAGATCTCGCGCTCGATCTTCGGGACGGCGCGCAGGCGCCGGTGACGCGGTGACAGACTCGGTGCATGCGGACCGAACTCACCGACACCACGTCCAGCAAGGTCAACCGGGCCCTGCTCGAAGCCCGCCGGGCGATAGGCAGCCCGACCATGGGGCTGGTGCTGACCCTCGTCCTCGCCACCGACGAGGAGAACGCCTACGACGCCGTACGCGCGGCCTCCGAGGCCTCGCGTGAACACCCCTGCCGCATCATCGCGGTGATCAGACGGACCTCACGCGGCCCGCACAAGCTCCGCGCGGACCGCGTCGACGCCGAACTGCGGGTCGGCTCCGACGCCGGGACCGGCGAGATCGTGCTGCTGCGCCTGCACGGCGCGCTGACCGAGCAGGCCGGCTCGGTCGTCCTGCCGCTGCTCCTGCCGGACGCGCCGGTGGTGGCCTGGTGGCCGGCCGACGCGCCCACCGACCTGGCGCGGGATCCGCTGGGCGCGCTCGCGCAGCGCCGGATCACGGACGCGGCCGCCGCCTTCGACCCGGTCGGCGTGCTCGACGAGCGGGCCGCCGGCTACCAGCCCGGCGACACCGACCTGGCCTGGACCCGCCTCACGCCGTGGCGCTCGCTGCTGGCCGCGGCCCTGGACCAGAAGCCGCTGCCGGTGACCGGCGCGGCGGTGGAGAGCGAGCCCGACAACGCGAGCGCGGAGCTGCTGGCGCGCTGGCTGGAGGACCGGCTGGGGGTGCCGGTGGCCCGGGTGGCGACCGAGGGCCCGGTGATCACCGGGGTCAGCCTGCAGACCGCGGGCGGGGAGATCCGGGTGGACCGGCCCGCGGGCGTGCTGGCCACCTTGAGCCTGCCGGAGAGCCCCGACCGCAAGGTGGCCCTGAAGATCCGCAGCGGCGCCGAACTGATCGCGGAGGAACTGCGCCGCCTCGACGCGGACGTGGTCTACGGCTCCGCGCTGCGGCGGCGGCCGCTCCAGACGGGGCTCTCCGCGTAGTGGTTGTCGTAGGTCGCCGAGCTGTCCTTGATGTCCTGCACGGTGGCCTCGCCCGCGTTGACCCGGCCGAGGAGCCGGTAGTAGTCGAAGCGGCCCATGCCGGGGGTGAAGCCGACGAAGACGGCGGCGGTGTGGCCGGGGGCGGGGGCGAAGGCGTGCTTCACGCCCGGCGGGACCGCGATGAAGTCGCCGGCGCCCAGGGTGTGGATCTCGTCGTCGACGAGGATGTCGAGCCGGCCGGCGGTGACGTGGAAGAACTCGGTGGCCTTGGTGTGGAAGTGCACCGGGGCGCCCGCCGCACCCTCGTCGAAGGTGGCGGTGTTGCAGGTGAGCTCGGCAGTGTCGGTGAGCAGGGTGATGAGGCTGCCGGGGGCGTCGTGGATGGCTTCGGCGGTGGCGGCGCGGGTCGCGATCTCTGTCATGTCCACCAATCTACGATCTTGAGCGACCGAAATCAGGGGTCAATCGAAGGCCTGTGACGCCGGTCAATTCCGCGGCCGGTCCGACTGGGACCGGCCGGGGCCGACCGGGGCCCACCCGGACCCGCCGGGACCGGCCGGGATCACGAGCCGCCCGAGGCCTTGGCGGCTTTCGCGGCGGCCTTCATCTCCTGCTTGTGCGCCCGCACCTTGGCCAGGGACTCCGGGCCCGTGATGTCGGCCGCCGAACGGTAGACGTTGGCCTGGCCGTACCCGCCCGCGGCCTCCCGCCAGCCCGTGGGACGTACGCCGAACCGCTTGCCCAGCAGGGCGAGGAAGATCTGCGCCTTCTGCTCCCCGAAGCCCGGCAGCGCCTTGAGGCGCTTCAGCAGCTCCTGACCCGTGGCCGCGTCGGCCCACACCGCCTCCGCGTTCCCGTCGTAGTGCTCGACGAGGTACGCGCACAGCTGCTGGACGCGCGTCGCCATCGACCCCGGGTACCGGTGGACGGCGGGCTTCTCGGAGAGCAGGGCCGCGAAGGCCTCCGGGTCGTACGCGGCGATGGTGTGCGCGTCGAGATCGTCGGCGCCCAGCCGCTGGGCGATCGTCCAGGGCCCCGAGAACGCCCACTCCATCGGCACCTGCTGGTCCAGCAGCATTCCCACGAGTGCGGCGAGCGGGCTCCGGCCGAGCAGCGCGTCGGCCTCCGGCTGCTGTGCCAGCCGGATGGTGATGTCCTTGTCCATGGCTCCAGCGTCCCGCCTGGGCGCGCTCCCCGCGCGGTCGCCGCACCGCGCGCCTAGCGTGAGTACGACCGTCTACGACGACAGCAGGTACGAGACGAGGAGTCGATCGATCATGTCTGAGTTCCCCGAAGGCGCTCCGTGCTGGGTGGACGCGATGTTCGCCGACGTGGAGGGGGCCAAGACCTTCTACGCGGACGTGCTGGGCTGGACCTTCGGCGAGGCCAGCAGCGAGTACGGCAACTACACGCAGGCCTACTCCGACGGCAAGGCCGTCGCGGCCGTGGTCCCGCCGATGCCGGGGGCCGACGCACCCTCGCAGTGGTGTCTGTACTTCGCCTCGTCCGACGCGGCGGCCACCGCCGAGAAGGTGACGGCCAACGGCGGCGAGGTGCTGATGGGCCCGATGCAGGTGGGCGCCTTCGGCACCATGCTGATCGCGAAGGAGCCGAGCGGCGCGGTGTTCGGCGTCTGGCAGCCGGGCGAGCACAAGGGCTTCGAGAAGATGGGCGAGGCGGGCTCGTACGCGTGGGCGGAGGTCTTCACCCGGGACCCGGCCAAGGCGGACGCCTTCCTGCCGAAGGTCTTCCCGTACGGCGCCCAGCAGATGGACCCGGGCGAGGACCCCGAGATGGCCGGCATGGACTTCAAGGTCTTCAGCGTCGGCGGCGCCGGGAACCCGGTGCTGGGCCGGATGAAGATGAACGACGACTTCCCGCCGGAGGTGCCGCCGTACATTCAGGTCTACTTCGGGGTGCCGGACTGCGACGATGCGGTGGCGAAGACTCAGAAGCACGGCGGGAAGCTGCACTTCGGTCCGATGGACAGCCCGTTCGGCCGGTTCGCGGCGGTCACGGACCCGCAGGGCGCCGCTTTCGCAGTGATCGACATGTCGACAACAGTGGGTGAGATGCCGAGCTTCGGCTGAGCGCCGCCCCTGCCGTGTTGCCGGACTCGGCGACACGGCAGACTGCCCCCGGCACACGGGTTCCAGCTGCACGGGGGCGGATTTCGATGAGACACGGGACGATGGCGGCCGCCGCGGGATGCGCGGTGGCGATTCTCGCGACGGGAGCGTGCACCCTGCCGCCCGCGCCGGCGCTCTCGCCGCCCGCGGTCCCGGCGCAGCCCGCAGCGGCGCCGTCGTGGACACCGCCGGCGCCCGCGGCGTCGTCGTCCGTGCCGCCGCCCGCGGCACCTTCCCCGTCGGCGTCCGAGCCGCCGCGCGCGTCGGGGTCGTCCGGGCCGTCGGGATCGTCCGGGCCCGCGGAGCCGGTCGGGGACGCGAGGGTCACGGCCGCCGACGACCGCCTGCTGGAGGCCGCCCGCGCGGACTCCGGGGCCCGTGTTCCGGACGACGGATCCGTCATCGTGATCCACCGCGAACCGGCGGGCGACGCGGGCGAGCTCGCCTGGCTGCCCGACGATCGGAACTACTGCCTGGCCGTCGTCCGTGACGCCCGCGCGAGCACCACCTGCAACCCCTTGCCGACGTCCTGGGCGCGGATCGGGATCCGGCTGGTGACCGAGGGCGTCCGGTACCACGAGGGGCCCACGGTCTACTTCGCCGTCGTGGACGGCGGCCACGCCCCGTACGGGTACACCGGACCCGGGCCGCAGAGCCCGGGCATGGGCCCGGTCCGCGATGCCACGGCCGCTTTCGCCTCGGGCCGGACGCTGAGCCTGCTCACGTACGAACGTCCCGGCCGCCAACTCTCGCCGGGCGACCGGGAGATCTGCAGCGCGGACAACGCCGTCTGCTTCCCGGCCCTCGACGTCTACGTCCCCGGCAGCCCCTGAGCGCGGGCGAAAGTTTTCCGCGCGGCCTGTCACATCGGTGCGGCGGGGCGGGTCAGAGGAGTGAAGCAGGCGGGAGACAGACCGGAGCGAGTCCGCACCGGCGCCCGCCCGAGAGGGAGCTCGGATGTCCACCACCGCTGTTGTCTTCGCCCTGGTCGGCGCGTTCATGGTCGGATTCTCGGCGGCTTCGATGTTCCTCGGGGCGAAGTGGGTCGTGGAGCCGCTGGCCGAGTACGGGGTTCCGCGCTCGTGGTGGACCTGGCTCGCCACCGCGAAGGCGGCCGGCGCGGTGGGCCTGGCGGTGGGTGTCTTCGTCCCCGCGATCGGCATCGCGGCGGCGATCGGGGTCGCCCTGTACTTCGCGGGCGCCGTGATCACGGTGCTGCGGGCGAAGTCCTACGCCCACGTGGCCTTCCCGGTGATCTACGCGGCTCCGGCGGTCGTCGCCCTGGCCCTCGGCTTCACCGGCTGAGCGGAGCGGGGGAGGCCGGCCCGGGGCCTCCCCCTACGGGGTCACGTACGGCAGGTCGGCGGCGCGCACGCGGTGCAGCGGTCCGGCCGCGCGCAGGACCACGTCCAGGACCGCCTCGGGCCGGGCGGCGTAGCTGTGCGAGAACCACGGCATGTTGGCCTCGACCACGGCGTACCGGCCCGTCGCGCCGACGAGGCCGACGTCGACGGTGACGGCGCTGGGCAGGTCCGTGCCGGTCGCGGAGAGCAGCGCGGCCGCGAAGCCGCGTACGTCCGCCCCGTGCGCGTCCTCGTCGAGGGGGGCGGGGTCCAGGCGCCCGTGGACGGCGTACCGGCTCCCGGCGGCGATCTCCCCGTCGAGCAGGAACAGCCGGTACTCGGCGGCGAAGTCCACCACCTCCGAGACCAGCACGGGGGTGGCGGCGGGCAGGGACCGGGGCAGCGGCGCGCCGGGCCCGTACACGGCGGGCGGGAAGGACTTCTCGCGCGGCGGCTTCACGAACGCCGGCCGTCCGGAGCCGGCCAGTTCCCGCGCCGCCCGGCCCAGGGTGGTCAGCTCGATCCGACGCCCCGTGAACCGCTCGGGCAGCCGCGTGAGCCAGTCGTCGGGCGGTTCCAGCAGCCCCAGCCCGAGCGTCCCGGCCACCCGCGCGGCGGCGTGCGGACCACCGCACCAGTGCACGGCCCGGCCGGCCAGTTCGCCGAAGCCGGGGCCGAGGGCCCGGACGGCCATCCCCCGGCGGGCGGCTGCCTCGGCGAGCAGCCCGGCCGTGGCGGTCGGCCGGGCCGGTATCAGAAACACCTCGTCCGTCATCGGGCCATTGTGGCGCGGGTGTTCCGGCCGTCCTGCGGGCCGAGGCACCCCCGCCCCGGCACGCAGCCGCCGACGACCGCGGTCTTCAGCGGGGGGCTCCCGAGGCCTCCAACTGTCCGTCCCGCCCGGCGGGAAGACCGGTCTGCCTGCTCCGCAAGCGCTGGTCGCAGAGGTGGGCCAGGCCCGCGAGTGCCGCGGCGACCGCACCGAGGACGGCGAAGGAGACAGCGGGTCCGCCGAACTCCAGGGAGGTTCCGGCCAAAGGCGACCCGATCATGCCGGTCGGGCGCCGCGACCCGGGAACGCCGAAGGACCCGGCCGCTGAGCGGCCGGGTCCTTCGGGCAGGTCAGACGGAGTGCGCGTACGTCGGTGAACGGTGGCGCCCGTCGGTGCACCGGACGAAGACCAGGACGGTGAGCGGCTCGGAACGCACGCGGTTCATGGTCAGCCCCGCCGTGACGGCGCACGCCAGGTCCGTTCGGCGGCACTCATTTCGACGGCCGCAGTGACGTCGCCCGGCAGTTGCCTCTCCTGGGATGCCCGGGCCAGATCGATGTACATGAGCGCGGCGGCCGAGCTGCCGAGCTGAGTTCCGTGACCTTCGACTCCCCAGCGGGCGAGGTGACGTGCCCCCTCGTCCAGGCCGTCCTCGGGGGCGGTGGGAAAGATTTCGCGCAGGGCGGCGCGAGCGATCTCCACGGCGCTTCGTGTCTGCATCGTCAGGGTCCTTCCTGAGGGGTCACGGGTGGTCGGTGCGCGCGGTGCACACGAGGCACTTGTCCTGGTAGCCGGTCATCCACATCACCGCGCGGGCGAAGCTCTCGGCGGATTCGAGCGCCTCGGTGCGGTCCAGTTCGGCGAGGTCGACCGTGCAGAGCACGTCCCGGACCAGGACCTCCCAGTGGTCCTGGGCCTTCTTCCAGTCTCCCCGGTGGGCCCGCCTCACATAGCGGTCCAGGAACTCCTGGTCCTCGGCGCTCTTCAGGTGCAGCGACTCGAGAAAGGTGATCCTTCCCGGCAGCTTGAGCCGGCGGCCGAGGCCCCTTTGCTGAAAGAGGTGATTGGTGGCGATCTCCTTGACCCGCTGCATCCGGGCGGCGATCACATGACCGGCCACTCCACCGATGAGGGCGGGCACCAGCAGCCAGCCGAGTACCGATGCGACCCACGACGACACGTGCGCGGGCGGATCGATGAGCGTGAACGTCCTGTAGATGCCGCTCCAGCCCTTTTCGGACCGCCTGGCACCGAACACCCAGACGACCCCGATGAGCAGGGCGATCGGTATGCCCCAGTCGATGAACCACTGTGTGACGCCCGACAGTGCCTTGCGCGAGCGGAACGTACGCCGTATCCACACCGCCACGGACTGCCCGGGCAGCGGTGGCAAGGACGGCGGCAGAGGCGGTTGAGATGGTGGTGGCAACGGAGGCCCTCCAAGGAGGCGACAGGGGCTCGGTCACCGCAAGTGACGCCTTCGTGCGGCCCGTGGTTGCCTCCTCCGACGGAGACTTGCAGGAACCTCGGGATCCTCCGGCCGGTGCGGGTCGGGCCCGCTGGGCGCGAACGCGGACCATCACGACCGGACAACGTCGAAGGGCCCCACCGCAAGCGGTGGGGCCCTTCGACAACGTGCCCGGTGAGGCACTGGCGGAGGATACGAGATTCGAACTCGTGAGGGGTTGCCCCCAACACGCTTTCCAAGCGTGCGCCCTAGGCCACTAGGCGAATCCTCCGCCGCAAACAATACAAGACGTTGAGGGGTGCTCGCGAACGTGATCGTCGGGCGGAGGGCCGGTCGGGGTCCGGCTCGATTCCGGGGCCTTCCATCCGCTAGGGTGGGGCCAGCCCCTCACGTGGCGCTATCTCACCCAACTCCCCCAGGGCCGGAAGGCAGCAAGGGTAAGTGGGCTCTGGCGGGTGCGTGGGGGGCGCTTTGCGTTCCGGGCGCCGTACGGGATGGCCCGCGGGGCTTCGGCGGGCCGCTGATGTCGGTGGGCCCGGATAACCTCGTATACGTGTCGTCCCTTGCGCTGTACCGCCGCTACCGCCCCGAGTCGTTCGCCGAGGTCATCGGGCAGGAGCATGTCACTGCCCCGCTGATGCAGGCCCTGCGGAACAACCGGGTCAATCACGCGTACCTGTTCAGCGGGCCGCGCGGCTGCGGCAAGACCACCAGTGCGCGCATCCTCGCCCGGTGTCTGAACTGTGAGCAGGGTCCCACCCCCACCCCCTGCGGGGAGTGCCAGTCCTGCCGGGACCTGGCCAGGAACGGGCCGGGGTCCATCGACGTCATCGAGATCGACGCCGCCTCGCACGGTGGCGTGGACGATGCCCGTGACCTGCGCGAGAAGGCCTTCTTCGGGCCGGCGTCCAGCCGCTACAAGATCTACATCATCGACGAGGCCCACATGGTCACCTCGGCGGGCTTCAACGCCCTGCTGAAGGTGGTCGAGGAGCCGCCGGAGCACCTCAAGTTCATCTTCGCCACCACGGAGCCGGAGAAGGTGATCGGGACCATCCGGTCCAGGACGCACCACTATCCCTTCCGGCTCGTGCCGCCCGGCACCCTGCGGGAGTACCTGGGCGAGGTGTGCGGGCGCGAGGGCGCCAAGGTCGAGGACGGCGTGCTGCCGCTGGTCGTGCGCGCCGGTGCCGGGTCCGTGCGTGACTCGATGTCCGTCATGGACCAGCTGCTGGCCGGCGCCGCCGACGACGGTGTGACGTATGCCATGGCCACCTCGCTGCTCGGCTACACCGACGGCTCGCTGCTCGACTCCGTCGTCGACGCCTTCGCCGCCGGGGACGGGGCGGCCGCGTTCGAGGTCGTCGACCGGGTCGTCGAGGGCGGGAACGACCCGCGCCGGTTCGTCGCCGACCTGCTGGAGCGGCTGCGCGACCTGGTGATCCTGGCCGCCGTGCCGGACGCCGGGGAGAAGGGGCTGATCGACGCCCCCGCCGATGTCGTGGAGCGGATGCAGGCCCAGGCGTCCGTGTTCGGGGCCGCCGAGCTGTCGCGCGCCGCCGATCTGGTCAACAGCGGGCTCACCGAGATGCGGGGCGCGACTTCGCCGAGGCTGCAGCTGGAGCTGATCTGCGCCCGGGTGCTGCTGCCCGCCGCCTTCGACGACGAGCGGTCCTTCCAGGCCCGGCTCGACCGGCTGGAGCGCAGCGGCCCGCCCGCCGCCGCGGCCTTCGACGCGCCGCCGGCCGCCGCGCCCGCCATGGGGTACGTGCCCGGGCCCGAGACGCATGCCATGGCGCCCGCCGGTCCCGGTGGGGGTGCGGCCGCCGTGCGCGCCGCCGCCCCCGCGCCGACGCCCGCGCCCGCCCCGGCCCCGGTGCAGGCTCCCGAGCCGGTCCAGGCCGCCCCGGCCCCCGCACCTGCCCCCGCCGCTCCGGCCGCCCCCGCCCCCGGCGCATGGCCCGGCGCCGCGCAGCCCGGGAGCGGCGCGCCCGGTGCCTGGCCCGGCGCCGCGGCACCGGCCGCCGCGGGTGCCTGGCCCGGCACGGGCGCGTCCGCCGCGGCCCCCGCTCCCGCGCCCGCCGCCCAGGCCGCCGCCCCCGCCCCGGCCGCCGCTGCCGCCGCGCCCTCCCCCGGCATGGCCGCCGGAGCCGGGCAGGTGCAGGCGATGTGGCCCGGCGTGTTGGAGGCCGTCAAGAACCGCCGCCGCTTCACCTGGATCCTGCTCAGCCAGAACGCCCAGGTCACCGGCTTCGACGGGACCACCCTCCAGCTGGGCTTCCCCAACGCCGGAGCCCGCGACAACTTCGCCAGCAGCGGCAGTGAGGACGTCCTGAAGGCGGTCCTGGCCGAGCAGTTCCAGGTCAACTGGAAGATCGAGGCCGTCGTCGGCGGCGGAGCCCCGGCCCCGGTCCAGCCCTCCTCGTACGGCTCCTCGTACGGCGCCCCGGCCGCGCCCGCCCCCGCCTACAGCCCGCAGTCGGCCCCCGCGCAGCAGCAGGCGCCCGCCCCGCAGGCCCCTTCCGCCCCGCAGTACACGCCGCAGCAGCCGCCCCAGCAGTCGGCTCCCGCCCCGCAGCCCCCCGTACAGCAGGCGCCCCCGCCGGTCGCTCCCGAGGACGACTTCGCGGAGGAGGACGATCCCGACCTCGTCGAGAGCGCACTGACCGGACACGACCTGATCGTTCGCGAGCTCGGAGCCACCGTTGTGGAGGAATACACAAATGAGTAACCGGTCCTGATTGGGTGGCCGCACGAAGACGACCGCTCGGTCCCGGCTAGGCTGAGCAGCGTGAAGGTCCTCGTCATCGGCGGCGGCGCCCGCGAACATGCCCTGTGCCGCTCTCTGTCCCTCGACTCCGCCGTCTCTGCGCTGTACTGCGCTCCCGGCAACGCCGGCATCGCCGAGGTGGCCGAACTCCGCCCGGTCGACGCCCTCGACGGCGGCGCCGTAGCCGCTCTCGCCACCGAACTCGAAGCCGACCTGGTCGTCGTCGGACCGGAGGCCCCGCTGGTCGCGGGTGTCGCCGACGCCGTGCGCGCCGCCGGGATCCCCGTCTTCGGCCCGTCCGCCGAGGCGGCCCGGCTCGAAGGCTCCAAGGCCTTCGCCAAGGACGTGATGGCCGCGGCCGGGGTCCCGACCGCGCGCAGCTACGTCTGCACCACCCCCGAAGAGGTGGACGAGGCGCTCGACGCCTTCGGCGCCCCGTACGTCGTCAAGGACGACGGCCTCGCCGCCGGCAAGGGCGTCGTGGTCACCGAGGACCTGGCCGCCGCCCGCGCGCACGCGCTCGGCTGCGACCGGGTGGTCATCGAGGAGTACCTCGACGGGCCCGAGGTCTCCCTCTTCGCCATCACCGACGGCGTCACCGTGGTCCCGCTCCAGCCTGCGCAGGACTTCAAGCGCGCCCTGGACGGCGACGAGGGCCCCAACACCGGCGGCATGGGCGCGTACTCCCCGCTGCCCTGGGCCGACCCGAAGCTGGTCGACGAGGTCATGGAGCTGGTCCTCCAGCCGACCGTCGACGAGCTCCGCCGCCGCGGCACCCCCTTCTCCGGGCTGCTCTACGCGGGCCTCGCGATCACCAGCCGCGGTACCCGCGTCATCGAGTTCAACGCGCGCTTCGGCGACCCCGAGACCCAGGTCGTCCTGGCCCGGCTGCGCACGCCGCTCGCCGGCGTGCTGCTGGGCGCGGCCAAGGGCACCCTGGACGCCGTACCCCCGCTGGTCTGGCGCGAGGACGCGGCCGTCACGGTGGTCATCGCCTCCCACAACTACCCGGAGACCCCCCGCACCGGGGACCCGATCGAGGGTCTGGCCGAGGTGGCCGCCGAGGACGGGCCGGACGCCTACGTGCTGCACGCCGGGACCCGGCACGAGGGCGACGCCGTGGTCAGCGCGGGCGGCCGTGTGCTGTCGGTGACGGCGACCGGTTCCGACCTGGCGCAGGCGCGCGAGAAGGCGTATAAGGCGGTGGCGCGCATCCGTCTCGACGGCTCGCAGCACCGTACGGATATTGCGGCCAAGGCGGCCGAGGGCCGCTGACCAGCGGCTCCGCAGACCCGCGGGCCCGGTGCGCATCTCGTGCGCCCGGGCCCGCGGGCATGTCCGCGTGCGACTGCATCCGGCCGCGTTCGAACGCATCCACCTTTACCCAAAGCCATTCCATCGGGTGATCGTCCCGCCGTCTGCCTGACGCCCGCGCGTGCCCCAACTAGGGTGCGGCGCAAGCATTCCGGCACTTGGCCCACCGGCATTGCGATGTCAGTGGCGGGTGTCACAGTGGGGGAGTGAGCAACGTCGCCGCAGGGCAGAGGGGGTGAGGTCCGGCCGTGTCCGGAACCGGTTCGATCATGGAAGCGGGCGTACCGTCCGCGCGTTCCCGCGCTCTGGCCGTGCTGCGCGTGCGCAGCAGGGCCTCGGCCGTCGGGCTGCTGCCCGCCGCCCTCGCGGTGGTCCTGGTGGCCGCCCGGGCCACGGGGCGGCTGGCCGGTGATCCCTGGCCCACGGTGACCCTCGTCGTGTGCGTGGTCGCCGCGGTCGTGCTGCTCGTCGGCGGTGCCTTCGCCGCGGTGGTGCTGCGGGCGAGCCCCGCCGTGACGCCGACGGTGCCCCTCTCGGAGGCCGCCGCGCCCGATCTCTACCGGCTGGTGCGGGACCTGGCCGACCGGATGGACGTGCCGCCGCCCTCCGCGATAGCCCTGACGCCGGACTGCGACAGCTGGCTGGAGGACCGCAGCCACGCGGCCCACCGCCGCGGCGCCGCCCGCGTCTTCGGCACCGGGCCCGGACCCGTCGGGCCGGAGTCCGAGCCGGGCGCCGCCCCGGTGCTGGTGATCGGCTCGCCGTTCCTGTGGTGGATGCGGGTCGCGGAGCTACGGGCGGTCCTCGCGCCCGTCGTCGCCGGTACGGGCCCTTCCGCGCACCCGGACATAGCCGACGCGCGCGGCTTCGTACGCGGTCTGGACGCGGCCGTGGACGTGGGCGGCCGGCGCGGCCTCGGCTGGATCGCGCCGCCGGCCCGGCTGCTGCTGCGGCTGTGCCGGACGGACGCCGCCGAGATGGAGCGCGGGGTGGCCGCGGCCGCCTCGGAGCGTGCACAGGGTGTGGACTACGGGCTGCGCATCGTCGCCCAGGAGCAGGTCGGCCTCGCCTACGCGGGCTGGGACCGGCTGCTGACCCGGGTCGCGCTGCCCGCCTGGCGGATGGGCCGCTGGCCCGCGCACCTCGACGCCGGGGTGGTCTCCGCGCTGACCGAGCTGTCCCGGCGGGACCGGCTGGCCGAGGGGTTCACCTCGCGGCTGGGCGAGCGCCCCGCCTGCGACCTGCTGGAGCAGCCCGGGCTGATCGACGAGGCGACCTCGCTGCTGGCCGCGCGGCTCTTCCACGGAGGTCCGGCCGAGGCCGGGCCGGACTGGTCCCCGGTGGACTGGGCGGCGTATCCGGAGGAGGTCGTGGACCGCAAATGGCGGACGGAGGCGGCCCGCCTGCACGCGGCGCTGGACGCACTGGCCGTCCCGGCGGGGCTGCCCGCGGGCCCTTCGGGCTCCCCCGCACCGGCCCCGGCGCCCCCTCCGGCCGCCCCCGCGGCCCGGCCCGGCTCCTCGGGCTCCTCGAACTCCAAGGGCTCCTCGAACGCGAAGGGCTCCTCGGGAGCGGCCGGAGCGGCGGGCCCCGCCACGCTCGCGGCCGCCGACTCGCCCTCCCCCACCGCGGACGCCTTCGCCGGGCCCACCCTGGAGCGGGTGCTGCGCCACCTCACCGACCTCGGCGGCGGGGGCGCGGCCGGCGAGGCGCTGGCCGGCCGGATCACCGGTGAGCTGGCCCGCGAGGAGCGGGCCGCCGGACCGGCCGCCGGGGCCGGGAAGGCGCGCGGCGCGGACACCGTCCCGCTGTTCCCGCTCCAGCCGCCGCGCAGTGGCCGGGACCTGCTGGCCGACCACGTCACGGCGATGGTGTGCTGCGCGGCCGTGGATTCGGCCGGGGCCACCCCGGGGCTGGACTGGCTCGACGGTCCGGTCCTGCTGGTCGGCGGCGACCGCCGCTCCGACCTGGCGCCGCGCGTGCTGTGCCTGGTCGAGGAGGGGAACCCGGAGCCGCTGCGGGACTGGCTCTCGGCCCTCGGCGTCCGCCCGGAGAAGCCGGTCCGCCTGGTCTGAGGCGGTGTTCCGATCACGTCAATTCGCGACGAACAGTGACGGACTGCGTGCGTTATGTGATGTGCTGGGACCGGTCGCGGCCGGCGGTCCCGAATCGGATGCCGGGAAACACCGTTTCAGCTCGGCCAGGAGCCGCGTACCGAGGCGATGCACGCCCGTTCGGGGGGATCGAGGGAGGGGAGCGGTCATGGGTGCCGACCAGATCCGGCGTTGGGAGTCAGGTGCGCTCGCGCACGCGGTGTCCGACCCCTTCGGACAGGGCCCCCTGCCCTGGTTCCGGGGCAGTGAGCTCTACTTCGACGACACCGGCCACGTCGTCCCCTGGTACGTGGACCCGGCCGCCGCGGCCGCCGGCACCGGCCAGATCCCCCGCGCCCGCGGCAACGGCGGTCCCCGCACCGCCGACGACGTGCACCGCCAGATCAAGGGTTTCGCCTCCACCGGCGGCGTGGCCCCCGGTGAGGCCATCGACTTCCACATCACCGTCGACCCGCCCCAGCAGTTCTCCGTCGACGTCTACCGGATCGGCCACTACGGCGGCGACGGAGCCTCCAAGATCACCACCAGCCCGCGGCTCTCCGGCATCGTCCAGCCGGCCCCGCTCGCCGCCGACCGCACCGTCTCCTGCCACCACTGGTGGCTGTCCTGGCGCCTGCAGGTCCCTTCGTACTGGAGCGTCGGCGCGTACGTCGCCGTTCTCACCACCGCCGACGGCTACCGCTCCCACATCCCCTTCACGGTCCGCGACGACCACCCCGCCGACCTCCTCCTCCTGCTCCCCGACATCACCTGGCAGGCCTACAACCTCTATCCGGAGGACGGCCGCAGCGGCGCCAGCCTCTACCACGCCTGGGACGAGGAGGGCCGGCTGCTCGGCGAGCAGGACGCCGCCGTCACCGTCTCCTTCGACCGCCCCTACGCGGGCGCGGGCCTGCCCCTGCACGTCGGCCACGCCTACGACTTCATCCGCTGGGCCGAGCGCTACGGCTACGACATCGCCTACGCCGACACCCGCGACCTGCACGCCGGCCGCGTCGACCCGACCCGCTACCGCGGCCTGGTCTTCCCCGGCCACGACGAGTACTGGTCGGCCCCCATGCGCCGCACCGTCGAGCGCGCCCGTCGGCACGGCACCTCGCTCGTCTTCCTCTCGGCCAACACCATGTACTGGCAGGTCGAGCTCGGCCCGTCGCCCTCCGGGGTCGACGACCGGCTCCTCACCTGCCGAAAACGACGCGGCCCGGGCCGCCCCAGCCTGTGGCGCGAGGTCGACCGCCCGGAGCAGCAGCTGCTCGGCATCCAGTACGCGGGCCGGGTCCCCGAACCGGCCCCCATGATCGTGCGCAACGCCACCCACTGGCTCTGGGACTCCACCGGCGCGGGCGAGAACGACGAGCTGCCCGGCCTGGTCGCGGGTGAGGCAGACCGCTACTTCCCGCGCACCCAGCTCCCCGAGCACCAGGACCGGATCCTGCTGGCGCACTCCCCGTACCTCGACAGCGAGGGCCACCGCCGCCACCAGGAGACCTCCCTCTACCGGGCGCCCAGCGGGGCGCTGGTCTTCGCCTCCGGCACCTTCGCCTGGTCCCCGGCGCTCGACCGCCCCGGCCACGTCGACGAGCGCGTGCAGCGCGCCACGGCCAATCTCCTCGACCGGATCTGCAAGCACGACTGACCCGCAGCGGACCCGCCGCGGACCCGGGGCCGGACCACCCCGGTCCGCCTGAGCGGGCCCGGTGCGCGAGAATCGGGGTGCGCTCATACAGATCTACAGGGAGACCCCGTGTCCGGATTCGTCGAAAAGCCCGAGCCGGTTCAGGTTCCGGGCCTCGTCCACCTCCACACCGGCAAGGTGCGCGACCTCTACCGTGACGAGGACGGCCGCCTCGTCATGGTCGCCAGCGACCGCATGTCCGCCTTCGACTGGGTGCTGCCCACCGAGATCCCGGACAAGGGCCGCGTCCTGACGCAGCTCTCCCTGTGGTGGTTCGACCAGCTCGCGGACCTCGTCCCCAACCACGTCATCTCCACCGACCTGCCCGCCGGCGCCCCCGCCGACTGGGCCGGCCGCACCCTGATCTGCAAGAACCTCGACATGGTCCCGGTCGAGTGCGTGGCCCGCGGCTACCTCACCGGCTCCGGCCTCGTCGAGTACGACCAGACCCGCACGGTCTGCGGGCTGGCCCTCCCCGAGGGGCTCGTGGACGGCTCCGAGCTGCCCGCCCCGATCTTCACCCCGGCCGCCAAGGCCGCCGTCGGCGAGCACGACGAGAACGTCTCCTACGAGGAGGTCGCGCGCACCGCCGGCCCCGAGACGGCGGCGCTGCTGCGCCAGACCACGCTCGCCGTGTACAGCCGCGCCCGGGAGATCGCGCGCGAGCGCGGGATCATCCTGGCGGACACCAAGTTCGAGTTCGGTTTCGACCCGAAGGACGGCACCCTGGTCGCCGCGGACGAGGTGCTGACCCCGGACTCCTCCCGCTTCTGGCCGGCCGACGCGTGGGAGCCGGGCCGCTCGCAGCCCTCCTTCGACAAGCAGTACGTCCGCGACTGGCTGGCCTCCCCGGCCTCCGGCTGGGACCGCAAGGGCGAGCTCCCGCCGCCGGCCCTGCCCGCGGAGGTCGTGGAGCGGACCCGCGCCAAGTACATCGAGGCCTTCGAGCGCCTCACCGGCCAGTCCTGGTCGTAGGGACGAGAGAAGCCCCCCGGTCCGAGGACCGGGGGGCTTCTTCGTTACAGAGCGGACAACGCGACTCGAACGCGCGACATCCACCTTGGCAAGGTGGTGCTCTACCAACTGAGCTATGTCCGCAGGTGCGCCGTAACGCGAGAACTACTATACCCAACCTCGCTCGCGGGCGAGACGCACTGCCGTGTGCCGGTTCTCGGCGCCCAGCTTCGTCGCCGCCGAGGACAGGTAGTTCCGTACCGTCCCCTGCGACAGCGAGGCGCGCTCCGCGATCTCCGCGATCGGTGCCCCGTCCGCCGCGAGTTCGAGCACCTCCGCCTCCCGGGCGGTCAGCGGCGAGTCCCCCGCGCTGATCGCGTCGGCCGCCAACTCCGGGTCCACATAACGGCCTCCGGCGTGCACGGTCCGGATCAGTTCGGCCAGCCGCTGCGCCGAAACGGTCTTCGGGGCGAAGGCCCGCACCCCCGCCGCCAGTGCCCTCTTCAGGTGCCCGGGACGGCCATGGCTGGTCACGATCATGGTCTTGCAGCCGGGCAGTTCGGCCCGCAGGGATGTGGCGACACTCACACCGTCCGCCCCCGGCATCTGCAGGTCCAGCACCGCCACGTCCGGCCGGTGGGCCCGCGCCATCGCCAGCGCCTCGGGGCCCGAGGCCGCCTCCGCGACGACGAGCAGGTCGTCCTCCAGCGCGAGCAGCGCCGCCAACGCGCCCCGGATCAGATGCTCGTCGTCGGCGAGCAGTACGCGTACGGGGCTCACGCCCGCACCTCCAGTTCTTGCAGTCGTCGGTCCGGTATCTGTGCCAGCAGCCGGAAGCGGCCGTCGCCGACCGGCCCCGCCTGCAACGTCCCGTCCAAGGCCGCGAGTCGCTCCCGCAGCCCGGCCAGCCCCGAGCCCGGCGGCCCGGCCGGGGCCTCGGGCGCCCCGTCGTTCTCCACCACCAGCGTGACGGAGCCCGTCTCCGCGGCGGTCAGCCGGATCAGGCAGTGGTGCGCGTCCCCGTGCCGCAGGATGTTCGTCGTCGCCTCCCGCACCACCCAGCCGAGGGCCGACTGGACCTCGGACGGCAGCTGCCTGCCCGGCGCCGCCAGGAAGTCCACGCGGCAGTCCATCCCGGCCGCGCCGAGCACGCCGCGCGCGCCTTCCAGTTCCACCGCGAGGTCCGCCTCCCGGTAGCCCCGCACCACGTCCCGTACCTCACGCTGGGACTCCTGGGCGATCCGCTGCACCTCGATCATCTGCTCCACCGCTTCCGGCCGTTCGCGCCGGGCCAGCTGTATCGCCAGCTCGCTCTTGAGCGCGATCACCGCCAGGTTGCGGCCCATCACGTCGTGCAGGTCGCGGCCGAACCGCAGGCGCTCCTCCGCCACCGCGAGGCGTGACTGCACCTCGCGGGCCCGGTCGAGCTCGTGGACGGTCCTCAGCAGCCAGGCCGAGAACCCGCTGGTGGCGGTGAAGAACAGGCAGCACAGCAGCACCCCGAGGAAGTACCCCAGAGCATGTGCGGCCGGGAGGCCCAGGGCGAGCACCGTCACCCCCGTCCCGGTCGCCGCGACCGGGGCGACGTACCGCATGCTCCGCACCGATTGCATGCAGAGCACCAGCGATCCGGTCGTGAAACAGGTGAGCCCCAGCACCAGCATCGGAGCCAGCGCCGGCTCGTCGATCTTCCCGGCCGCCTTCAGGGCGAGGATTCCCAGGACGGCCGCGGCCGTCAGGGAGGCGGTGGTCACCGCCGACCGGGTGGGGCGTTCGCGCCGCCCCACCACCCAGGTGAGCGCCTGGGAGGCGAGCACCCCGCACAGCACCGCATGGGCGCACAGCAGCAGGAAGAGCGAGAGGGGCAGCGCCAGGTCGGAGGGGTCCTCGGCGGCGGCGCCCAACGCCGGCAGTCCGAACGACGTGATCTCGATGAGCACGAACAGGTGGAACGACCACCGCGTGTACAGCTCGACCTTCCCCGCACTGCTGCGGTTCTTCCACCACCCCGTCATCTTCGACACGGTTCCCGTCCCCCGACTCGCCTACCGGCGCGGTTCCCAGCGGAACCACCGCGGAACAGCAAACACGGAGTTGACCGTCCAGGCCAGCGTGACCAGGGAGGCCCCCACCAGGTCCGCGTCCCCCGCACCGCTCCACCCGGCCCGTACGAGGGTCATCACGCCGCTCAGCGGCAGCAGTTCGCACAGCGAGGCCACCACGTCCGGCAGCGCGTCCGCCGGGAGGAACAGCCCCGAGCCGAGCGCGGTCGCCAGGAACAGCGGCAGCGTGGTGAGGCCCGCCGTCTCCACGGTGCGGGTGACGGAACTGACCAGCGCGGACAGCCCGGCGAGCACCACGATGCCGGCGAGGACGGCCACGGCGAGCAGCAAGGGGTTCCGCGGCATGGGCACGTCGAGGACGGCCGCTCCGGCCACGGCGAGGACGATGATCTGCCCGAGCGCCAGGACGGCGGCGGGCAGGGCGGTCCCGGCGATGATCTCCAGGTCGGTCGCCTCGCCCGTCCGGAGCCGCTTGAGGACGAGCTCCTCGCGCCGGGCGACGTAGGCGGACACCAGGTTCATGTGGACGACGAGGATCAGCACCATGCCGATCCCGCCCGTCAGGGTCGCCACGCCGACCGCCTCGGCGCCCTCGGCCCCGCTCAGCGAGGAGCGCAGGATGAACACCATCAGCAGGGGCATCAGGACGGCCAGGCTGAGCGCCGCCCGGTTGCGCACCAGCAGGGTGAGCTCCGAGCGGCCGAGCGCGGTGAGCCGGCCGGGGTTCAGGGTGAGCATGGTCATCGGGTCCCCGCCTTCGCGTCGTCCTCGGTGCGGCCGCCGGCGGTGCGGCGGTTCTCCGCGATCTCCAGGAACGCCTCCTCCAGGGAGGCGGACCGGGCGTCGAGTCCGGCCAGTTCCACGCCGTCCTCCCGGGCCCAGCCCAGCAGTTCGGCCAGGTCGGCCTGGAGGTGCTCGGTACGGATCTCCACGCGCTGCCCGTAGGCCGCTGCGCGCAGCCCCAGCGGGAGCCGGGCCGCTGGCACCCCGGCCGGCAGGGTGAAGCGGATCCGGGCCGGCCGGGTGGCGGTCACCTCGGCCGGGGTGCCGGAGAGGACGAGTTCCCCCTCGTGGAGGATGGCGAGGCGGTCCGCGAGCTCCTCGGCCTCCTCCAGGTAGTGCGTGGTCAGCAGCACCGTGGTGCCCTGCTCGCGCAGCTCCCGGACCAGCGCCCAGGTGTCCCGGCGCCCCTCCGGGTCCATTCCGGTGGTCGGTTCGTCCAGGAAGAGCACCTCGGGCCGGCCGAGCAGGGCCAGCGCCAGGTCCAGGCGCCGCCGTTCACCGCCGGACAGCTGTTTGACGCGTACGGAGGACCGTGCGGCCAGGCCGACCAGCTCCAGCACCTCCGCCGCCGGGCGGGCGCCCGTGGTGACCCCGCTCCACATCCGGACGGTCTCGGTCACCGTCAGGTCGGAGGGGAAGCCGCCCTCCTGGAGCATGACCCCGGTGCGCGGGCGGACCTCGGCCCGCCGCGTGTACGGATCGAGCCCGAAGACGCGCACCTGGCCCTCGCTCGGCGCGGCCAGCCCCTCCAGCAGTTCGACGGTGGAGGTCTTGCCCGCGCCGTTCGTGCCGAGCAGGGCGAAGATCTCCCCCCGGGCCACGGAGAAGGAGACGCCCCGTACGGCCTCGAACCCTCCGGTGTAGCCGCGGCGCAGGCCCTCGGCTTCGATCACGGTGTCAGTCATGATCCAAGGCTCGCGGCGCCGGGGCCGGGCCGGCAGTGCGCGCTGTCACCGCCGCCGATGACATTTGTCAGGGGGCCTGCGCCCCGGGTGCCGGGTCGGGGAACACGAAGAAGGCCCCGATCGCAATGATCGGGGCCTTCTGCATACAGAGCGGACGACGCGACTCGAACGCGCGACATCCACCTTGGCAAGGTGGTGCTCTACCAACTGAGCTACGTCCGCATGCACTGCATTGCCGTGAGGCGATGCGTGCATCACTCTACCCGATCCACAGCAGTGGTCCGGAAGTGATGCAGAGCGGGTGACAGGAATTGCACACTGCGCCTTCCCTCTGGAAGAGGGATGTTCTGCTACTGAACTACACCCGCACGACCTCGGAGGCTTTGACCTGCGGCCTGGCCCCTTGGCGTGATCCACACACTAGCCGATGGATGGGGGTGCATGGCAAATCGACGCTCAGTGGGCCGCGTTGTAGGCCTCGTAGATCTTCTTGGGGATGCGCCCGCGCGGCGGCACGTCGTACTGGTTCGACCGGGCCCAGGCGCGGACGACCGCCGGGTCCGGGGCGACGGCGGTGTGCTTGAAGGCCTTGCCCGAGCGCGACTGGCGACGCCCGGCGGCCACGAAGGGGGCGAGGCCCTTCCGCAGTTTCTTTGCGTTCGCCGCATTGAGGTCGATCTCGTAGGACTTTCCGTCCAGAGCGAACACGACCGTTTCCGCCGCTTCTCCGCCGTCGATGTCGTCGGAGAACGTGACTACTACGCGCTGCGCCACGGATATCGGTCCCTTCGTGCGACGTCGCCACGTGCTGACGTGGGGCGATGTCGCCTGTGTGGATGTTTCGGGGCAATGCAACTTTCATCCGGAATCCGGAGTGATTCCTTTGTACCGCGATTCTCATTGCATTGCGAAGCCCAGTTAATTCTCTCCGCGTGTCCCGCCGCAATGCCGGGCGCGTGGTTTTCCGGCGGATTTTGCGAAGCGTTGGTGAAGCCGAAACGGCCCGGTGATCACGCCCCCGGGATATCTACCCGCGTAGAAATTTCCGCCGGGTACGCTGATGGAACCGCCTTCGCACCAACCACACACGGGAGTGCCCGATGGCACGCGTCGTAGTCGACGTCATGCTCAAGCCGGAGATCCTCGACCCCCAGGGCCAGGCGGTGCAGCGTGCACTGCCGCGCCTGGGCTTCGAAGGGATCGCCGACGTCCGCCAGGGGAAGCGCTTCGAGCTCGAGGTGGAGGGACCGGTCGACCAGGCCGCCCTCGACCGCATCCACAAGATGGCCGAAACGTTCCTCGCCAACACCGTCATCGAAGACTTCACCGTGAAGGTCGAGGCCTGACGGTGACCACTCGCATCGGAGTCGTCACGTTCCCCGGAACGCTCGACGACCGTGACTCGCTGCGCGCCGTCCGCCTCGCGGGGGCCGAGCCGGTCTCGCTGTGGCACCGCGACAAGGACCTGCACCAGGTCGACGCGGTCGTCCTCGCGGGCGGCTTCTCCTACGGGGACTACCTGCGCGCCGGAGCCATCTCCCGCTTCTCGCCGGTGATGGAGACCATCATCGAGCAGGCCAAGGGCGGCATGCCCGTCCTGGGCATCTGCAACGGCTTCCAGGTCCTCACCGAGGCCCACCTGCTGCCGGGGGCGATGCTCCGGAACAACCACCTGCACTTCATCTGCCGTGACCAGAAGCTGCGGGTGGAGAACGCGGAGACCGCGTGGACCGGCGACTACACCGCCGGCCAGGAGATCTCCGTACCGCTCAAGAACATGGACGGCCGCTACACCGCCGACGAGCGCACGCTCGACGAACTGGAGGCCGAAGGCCGAGTGGCCTTCCGCTACCTGGACGGCAACCCGAACGGTTCGCTGCGCGACATCGCGGGCATCACCAACGCCGCGGGCAACGTCGTCGGCCTCATGCCGCACCCCGAGCACGCGGTCGAGCCGCTGATCGGGACGGGCCGCACCGACGGCCTCCCGTTCTTCACCTCGGTCCTGAAGAAGCTGGTCAGCGCATGAGCCTCGACACCGTCAAGAACGCCACCGAAACCCCGGACGCCTCCCAGCCCTGGAAGGAACTCGGCCTCAAGGAGGACGAGTACGCCCGGATCCGGGAGATCCTCGGCCGCCGCCCCACGGGCGCCGAGCTCGCCATGTACTCGGTCATGTGGTCCGAGCACTGCTCGTACAAGAGCAGCAAGGTCCACCTGAAGCAGTTCGGTGAGAAGGCCCCGCAGAACGACGCCATGCTCGTCGGCATCGGCGAGAACGCCGGCGTCGTCGACGTCGGCCAGGGCTACGCGGTCACCTTCAAGGTCGAGTCGCACAACCACCCGAGCTACATCGAGCCCTACCAGGGCGCGGCCACCGGCATCGGCGGCATCGTCCGCGACATCCTCGCGATGGGCGCCCGCCCGGTCGCGGTCGTGGACCCGCTGCGCTTCGGTGCCGCCGACCACCCCGACACCCGGCGCGTCCTGCCCGGCGTCGTCGCGGGCATCGGCGGCTACGGCAACTGCCTGGGCCTGCCCAACATCGGCGGCGAGGTCGTCTTCGACGCCTGCTACCAGGGCAACCCGCTGGTCAACGCCGGCTGCATCGGTGTGATGAAGCACGAGGACATCCACCTCGCCAAGGCCTCCGGCCCCGGCAACAAGGTCATCCTCTACGGCGCCCGCACCGGCGGCGACGGCATCGGCGGCGTCTCGGTCCTCGCGTCCGAGACCTTCGACGACACCAAGCCCACCAAGCGCCCCGCCGTGCAGGTCGGCGACCCCTTCCAGGAGAAGCTCCTCATCGAGTGCACCCTGGAGATCTTCAAGGAGAAGCTGGTCGCGGGCATCCAGGACCTCGGCGGCGCCGGGCTCTCCTGCGCGACCTCCGAGCTCGCCTCCGCCGGTTCCGGCGGCATGCGGGTCGAGCTGGACACCGTGCCGCTGCGCGACGCGACGCTCTCGCCCGAGGAAATCCTCATGAGCGAGTCGCAGGAGCGCATGTGCGCGATCGTCGAGCCGCAGCACGTCGACCGCTTCATGGAGATCTGCGAGAAGTGGGACGTCATCGCCACCGTCATCGGTGAGGTGACCGAGGGCGAGCGCCTGGAGATCTTCTGGCACGGCGAGCAGATCGTGGACGTGCCCCCGGGCACCGTCGCCCACGAGGGCCCCGTCTACAACCGCCCCTACGCGCGCCCCTCCTGGCAGGACGCGCTGCAGGCGGACGACGCCGGCAAGCTGCCCCGCCCGCAGACCTCCGAGGAGCTGCGCGCACAGGTCCTCGCACTGGTCTCCTCCCCGAACCAGGCGTCCAAGTCCTGGGTCACCGACCAGTACGACCGCTTCGTGCAGGGCAACACCGTGCTCTCGCAGCCCGAGGACGCGGGCATGGTCCGCATCGACGAGGAGTCCAACCTCGGCGTGGCCATGGCCACCGACGGCAACGGCCGCTTCGCCAAGCTCGACCCGTACACGGGCGCGCAGCTGGCGCTGGCGGAGTCGTACCGCAACGTGGCGGCGACCGGCGCCAAGCCGCTGGCCATCTCCGACTGCCTGAACTTCGGCTCCCCCGAGGACCCGGACGTCATGTGGCAGTTCGCCGAGGCCTGCCGCGGTCTGGCGGACGGCTGCCTGGAGCTGGGCACCCCGGTGACCGGCGGCAACGTCTCGCTCTACAACCAGACGGGCGACACCGCGATCCACCCGACCCCGGTCGTGGCGGTCCTCGGTGTGATCGACGACGTCAACCGCCGTACGCCGATGGCGTTCAAGGAGGCCGGCCAGCTGCTGTACCTGCTGGGCGACACGGCCGAGGAGTTCGGCGGTTCGGCCTGGTCCCAGGTCGTACACGACCACCTCGGCGGCATGCCGCCGAAGGTGGACCTGGGCCGCGAGAAGCTGCTCGCCGAGATCCTGATCTCCGCCTCGCGCGACGGCATGATCGACGCCGCGCACGACCTGTCCGACGGCGGCGTGATCCAGGCGCTCACCGAGTCCTGCCTGCGCGGCGGCAACGGTGCCCGGATCGTGGTGCCCGAGGGCCTGGACGCCTTCACCTTCCTGTTCTCCGAGTCCGCGGGCCGCGCCATCGTGGCCGTCCCGCGCAGCGAGGAGCTCCGCTTCACCGACATGTGCGGTGCGCGCGGCCTGCCGGTCGCCCGCATCGGTGTGGTGGACGGCGAGGAGATCGAGATCCAGGGCGAGTTCACCCTCCCCCTGGCCGAGCTCCGCGAGGCCCACGAGGCGACCATCCCGGCGCTGCTGGCCTGATCCCCGGCGACAGTCCTGCCGAAGCCCCGCACGGAACGCCGTGCGGGGCTTCGGCGTTGGGGTCGGCGGGGAAGCGGCCGTAGCGATTCCGTGGCCCGCGAACCCCTTCTGACCTGCGGGAGCCCGCCCGCATACTGACGCCGTGAGCGACATGGTGAAGTACCTGCCAGAGGCCGCCGTACCTGACGGAGACGTTCCCGTCTGGCGCGCCGAGGACGCCGGGCGATGGCGGAAGGCGGCCGTCCCGGCCGTGTTCGGGCCGGTCTTCGGCGCGTGGGCGCTGGCCCTGCCGGTGCTCGTCGCGCTCGTCCTGCTGGGGTGGAGCGATCCGCAGGTGCCGGACCGCGGTACCTCCTGGGACGGATACCCGGCCGCCCTTCTGCTGGTCGGCCTGCCCCTCTGGTACCGGATGATCCCGGCCGCGACCGTCGTGGCCACCCCCGCACTGGCCGGGTACACGCTGTTCGAACTGGCCGGTCTGCCGGAGTCGGACGGTCCGGGCCGGGCCGGGTCCTGGCTGGTCGTCGCCCTCTGCGGCGCCGCCTTCACGGGGGCGCTGCTGCGGCTGCGGGCCCGCCGTGCGCAGTGCGCCCTCGCGCTCGCCGCCGCCGGGGACAGCCGCCGGGAACTCCCCGAAGAACTGCCCCGGCGCCACCGACGCCGCGGCCTGCCGATGATCCTGACCGGCGGAGGGCTCTGCCTCGCCGCGGCCGCCCTCCTCTGGTGGGCGCTGGCCCGGGACCTCGGCGCGGACCCGGAGCACCCGTACGACGCCACGGGACAACAGGTCCTGGCCCTCCTGCTGCTGGTGCCCGCGACGGCGCTGCTCGGCCGGGGCATCGGCGCCCGCCGCGCCGCCCGGCGCCTGCACGCCGGACCGCAGCCCGCCCTCCGCGTCGGGATCCGGGGCGACTCCCTCACGTACAGCTGGCTGTACGCGGACGTCCGGGACACGTCGGGGAAGCCCCTGATCGCCTTCCGCGACCACATCGAGAACACCGTCGACGGCGTACGGACACTGCTCGGCGGCTCCGAGGAGCGGCTCCGCACGGAGCACCACGACATCAACCGGTTCTGCGAGCCGTTCGAGGCCGTCCTGTACGGCGCGCCCTTCGAGGGCGCGGAGGTCGTCCTGGAGTTCGCGACTTACTACGGCAACACCCGGATCACCACCAGCGTGCTGGCCGTACCGCTGCACCCGCGCCGCCGGCACGGCCTCCACCGGTGGCGCGCGGCCGGGCGCTCGGCCGTCCTGAAGGAACGCGAGGAGCGGGCGGCGCAGCGGGCCAAGGCCGCCGAGAGCGGTTCCGGCGGTTCGGGCTGCGGGACCTCCTCCAGCGGCTGCGGCAGCAGCAGTTGCGGCAGCAGTTGTGGAAGCAGCTGCGGCGGCGGCTGCGGCGGCGGCGACTGATCCGGCAGACTCGCCGCATGGCATCCAGGACCCGCACCCGAACGTACGACCCCGCGAAGATCCGCGCGGCCGTCACCGCACAGTTCGCGCACGTCGTCGGCGCCGTGGCGGACCTCGGACCCGAACAGCTGGCACGGCCCAGCGGGCTCGGGGACTGGACCGTGGCCGAACTCGCCGGGCACGTCGCCTGGATCGCCGACTCGCTGGCGGGGGGCCTGGCCCGGCCGCCCGCCGCCGTCCCCGAGCTGTCGGCGGTCGAGTGGCCCTTCGCCACCGCCTCCCTCGCCGGGAAGATCTCCGAAGCGGCCCGCGAGACCCTGACCGGGGCGCCGCTGCCCGAGCTGTACGACCGGGCGGCCGCCCGGATGGAGCGGGCGCTCGCGGCGAATTCGGGTGACCGCGTGCTCGACCTGTGGATCGGGGACATGACCCTGGCCGACTTCCTGGTCACCCGGACCGTGGAGCTGGTGGTCCACACCGACGACCTGAACCGGGCCGCCGGACTGGACATCCCGATCGACCGGCAGGCCCTGGCCGCCTGTACCCGGCTGCTCGCCGACGCCCTCGCCCTCAAGGCACCGGGCGGCTCCGTCGAGGTCCGCGTCCCGCCCTTCGCGGTGGTCCAGTGCGTCGAGGGCCCGCGGCACACCCGCGGCACCCCGCCGAACGTGGTGGAGACCGACCCGCTGACGTGGATCCGGCTCGCGACCGGCCGTACGGGATGGGCCGAGGCCGTCGACGAGGCGCACGTACGGGCCAGTGGCGAGCGGGCCGATCTGTCGGCGCTGCTCCCGCTGATGAGCTGAGGAGAAGAATCATGGTGGAACCACCGCGACGCCCGGTCCGTCCCAGTGGCATGCGTACCTTCCGGCACGTCCCCGCCTCCGCGGGCCTGGCCCTCGCCTTCGCGCTCGCCCTGGCCGGCTGCGGCCGGGCCGAGGACGGCCGGAGCGCCCGGCTGCCCGATCCCGTGGGTTCCTGGGCCGTCGAGTCCCTGACCACGGGCGGCCGCACCCTGCACGCGCCCGAGACGGCCCACCTCGACATCGGCCGCAACCAGGTCAAGGGCAACTACGGCTGCAACGGCTTCACCGCGGTGGCGGCCTTCGCCGGCTCCTCCGAGGTGACCGTCACGCCCGGCGCCTCGACCACCATGGCCTGCGCGGACATGGAGTTCGAGACGGCCTTCGCCAAGCTGTTCCAGGGCAAGCTGGCGATCGACCGGGGGCCCGACCGGCTCACCCTGAAGACCGCCGACGGGAGCACCATCGCCATGACCTCGGCGCCCGCGGCCACGGACGCCCCGCTCACCACGACGGAGTGGACCGTGGAGTCCCTGCTCAGCGGGGGGACCGCGGCCTCCCTGCCCGCCGAGGCGGCCGGGAAGGCACGGTTCACCATCGCCCCGGACCTCGCCGTGAGCGGCAGCCTGGGCTGCAACCGGTTCAGCGCGAAGGCCACCGTCGACGGCTCCACGGTCACCTTCGGGCCGCTGACCTCGACCAAGATGGCCTGCGAAGGGCCGGTGGGCGAGGTCGAGCGGACGCTGACCGAGCTGTTCGGCAGCGGCCCCCTCACCGCGAAGATCGAGGGCCGCACCCTCACCCTCACCGCACCCGACGCCAAGGGCCTGACCGCGAAGGCGGCCTCCGCCGCCGAGTGACCCCGAGGGCGGTCAGCCCGGGTAGGGCAGCAGTGCGGCGTCCACCTTCTCCCAGGCCGCCCGCAGCCGCGCCAGCCGGGCCGGGTCCGCGGCGGCCTTGTCGGCCTGCTCGCGGACGTCACCGGCCAGGTTGAACAGCTGGTCCTTGCCCGCCTTCCCGCGGTAGTACTTCCAGTCCCCGCGGCGCAGCGCCCGCTCGCCCCGGACCCGCCAGAACAGGTCCCGCTCGGCCACCTTCTCGCCGCGCAGCAGGTACCCGGCCAGGCTCACCCCGTCCAGCGGGTAGGCCCGGTCGGGCCGCGTCCCGGCCAGTTCCAGCAGCGTCGCCGTCCAGTCCGGGCTGAACACGGGGACGTGGCTGACCTGCCCGCCGTCCAGCCGGGCGGGCCAGCGCGCGATGTTGGGCACCCGGATCCCGCCCTCCTGCAGGGAGGCCTTGTTGCCGGAGAGCGGCCAGTTGTACGAGAAGCGCTCGCCGCCGTTGTCGCTGGAGAAGACGACGAGGGTGTCCTCCTCCTGGCCGGAGCGCGCCAGCGCCTTCAGCACCTCGCCGATCGAGCGGTCGAGGTCCTCGACCATCTCCTTGTACTTCTCGACCGAGCCGCCGTCCTGGTGCCACAGGGCGCGCCCGTCGCCCGCCTTGATCCGGCGGACGATCTCGGCGCTCTGCCCGGTGTCCCCTTCGGCGATCCACGGCCAGTGCGGGGTGGTGAAGTTGAGGTTCAGCAGCCACGGCTTGCCGCGGTGGTCGCGGGAGACGTACTCGCTCGCCCGCTCGGTGATGATCCGGGTGTAGTAGCGCAGGTCCTTGTACTCGGCGTCGCCCTCGTACAGGTCGTACTCACCGCCCAGGCCCAGCTTGGAGTAGTACTCCAGGGCGCCGCCGAAGTTGCCGAAGAACTCGTCCCAGCCGGACCTGGTCGGGCTGTAGTCGGGCAGGTAGCCCGCGTGCCACTTGCCGATCAGCGCGGTGGAGTAGCCGGCGGACTTCAGCAGCGAGGCCAGCGTCGGGTGCGTGGGGTCCAGACCCGCCGACCGGTCGGCGATCGGCTCGGCCAGCCCGCCCTTGGTGCGGCCCGGGTAGCGCCCGGTGTAGAGGCTGAACCGGGTCGGCGAGCAGGTCGCGGAGCCCGAGTAGGCATCGGTGAACCGGACGCCCTGGCGGGCGAGGCGGTCCAGGTTCGGGGTCTTGATGTGCGGGGAGCCGTACGAGGAGAGGTCGGCCCAGCCCAGGTCGTCGCCGAGGATGAACAGGATGTTCGGCCGGCGGGACGGCCGGGGCCGCCCGGCCCGGAACTCCCGCTCCTGCGGCAGGTTCTGCCCGTCCCCGGCGGCCGGGGAGGCGGCGGCCGGGGAGGCGCCCAGCCCCACCGCCGCGGCGGCCGCGCTCACGCCGACCGCGCCGCCGAAGGCGCGCCGGGACAGGTTGGGTTCGTACGAGGTCACAGGTACTCCAAGGCACGGCCCACCGGCCCGCCCCGGGCGGCGCGGGACGGCGCGCGGCACGGCAGGGCGGGCTGGGGCAGGGGTCGGGAAAGGAAAAGAACGGAAAGCGGCGTGTGACTACGCAGAACAGCGACAGATGGCGCTCGCGACACGGACAAGGTCCACGTGCCGGCGCTCGACGAGGGTGACGGTTCGGTCACCGAGAGGCTGCATGGGGCGAGAGCCTGTACGAATGCCCATGCGCCTGTCAACAAGGGCATTCCGGATACCGAGACGGAATGGATCCGTCACCCTCTGTGCTGTGACATTTCCCGGCCGTCCCCAATTCGGACCAGTGGTCGATCTCGCCTACACTCGGGAGCGTGCCTCGTGGTGATGGACGACTCAACCACGACCTGCTCCCCGGCGAAAAGGGCCCCCAGGACGCTTGCGGCGTCTTCGGTGTCTGGGCTCCGGGTGAAGAGGTCGCCAAGCTCACCTACTTCGGACTGTATGCCCTGCAGCACCGTGGACAAGAGTCCGCGGGAATCGCTGTGAGCAACGGTTCCCAGATCCTCGTCTTCAAGGACATGGGCCTCGTTTCCCAAGTCTTCGACGAAACCTCTCTCGGCTCGCTCCAAGGTCATATCGCGGTCGGTCACGCCCGCTATTCGACCACCGGGGCCTCCGTCTGGGAGAACGCTCAGCCGACCTTCCGTGCGACCGCCCACGGCTCCATTGCCCTGGGTCACAACGGCAACCTGGTGAACACCGCCGAGCTTGCCGAGATGGTCGCCGACCTCCCCCGTCAGGACGGCCGTGCCACCCAGGTGGCCGCCACCAATGACACCGACCTGGTCACCGCCCTGCTCGCCGGCCAGACCGACGACGAGGGCAAGCCCCTGACCATCGAGGAGTCGGCCGCCAAGGTCCTGCCTCAGGTCAAGGGCGCCTTCTCCCTCGTCTTCATGGACGAGGGGACCCTCTACACCGCCCGTGACCCGCAGGGCATCCGCCCGCTGGTCCTCGGCCGCCTGGAGCGCGGCTGGGTGGTCGCGAGTGAGACCGCCGCCCTCGACATCTGCGGCGCCAGCTTCGTCCGCGAGGTCGAGCCGGGCGAGCTCATCGCGATCGACGAGAACGGTCTGCGCACCTCTCGATTCGCGGAAGCGAAGCCCAAGGGCTGTGTCTTCGAGTACGTCTACCTGGCGCGCCCGGACACCGACATCGCCGGCCGGAACGTCTACCTCTCGCGTGTCGAGATGGGCCGGCGCCTGGCCAAGGAAGCCCCGGTCGACGCCGATCTGGTGATACCGACGCCGGAATCCGGCACGCCCGCCGCCGTCGGATACGCCGAGGCCAGCGGGATCCCGTACGGATCCGGCCTGGTCAAGAACGCCTATGTGGGCCGGACCTTCATCCAGCCCTCGCAGACGATCCGCCAGCTCGGCATCCGGCTCAAGCTCAACCCCCTCAAGGAAGTCATCCGCGGCAAGCGCCTGGTGGTCGTCGACGACTCGATCGTCCGCGGCAACACCCAGCGCGCCCTGGTCAAGATGCTCCGCGAGGCCGGCGCGGCGGAGGTCCACATCCGGATCTCCTCGCCGCCGGTGAAGTGGCCGTGCTTCTTCGGCATCGACTTCGCCACCCGGGCCGAGCTGATCGCCAACGGCATGACGGTCGACGAGATCGCCACTTCCCTGGGCGCGGACTCGCTCTCGTACATCTCGCTCGACGCGATGGTCGAGGCGACCACGATCCAGAAGCCCAACCTCTGCCGTGCCTGCTTCGACGGCGAGTACCCGATGGAGCTGCCCGACCCGCAGCTCCTGGGCAAGCAGCTGCTGGAGTCCGAGCTCGCGGGCGGCACGGACGCCGCCGACGCGCTCCGCCGCCCGTAGCCCTGGCTCAACCTGCGCCGGGCCCTGTCTTTGAGGCTTCTCCCAGGGCCCGGCACCACACGCAGTAACGACACGAAAGCTCTCTCCTGTCATGACAGAGAAGACCACCGGTGCCAGCTACGCAGCCGCAGGCGTGGACATCGAAGCGGGCGACCGCGCCGTCGAGCTGATGAAGGAGTGGGTGAAGAAGACGCAGCGCCCCGAGGTCCTCGGCGGCCTCGGCGGCTTCGCCGGCCTCTTCGACGCCTCCGCCCTCAAGCGCTACGAGCGCCCGCTGCTCGCCTCGGCCACCGACGGCGTCGGCACCAAGGTGGACATCGCCCGCCAGCTCGGCGTGTACGACACCATCGGCCACGACCTGGTGGCGATGGTCATGGACGACATCGTCGTCTGCGGCGCCGAGCCGCTCTTCATGACCGACTACATCTGCGTCGGCAAGGTGCACCCCGAGCGTGTCGCAGCGATCGTCAAGGGCATCGCCGAGGGCTGTGTCCTCGCCGGCTGCGCCCTGGTGGGCGGCGAGACCGCGGAGCACCCCGGCCTGCTGGGTCCGGACGACTTCGACGTGGCCGGTGCCGGCACGGGCGTGGTCGAGTACGACCGCCTGCTCGGCGCGGATCGCATCCGTACGGGTGACGCCGTCATCGCGATGGCTTCGTCCGGCCTTCACTCGAACGGGTACTCGCTGGTCCGCCACGTCCTCTTCGAGCGCGCCAAGATGTCGCTGGAGCAGCACGTGGAGGAGCTCGGCCGCACCCTCGGCGAGGAGCTCCTGGAGCCCACCAAGATCTACTCGCTGGACTGCATGGCCCTCACCCGTACGGCCGAGGTGCACGCCTACTCGCACATCACCGGCGGCGGCCTCGCGGCGAACCTGGCCCGGGTCATCCCGGACCACCTGCACGCCACGGTCGACCGTTCGACCTGGGCCCCCGGCGCCGTCTTCGACCTGGTCGGCAAGGCCGGTCAGGTGGAGCAGCTGGAGCTGGAGAAGACCCTGAACATGGGTGTCGGCATGATGGCCGTCGTTCCGCAGGAGTCGGTGGACGTGGCGCTGACCGCGCTGGCCGACCGGGGTGTCGACGCGTGGGTCGCGGGAGAGATCCTGGACCGCGGCGACCACGCCGAGGGCGCGACCATGACCGGTTCCTACGCGAGCTGAGCAGCACTGAAACCCGGCCCGGGGCGATGCCCTGGACCGGGTTTCAGTCTTTTTGTCTGTCGTGCAGACGCCTCAGGGCGTCAAGCGCCGCGACGCTGTGACGACGGCCCGGACTCCTCGTCCTCGTCGTCGTCATCCCTGTTGTAGAGGTCCGCGTACCGAGCGTACGGGTCGTCCTCGTCCAGTTCGTCGTCGTCTACCTCGACCGGCTCGCTGACAGGCAGCGGTTCTACGGTCGATGCGCCCAGCTCGTTGGCCAGACGCGAGAGGTCAGTCCCGCCGCTGCTGTACTTCAGCTGGCGGGCGACCTTCGTCTGCTTGGCCTTTGCCCGGCCGCGCCCCATGGCTCGACCCCCTCGGTGACGGGGCTCGACGGCCCCAGAGTCTGACACGCGTTCATGGTTCGGAGCGGGCTCTCCGTGGAGAGACCGTCCGTAGGGGTTTAACGGTACCTGCTTCCGCGGCCATACGGTACGCCGCCCGCATGACGCGCCCCGGTGCAGAACCAACAAGGCGCCCCGTCCTCGCTGGTCAGCTGCGATTTTAACCTTTTCCTGGCGGGCGACCCGCCGAAGTGCAGTGAGTTCCGTCTCGCCGCACCCCGGCGGGCGCACCCGGAAGCCCCGGGAAGGGCCTAGACGGCGCGCGCGGCGCGGCCGTCGGCCATCCGCTGCTCGGCGATCCGGTCGGCCGCAGCGGCCGGCGGAATGCCATCCGCCTTCGCGCGAGCAAAGATTTCCAGCGTGGTGTCGAAGATCTTCGTGGCCTTGGCCTTGCAGCGGTCGAAGTCGAAGCCGCGCAGCTCGTCGGCGACCTGGATGACACCGCCCGCGTTGACCACGTAGTCGGGCGCGTAGAGGATCCCGCGGTCCGAGAGGTCCTTCTCGATGCCCGGGTGGGCGAGCTGGTTGTTCGCCGCGCCGCAGACGATCGTCGCGGTGAGCGCCGGGACGGTGTCGTCGTTCAGGGCGCCGCCGAGCGCGCAGGGGGCGTAGATGTCCAGGCCCTCGGTGCGGATCAGCGCGTCCGTGTCGGCGACGGCGGTGACCTTGCCCGGGTGCTTGTCCAGGATCCGGCGCACGGACTCTTCCCGTACGTCCGTGATCACGACCTCGGCGCCGTCCTCCAGCAGGTGCTCGACCAGGTAGTGGCCGACCTTGCCGACACCGGCCACGCCGACCTTGCGGCCGCGCAGGGTCGGGTCGCCCCACAGGTGCTGGGCGCTGGCGCGCATGCCCTGGAAGACGCCGAATGCGGTGAGGACCGAGGAGTCGCCCGCGCCGCCGTTCTCGGGGGAGCGGCCGGTCGCCCAGCGGGTCTCGCGGGCCACGACGTCCATGTCGGCCACGTAGGTGCCGACGTCGCAGGCGGTCACGTAGCGGCCGCCGAGGGACTCCACGAACCGGCCGTAGGCCTGGAGCAGTTCCTCGGTCTTGAGGACGTCCGGGTCGCCGATGATCACGGCCTTGCCGCCGCCGAGGTCGAGGCCGGCGAGGGCGTTCTTGTACGACATGCCGCGCGAGAGGTTCAGCGCGTCGAGGACGGCCTCCTCGTCGGAGGCGTACGCGTGGAAGCGCGTACCGCCGAGGGCGGGGCCCAGAGCGGTGGAGTGGATGGCGATGACGGCCTTCAGGCCGGTGGCGCGGTCCTGGCACAGCACGACTTGCTCGTGGCCGCCCTGCTCCGTACGGAACAGGGTGTGCAGGACGCCGTCGGTCATTTCGGTCACGGTGGTGACTCCCATGGAAGAGATGCGGCGGAAAGACGCCCGCCCTGCGGGTGGGGGAGGGCGTGCTGGGAGCAGAGTAAGACCTGAGGGCCGCCCGTAGGGGACCTGTCCGAGGATCGAAACACTCCCGTGGTGTGCGGGTGCGGGGGCGCCCCGGAGGTGAACCGGACCCCGCGGAAGGGCAGTACGAGAGCGTGAGCGAATCCTCCGATCTCCCGCTGCCGTCCGCGCGCTCGGCGCCGACCGTCCCGTACGCCTCCTACCTGCGCGTCTACGAGCCCCTGGCGGCCTTCGCCGAACCGGAGCGCACGCACTGGGCCGACTACGCCCGGCGCGGGGCGACCCCGACCGCCCAGGACGAACTGCGCCGGTCGCTGTCGGACTTGGTGCGGGTCCCGCTGGTGGGGGTGCCGGCCCACGAGAGCGCGGACGCCTTCACGGCGGTGGTCGACGGGGTGCTGCTGGTCTGCCCGTGGCGCACCCGCCTCCGCGGCTGGCTCGCCCTCCAGGAGCTGGTCGAGTGGTTCCCGCGCCCGGTCCTGGACGCGGCGCTCCCGCCGGGGGCGCGCCGCCGGGCGGCCGAGGACTACGAGCGCTGGCGCGAACGGAACCCGGACGCGCGCCCGTGGATCCGTACGGGGGTGTGGCAGGTGCCGCTGCGCTGGTTCGTACTGGTGGCCGACGAGGAACGGGAGCACGTGCCGGGCGAGCGGCTGCGCTACCGCACGCCGATGGTGCAGGCCCGGCGACGGCTCGCCCGTGCGCTGCGGACCCTGCGCGACGCGGAGGGGTACGGGATGCTCGCCGACGGGCTGGTGGAAGTGGGGAGCTGGCTGGAGGAGTTCCACCCGCGCTCGATGGTCGAGCTGGACTACGGCGGGCTGGTCCACGCGCTGCCGGCGGACCGGCTGGCGGCCGACCGCTCGGCCGGGGACCTCGCGGCGGGTATCGCGGCCCTGGGGTCCGGGGACGCGCGGGGTGCGACCGAGGTCTACGAGGAGCTGGCGGAGCGGTGGCGGGCGGTCCGGGAGCGGCTTTTTGCGAATTAGGCCGAAAGGGGCCTGTGTGGCTGGTTTCACCCATGAGGGGTCAGTACGTATCGTCCGGTATCGGTCGATCGGTCAATACTGGCTGATCAGAGGCTTGATCATGGCATTTGGGACGTAGTGCCAGGACCTACGTCCCGATACGGGCCATTGGCCCAAGCGTGACGGACCGCACTAACTACACCCTTGCGCCCTTCCCCTACCCTCGTGCCAAAATAGGACAAGGAGTCCGGGGAGGGTTCCTTCCGCCCAACTAAGGGCGGAATGCTCGGCATTGCACTCTACGGGGGGTCTGACGACTCCTGATCGCTCTGTGACTGATCGTCACAGTGGGGTGACTGTCCGTTATAGGGCGGTCCATCGGCTTCCGCCGCTGATGAACACCTCGGAGGGCAATTCCGTCGGTTTGGCCGTCGAGGCTGGACGGATGGTGTAGTTGTAGTGCCGAGGACAAGCCGTTCGTCCTATAACCGACTCGGCCCGCGTATGTCCATTTCGGGCAACGCGGGCCAAGGTGCAGAATTTAGAGGAAAGAACCGAGATGGTTCGGTTCTCCCGAGGAGGCCGCTCATGACCGCTCGCACCCCTGATGCCGAGCCGCTGCTGACCCCGGCTGAGGTTGCCACGATGTTCCGCGTGGACCCGAAGACGGTCACCCGCTGGGCCAAGGCTGGCAAGCTCACGTCCATCCGCACCCTGGGTGGACACCGCCGGTACCGCGAGGCCGAGGTTCGCGCACTGCTCGCGGGAATTCCGCAGCAGCGCAGCGAGGCCTGAGGTCGCGTAAACACCCCGCTTTAACGGGTTTATGTCGGGTCCCCCAATCCGATGAAACCCACATGGCTTCATACGGCCGGGCCTGCCCCAACAGGCCCAAGGTCGTTCGATCGCGCTGGACTCCGCCGGGTCCAGCGCGATCTTTTTATGCCCAGGTCAGGGCGATCTCGAGCGCGCACCGCAGCGCCGGCGGAGTAGGTGCCATTGCACATATTCTATCGAGCTGGCGTATGGGTGCGATAAAAGTATGAGTCCCAAAAATTCATACGGTGACTCCCGTCACAGATGATCACTCTTGTATATCCGGTAATGCACCCCGTAAAGGGGACGCGCATCGCGAGGCGCGTCATGCGAACGGGGGATTCCGGGTGACGGTCGGCCAGGGGGCCGCCAGGGGGCCGCGCCGAGGGGGCGTACGGACCGCCCGCGCGAGGCCCGTCCGCGATCCGGAGAGGTCCGGAGAGGTCCGGAGAAGTGCTGAGACGTCCGGAAGGGTCCAGGGAGGCCTGAGAGGTCCGGGAAGGTCTCAGGGGGAGCCGGGCCCCGCACCCGCGGGCGGCGCGGGCGCTCCACGGGCCCGCGGCGGCCCCCAAGGCCGCCCGGGCGACACCACCCGCCAACGCGTCAGGGCCCGTATCCCCAGAGGGATACGGGCCCTGACGTTTCTGCGAACCTGACGGGACTTGAACCCGCGACCTCCACCTTGACAGGGTGGCGAGCTAACCAACTGCTCCACAGGTCCTTGATTTGCGGCCGCTCGGCGGCTGCGAATCAGACTGTACCGCAGCTCAGGGGGTGCAGTCGAACCGGAGCACGGCGCCGGTCACGGCGCCGCCGCATCCACCGCCTTCACGATCCGCTTGTCGGAGATCGGGTACGCCGTCCCGAGCGCGTGCGCGAAGTAGCTGACGCGCAGTTCCTCGATCATCCAGCGGATGTCGGTGACCGTCGACGGGACCGGCCGCCCCTTGGGCAACTGCTCCAGCAGCCAGGCGTACTCGTCCTGCATCTCGTGGACCTTCTCCATGCGCGTGGTGTCGCGCTGGACGCCCGTGGGCATCTGCTGGAGCCGCCGGTCCACCGCCACCAGGTAGCGCATCAGGTCCGGCAGCCTGCGCAGCCCCGTGAGCGTCACGAAGCCCGCCGGCATGAGAGCCGCCAGCTGCGTCTTGACGTCCTGGATGTTCGCGACCAGGGCCAGGCTGCCCGTGGCCTTCAGCCGGCGCTCACAGGCCTGCCAGGCGGCCAGCACCTGCTGCACCTGGCTCACCGTGCGCACGGTCGTGTCCACCAGGTCGGCGCGGACGGCCTCGTAGAGCTTCCGGAAGCCCGCCTCGTCCCACGCGGGGCCGCCGTGGTCGGCGATCAGCTTGTCGGTCGCCGCGGTCGCGCAGTCGTCGAAGAGCGCCTGGATGGAACCGTGCGGGTTCCTGGACAGGGCCAGCTTCTGCTGGTTGGTCAGGTGGTCCGAGGCGAACTTCGCCGGGTTCACCGGGATGTTCAGCAGGATGAGCCGCCGGGTGCCCAGCCACATCGCCTGCTGCTGCTCGGCCTCCGTGTCGAAGAGCCGTACGGACACGGTCGCGCCCTCGTCCACCAGCGCCGGGTACGCCTTCACCGGCTGGCCGGCCCGCCGGGTCTCGAAGACCTTGGTCAGCGTGCCGATCGTCCAGTCGGTCAGCCCGGTGCGCTCCACCGACTCCCCGCCCGCCCGCTCGGCGGTGGCCGCCGCGGCCTTGGAGAGGGCCTGGCGGGCCTTCGGCTTCAGCCTCAGGCGCAGCGCCTCCAGGTCCTTGTCCTCGGCGAGGTTCTTGCGGCGCTCGTCGACGATCCGGAAGGTGATCTTCAGGTGGTCCGGGATCCGGGTGAGGTCGAAGTCCTCGGCCGAGACCGGGACCCCGACCATCCGCTGGAGCTCGCGCGCCAGCGTGACCGGCAGCGGCTCCTGCAGGGGCACCGCCGTGTCCAGGAAGCGCCCGGCGAAGTTCGGCGCGGGCACGTAGTGCCGGCGGATCGGCTTCGGCAGCGAGCGGATCAGCTCGGTGACGACCTCCTCGCGCAGGCCCGGGATCTGCCAGTCGAATCCCTCGTCGGTGACCTGGTTCAGCACCTGGAGCGGGATGTGGACGGTCACGCCGTCGGCGTCCGCGCCCGGCTCGAACTGGTAGGTCACCCGGAACTTCAGCTGCCCCTGCCGCCAGGAGTCCGGGTAGTCGGCCTTGGTGACCCCGGCCGCCTTCTCGGTCAGCAGCATCTCGCGCTCGAAGTCGAGGAGTTCGGGCTCCTCGCGCTTCTTGTGCTTCCACCAGGAGTCGAAGTGCGCCCCCGAGACCACGTGGGCGGGGATCCTCTGGTCGTAGAAGTCGAAGAGCGTCTCGTCGTCCACCACGATGTCGCGGCGCCGGGCCCGGTTTTCCAGCTCCTCCACCTCGGTGAGGAGCTTGCGGTTGTCGGCGTAGAACTTGTGGTGGGTGCGCCAGTCGCCCTCGACCAGCGCGTTGCGGATGAACAGCTCGCGCGAGACCTCGGCGTCGATCCGGCCGTAGTTGATCTTCCGCTGGGCCACGATCGGTACGCCGTACAGCGTGACCTTCTCGTACGCCATCACGGCCGCCTGGTCCTTCTCCCAGTGCGGCTCGCTGTACGTGCGCTTGACCAGGTGCTGTGCCAGCGGCTCCACCCACTCGGGCTCCACCTTGGCGTTCACCCGGGCCCACAGCCGCGAGGTCTCCACCAGCTCGGCCGACATCACGAACTTCGGCTGCTTCTTGAAGAGCGAGGAGCCCGGGAAGATCGCGAACTTGGCGCTGCGGGCACCGAGGTACTCGTTCTTGTCGGTGTCCTTGAGCCCGATGTGCGAGAGCAGACCCGCCAGCAGCGAGACGTGGACGACCTGCTCCGGGGCGTCGGCCTCGTTGACGTGGATGCCCATGCCCTTGGCGACCGTGCGCAGCTGGGAGTAGATGTCCTGCCACTCCCGGATCCGCAGGAAGTTCAGGTACTCCTGCTTGCACATCCGGCGGAACGAGGACGAGCCGCGCTCCTTCTGCTGCTCGCGCACGTAGCGCCACATGTTCAGGAACGAGAGGAAGTCGCTGGTCTCGTCCTTGAAACGGGCGTGGTTCTGGTCGGCCTGGGTCTGCTTGTCCGAGGGCCGCTCGCGCGGGTCCTGGATGGACAGGGCCGCCGCGATGACCATGACCTCGCGGACGCAGTTGTTCTTGTCGGCCTCGATGACCATGCGGGCCAGCCGCGGGTCGACCGGGAGCTGCGAGAGCTGACGGCCCATCTGCGTCAGCCGCTTCTTCGGATCCTTCTCGGCCGGGTCCAGCGCGCCGAGCTCCTGGAGGAGCTGCACGCCGTCGCGGATGTTGCGGTGGTCCGGCGGGTCGATGAAGGGGAACTTCTCGATCTCGCCGAGGCCGGCCGCGGTCATCTGGAGGATGACGGAGGCCAGGTTCGTCCGCAGGATCTCGGCGTCGGTGAACTCGGGACGCGCGTCGAAGTCGGCCTCGGAGTACAGCCGGATGCAGATGCCGTCGCTGGTACGGCCGCAGCGGCCCTTGCGCTGGTTGGCGCTGGCCTGCGAGATCCGCTCGATCGGCAGGCGCTGGACCTTGGTGCGGTGGCTGTAGCGGGAGATCCGGGCGGTGCCCGGGTCGATCACGTACTTGATGCCGGGGACGGTCAGCGAGGTCTCGGCGACGTTGGTGGCGAGGACGATCCGGCGGCCGGTGTGCTGCTGGAAGACGCGGTGCTGCTCGGCGTGCGAGAGGCGTGCGTAGAGGGGGAGGACCTCGGTGAAGCGTAGATTCCGCTTGTTGAGGGCGTCCGCCGTGTCGCGGATCTCCCGTTCGCCGGAGAGGAAGACCAGGACGTCGCCCGGTCCCTCGGACTGGAGTTCGTCCACGGCCTCGCAGATCGCGGTGATCTGGTCGCGGTCGCTGTCGTCGCCCTCTTCCTCCAGCAGTGGCCGGTAGCGGACCTCCACCGGGTACGTCCGCCCGCTGACCTCGACGATGGGCGCGTCGCCGAAGTGCCGGGAGAAGCGCTCGGGGTCGATGGTCGCCGAGGTGATGACGACCTTGAGGTCGGGCCGCTTCGGCAGCAGCGTGGCCAGGTAGCCCAGCAGGAAGTCGATGTTCAGCGACCGCTCGTGGGCCTCGTCGATGATGATCGTGTCGTAGGCGCGCAGCTCGCGGTCCGTCTGGATCTCGGCGAGCAGGATGCCGTCCGTCATCAGCTTCACGAAGGTCGCGTCCTGGTCCACCTGGTCGGTGAAGCGGACCTTCCAGCCGACGGTCTGCCCGATCTCGGACTTCAGCTCCTCGGCGATCCGCTCCGCGACCGTGCGGGCGGCGATCCGGCGGGGCTGGGTGTGCCCGATCATGCCCCGGACGCCGCGGCCCAGCTCCATGCAGATCTTGGGGATCTGCGTGGTCTTGCCGGACCCGGTCTCGCCCGCGACGATCACGACCTGGTGGTCGCGTATCGCCTCGGCGATCTCGTCCTTTTTTTGGCTGACGGGCAGGTTCTCGGGATACGTGACCTCCGGCATCCGCGAGGCACGGCCGGCCAGTCGCTCGGCGGCCTTGGTGGCCTCCGCGGCGATCTCGTCGAGCACGGCCTGCTTGGCCTCGGGCTTGCGGATACGGCGGGCGCCTTCGAGGCGGCGGCCGAGGCGGTGCGCGTCACGGAGGGAGATCTCACCGAGAAGCGTCTGCAGGGCGGCGAAGGAAGTAGACATACCTGGTCGAGGATCTCACCTGGGCCCTCCGGGTGGCGAACGCATTTGTGGGGCGGACCCGTACCATTTCGGGACGAGTCCGTCGGTCGTACGAGTGAGAGGCAGCCCACCTTGTCCCGCCCCCGTCACGTCTGGAGCCTGCTCGGCGTGATCCTGGCGGTACTCCTGGGCTGCGCGGCCCCGGCGGTGGCGGTCGCCCCGCCGGCCCGAACGGCCCCGGCCCCGGACTCGACCCCGACCCGGACACCGACCCCGGCCTCGGTCCCGGCGCCGGTCCTGAATCCGGCGTCGGCCCCAGCCTCGTCTTCGGCCTCGTCCTCGGTCCCGGCGCCAGTCTCGGCCTCGGTCTCGGTCTCGGCGCCGGTCCTGGACCCGGACCCGGCGTCGGCCCCGGCCTCGGCTCCCCGCTCGGACCCGGCTGCGGCCCGGGCTTCGGCCTCGGCCGCCGGCCCGGCTTCGGCGTGGCCCCGGGCGGCCGTGTTCGCCGACGCCGGCGGGCCCGCCTGTGCGCCGGTGGCCCCCGAGCGCGGCGGTACGCCCGCCGTCCCCGCGCGCGCCTTCGGCGAGCACGCCCAGGTGCCGCCGGTCCGGGCGGCGCCCGAGGAGGCCGGTCCGCCCGCGGCCGTGCCCGTACGGACCCCCGTACGCGGCGCCGACCGCCCGGCCCCCGACCGGCTGGAGCTCTGCGTGATGCGGGTCTAGACCGGACCGGCCCCCCGGTCCCGTCCCATCCGCACACCCGCAGCACCGGAGCACCCGCATGCCCTCTTCCAAGAACGCCTCCGCCAAGAAGTCCGCCACGAAGCCCCTGCTGATCTCCGCCGGGGTGGCCCTCGCCGCGATCACCCTCGGCCTCGTCTCCTGGCGGGCCACCGCCCCCGCCGAGACCGGCTCGGCCGGTTCCGGCGCCGTCGCCGCGCCCCGGACCGACCCCGCCGCCGAGCTCAAGGCGCTGGCCCGGCGCGAGGCCGGCGACAAGCTCGCCGTCGGCCGCGCCGACGCGCCCGTCGTGCTCATCGAGTACTCCGACTTCAAGTGCGGCTACTGCGGCAAGTTCGCCCGGGACACCGAGCCCGAACTGGTGAAGAAGTACGTCGCGGACGGCACGCTGCGCATCGAGTGGCGCAACTTCCCGATCTTCGGCGCCGAGTCCGAGGCCGCAGCCAAGGCCGCCTGGGCGGCCGGCCGGCAGGACCGCTTCGACGCCTTCCACGCCGCCGCCTACGCCGACGGCTCGAAGGAGAAGGGCTTCGCCGAGCCCCGCCTCGTGGAGCTGGCCCGGGAGGCCGGGGTGCCCGATCTGGAGCGCTTCAAGGCGGACATGGCGGGCGAGCAGGCCGCGGCGGCCCTGAAGAAGGACCAGGAGGAGGGCTACCGCATCGGCGTCACCTCCACCCCGTCCTTCCTGCTGAACGGCAAGCCCATCGCCGGAGCCCAGCCGCTCGACACCTTCACGGCCGCCATCGCCCGGGCGAAGGCCGGGGCGGCGAAGCAGTGACCGACATCGGATACCTGGCCGCCCTGCTGGGCGGCCTCCTCGCGCTGCTCAGCCCCTGCAGCGCCCTGCTGCTGCCGGCCTTCTTCGCGTACTCCATCGACTCCACCTCGCGGCTCCTGGCACGCACCGGGATCTTCTACGCGGGCCTCGCGAGCACCCTCGTACCGCTGGGGGCGGCCGGCTCGTACGCCGGGCGGTTCTTCCACAGCAACCGCGACCAGCTCGTGCTGGCGGGCGGCTGGCTGATCATCGCGCTCGGTCTCGCGCAGATCCTGGGCCTCGGCTTCGCCCCGAAGCGGATCTCGGAGCTGTCGGGCCGGATCCGGCCGACCACCGCCCTGTCGGTGTACGCGCTCGGCGCGGTCTACGGCCTGGCCGGGTTCTGCGCCGGCCCGATCCTGGGCAGCGTCCTGACGGTCGCGGCGGTCAGCGGCAGTCCCGTCTACGGCGGCCTGCTGCTCGCGGTCTACGCCCTGGGGATGGCCGTACCGCTGTTCGTACTGGCGCTGCTGTGGGAGCGGTTCGACCTGGGCAGGCGGCGCTGGCTGCGCGGGCGGGCCCTGCGCGTCGGCCGCTTCGAACTGCACACGACCTCGCTGCTGTCCGGGCTGTTCTTCATCACCCTGGGCGCGCTGTTCCTCGCCTACGACGGGGCGAGCGCGCTGCCGGGGCTGCTGGACGTGGACGACTCGTTCGCCGTGGAGCAGCGGGTCCGCTCGCTGGCGGACGCGGTACCGGACGGGGTGCTGCTCGGGCTGGTCGCCGCCGGGGCGGCGGCCGTCGGCGTGGTGCAGTGGCGCCGCAGGGAGCGTGCGGCGGCCGCCGAGGCAGAGGGGGAGTAACCACAGAAGGCCCCGTCCGATGGACGGGGCCTTCTTGATGGTGGCTGGGGCCGGGGTCGAACCGGCGACCTATCGCTTTTCAGGCGATCGCTCGTACCAACTGAGCTACCCAGCCACGAAACCGTTTCCGGCTTCAGCGATCCTGACGGGACTTGAACCCGCGACCTCCACCTTGACAGGGTGGCGAGCTAACCAACTGCTCCACAGGACCTTGCAGTGTGCGAGAACAAGTCTTGCACACGGTAATGCGTACCCCCAACGGGATTCGAACCCGTGCTACCGCCTTGAAAGGGCGGCGTCCTGGGCCACTAGACGATGAGGGCTAAAGGCCCGCCGGGCACTTCTCAGCGCGTCGGGGACGTGAGAAGCATATGGGATCCGGGGAGCTATCGCCAAAACGGTTTCCCCCGGAGCGACAATGGCCGGGTGCTGGAGATGACGCGCGAGGAGTTCGAAGAGCTCGTCGCAGAGGCCCTGGACCGGATCCCGCCGGAGCTGACGCGGCTGATGGACAACGTGGCGGTGTTCGTCGAGGACGAGCCGCCCGCCGACGACCCCGAGCTGCTCGGTCTGTACGAGGGGACTCCGCTGACGGACCGCGGCGAGTGGTACGCCGGGGTGCTGCCGGACCGGATCACCATCTACCGCAATCCCACGTTGCGCATGTGCGAGGACCGGGAGAGCGTGGTCGCGGAGACGGAGGTCACCGTGGTGCACGAGATCGCCCACCACTTCGGGATCGACGACGAGCGGCTGCACGCGCTGGGGTACGGGTGATCCGGCCGGTCCCGGTTCACGGTGACGGGGCGGAGCGGGCGGCGGAGGCGATCGATCCGGACGTCGACCTGCACGTACCCGCGCAGCGCGCCGAGCCGCAGGGCCGGGTGCTCGCGGCGGTGGCGGCGGGCGGCGCGATCGGGGGCGCGGCGCGGTACGGGATCTCCCTGCTCTGGCCGGCCGGGCCCGGGGCCTTCCCGTGGGCGACCCTGTGGATCAACGCCTCAGGCAGCGCGCTGATCGGCGTACTCATGGTGCTGATCAGCGAGGGCGGCCGGACGTCCCCGCATCCGCTGCTGAGGCCCTTCGTCGGGGTCGGCGTGCTCGGCGGCTTCACCACCTTCTCCACCTACGCGGTGGATTTCTCGCGGCTCCTGGACGAGGGGGAGACGGGGACCGCCCTGGCCTACGGCGGGCTCACGGTGGCGGCGGCCCTCGGCGCGGTGTGGGCGGCGGCCGCGGCGACCCGGTTCGCGGTCCGCGGGCGGGTTCCGCGGTGAACTGGCTGCTCGTGGTGGCGGGTGCGGCCGTCGGCGCGCCGCTGCGCTACCTGCTGGACCGTGCGGTGCAGGCGCGGCACGACTCCCTCTTCCCCTGGGGCACCTTCGTGGTCAACGCGGCCGCGTGTCTGGTGCTCGGGGCACTGGCCGGGGCGGCGCTGGAGGGAGCCGCCTCCTCGCGGCTGCAGCTGCTGCTCGGGGCCGGTCTGTGCGGGGCGCTCAGCACGTATTCGACGTTCTCGTACGAGACGTTGCGGCTGGCCGAACGCGGCCGGGGGTTCCTGGCCGCGGCGAACGTGGTGATGTCGGTACTGGTCGGGCTGGGCGCGGTGCACCTCGGGTCGCAGGTGGCGCGGCGGCTCTTCGGCTGAGGGTGCGGCCCGGGGCTCCGCCCCAGGGGTTCGCCGGAGGGCGTGTCCCTAACGGGTCAAAGGGAGTTGGGCACATTGACCCGCTCATGCGGAAAGTTCACCCTCAGGCTCCGGAGGTGCCCCCGTGCGCCAGTTGTCCGCTTCCCTCCGACTGGCCGTCACCGCGCTCGCGGTCGCGGCGACGGCCGGCTGCATGAGTGTCGGTGAGGACGCGGCGAAGCCCGGGCCCTCCGCTCCGGGGGGCCGCCACGGCGGCGCCGAGGCGGGCGCGGGGACGGTCGCGGGACGGGGCTCCGGGGTCCGCGGCAACGGGCACGGCGCGAAGGAGGGTACGGGGAGCCAGGACAGCAGGCCCAAGGAGGACGGCAAGGCCTCCGGTGCGACCGGGGCCTCGCCGAGTCCGGGCGCGCCGAGCGGCCGGCCGGGGGTGCCCGCGCCGTCGGCGGGACCGGGCGGCGGCGCGGGCGGACAGGGCCCGCAGCAGCCCGCCACGGGCGGGTCGGGCGGGGCGGGCGGCGGCTCCGGCGGCCCGGGCGGTTCGGCCGGCGGGCAGCAGTCGGCGAGCCCGACCCCGGCGCCGCCGGCCACGACTCCTCCTGTGACGGAACCCACGTTGGCGCCGCCGACTCCGCAGCCGGCGCCGACCACCCAGCCGGCCCCCGAGCTCTAGGCCCGGCGGGCACCCGGCCGGGTCCGGCAGGGCCCGGTCCGGCATCGGCACTGGGGGCGTCTTCGCAGGTCAGAGGCATTTCTGCAGGGGCGACTTGCCAGACCCCGGGGAGGGTGCGTATGGTTATAGATCGTTTGATCCCATTGCCCGGCGCCGAATCCGAAGAGCGCCGTGTGGCGCGTACTCTCCCTAGCCGTGGCTGACCGCATTGAGGCGGTCGATTTGCGATTCACGGAGTTTGGGCGCGTGCCGAGACTCCGGAAGGTTTCGCATTTCGCATGTCCATTTCCAGCTCTGACCGTTCCGTCATGCCCGAGAACGACTCCAACGAGATGATCGACGCCGAGGCCCTCGTGGTCACCGAGGCGATCGAGGCCGCTGAGGCCGACGAGATCATCGAGGCCCTCGAGGCCGACGTGAACACCGACGGGTCCTTCGAGGACTCGACCACCGACTTCGACGACGACGACGCCGACACGGAGCCCTCGATCACCTTCGGCGACCTCGGTCTCCCCGAGGGTGTCGTGCGCAAGCTCGCGCAGAACGGCGTCACCACCCCCTTCCCGATCCAGGCCGCGACCATCCCGGACGCCCTGGCCGGCAAGGACATCCTGGGCCGCGGCCGCACCGGCTCCGGCAAGACCCTCTCCTTCGGTCTGCCGACCCTGGCCGCCCTGGCCGGCGGTCACACGGAGAAGAAGAAGCCCCGCGCCATCATCCTCACGCCGACCCGTGAGCTCGCGATGCAGGTCGCGGACGCGCTCCAGCCCTACGGCGACGTGCTCGGCCTGAAGATGAAGGTCGTCTGCGGCGGTACCTCCATGAGCAACCAGATCTACGCCCTGGAGCGCGGTGTCGACGTCCTCGTCGCCACCCCCGGCCGTCTGCGCGACATCATCAACCGTGGCGCCTGCTCCCTGGAGAACGTCCAGATCGCGGTCCTCGACGAGGCCGACCAGATGGCCGACCTGGGCTTCCTGCCCGAGGTCACCGAGCTGCTCGACCAGATCCCCGGCGGCGGCCAGCGCATGCTCTTCTCCGCCACCATGGAGAACGAGATCGGCACCCTGGTCAAGCGCTACCTGTCCAACCCCGTCACGCACGAGGTCGACAGCGCGCAGGGCAACGTCACGACCATGACGCACCACGTCCTCGTCGTGAAGCCGAAGGACAAGGCGCCGGTCACGGCCGCCATCGCCGCCCGCAAGGGCCGCACCATCATCTTCGTCCGCACCCAGCTGGGCGCCGACCGCATCGCCGAGCAGCTCGTCGAGGCCGGCGTGAAGGCCGACGCGCTGCACGGCGGCATGACGCAGGGTGCCCGTACCCGCGTCCTCGCCGACTTCAAGGACGGCTACGTCAACGCGCTCGTCGCCACCGACGTCGCCGCCCGCGGCATCCACGTCGACGGCATCGACCTGGTCCTGAACGTGGACCCGGCCGGCGACCACAAGGACTACCTGCACCGCTCGGGCCGTACCGCCCGCGCCGGCAAGTCCGGTGTCGTGGTCTCCCTCGCGCTGCCGCACCAGCGCCGCCAGATCTTCCGCCTGATGGAGGACGCGGGCGTCGACGCCTCGCGTCACATCGTCCAGGGCGCCGGCGCCTTCGAGCCCGAGGTCGCCGAGATCACCGGTGCCCGTTCGCTGACCGAGGTCCAGGCCGACTCCGCGAACAACGCCGCCAAGCAGGCCGAGCGCGAGGTCGCCGAGCTCACCAAGCAGCTCGAGCGCCTGTCGCGCCGTGCCGTGGAGCTGCGCGAGGAGGCCGACCGCCTGGTCGCCCGCTCCGCCCGTGAGCGCGGCGAGGACCCGGAGGCCGCTGTCGCCGAGGTGGCCGAGGCCGCCGAGGCCGAGGTCGCGGCTGCTGCAGCCGCCGCTGCCGCGGAGATCGCCGCGCAGGAGCGCCGCGAGGAGCACCGCGCCCAGCGTGACGACCGTGGCAACTTCGAGCGTCGCGACAACCGCGGCGGCGACCGCGGTGGCGACCGTGGCGGCTTCCGCCGCGACGACCGCGGTGACCGCGGTGGCCGTCCGTCGGGTGGCTTCAACCGTGACGACCGTGGTGGCGACCGTGGTGGGTTCCGCCGCGACGACCGTCCGTCGGGTGGCTTCCGCTCCGGTGGCGACCGTCCGTCCGGTGGTGGCTTCCGTCGTGACGACCGTCCGTCCGGTGGCTTCAACCGCGATGACCGTGGTGGCGACCGTGGTGGGTTCCGCCGCGACGACCGTCCGTCGGGTGGCTTCCGCTCCGGTGGCGACCGTCCGTCCGGTGGTGGCTTCCGTCGTGACGACCGTCCGTCCGGTGGCTTCAACCGCGATGACCGTGGTGGCGACCGTGGTGGCTTCCGCCGCGACGACCGCCCCTCCGGCGGCTTCAACCGCGACGACCGCCCCTCGGGCGGCTTCAACCGCGACGACCGTCCGTCGGGCGGCTTCCGCTCCGGTGGCGACCGTCCGTCCGGTGGTGGCTTCCGTCGTGACGACCGTCCGGCCGGCGGCTTCCGCTCCGGTGGCGGCGACCGCCCGTACGGCCGCCGTGACGACCACCGTCCGTCCGGCTCCGGTTCCACCGGCGGCTTCGGCGGCCGCCGCGACGACAAGCCGCGCTGGAAGCGCAACGGCTGATCGCAGCTGAGCTGAACCCCTGAGAAAGGGCCCGTACGACACCAAGGTGTCGTACGGGCCCTTTCCTCGCTTCCGGGAACTGATGGCGCGTAACCCCCTTTCGGGGACCGCTCCGAGGCCCTGCGCAGCCCCACCGGACCGTCGGCGACAGGCCGGTCGGCGGATACCCGATCGGCTGACCGGCGCGGTCCGGCTATGCTCTGGGGTGAGCACCTGGAGGGCCATTAGCTCAATTGGCAGAGCAGCGGACTTTTAATCCGTTGGTTGTCGGTTCGAGTCCGACATGGCCTACCGCTCACAGGCAGGGGAGTTAACCCCTCTGACCTGCTACCTAGCGCCCCATCTGGTTTTGGCCAGTTGGGGCGCTAAGTCGTTTCCGGGCCTGTGCGTGAGCGATGCGCGAGCGGACGGCCCGGGACGGCGCGGCAGACGGCGAAGTCCCCCGAGTGCTTCTCCAGGGCTTCGCGCCGGTCGCCGGCCGGATTCGCGTCCACCGCCGGCGCGACGGCTTCCGCGCGGCGTCCTGATCGTCCACGGTCGTGATCACGATCACGAAGTCGGCCCATGGGGCAACGCACCTGGCCCGATGTCATGTTGGCCTGCAACGACTGGGTGATCGACTCTCCCGATGGTCGGACGGCCTCGTTGCACCCCAAAAGAATGCCGGGCGCCCACACGACTCCGGGGCCCTAACGCGCTCCTGGCCGAACGGGTGACGCCAGCCCTGACCGACCCTGCCTCGACCTGAGCCGGTCAAGGGGCATGCACCCGGCAGCACGGCCACAGCGGCGGCCACCGAGCACTCTGGCTTCGCCGACCTTCCGACGCCGCCACTCAGGCGAAGTGCGTCATCCGCGTGCCTCGCTTCGCGGTCGACGTGATGCAGACCGTCGCGGCGCGTGTCAGCGTGATCGGAGAGGCATCCGTAGCCCACGCATCAAGAGGAGTCACCGTCATGGACAGTAGGCAGGACAAGCGCCAGGAGCCGGGCAAGGGGCGCGAGGCTCAGGAACACCATCGCCCCGGAGACCCTGCGCAGCCGCAGCCCGGCAAGTCCTCCCGCGAGAAGGGACACAAGACCGGTCAGAAGGAGACCTCGCGCCACCGCGAGGACGATCTTCTGCGCGAAGAGGACCTGCACGACGAGGGGCTCTGAGGATTCGGGGTCAGCCCGCCGCCTCGGCGGCGCCGTCCTCAGGTTCGGGTGTGGTCGCGATGAGGATCTGAGTGGCCTGCGTGACGTTGTCGGCGCGGACGGCGCGGGCCATCGCTTCGCGGGCCGCGTCGGCGGTGGTGTCCGGGGGGACCACCAGCAGGGCGAAGTGGTCGTTGTGGCCGCGAGTGACGAGGACTGTGTCGTCGCCGACGGGGTCGGCGTCGAGGTGCACGACCTGGCCGTCGATGACCAGGCGGGTCGGCACGGCCTGCCAGGCGGAGGTGTCCAGGCCGACCCGCGTGATGGGTCCGAGGTGCGCGGTCAGTGCCGTGATCAGTGCCGGCAGCTCGGTCGTGACGTCCCGGGAGCGCGGCCACCAGGCGCCGTCCAGGAGCCCTTGGCGGGACTGTGTGGTTTCCAGCCGGAGCAGGGCGGCGCCCGGCTTGACCGCTTGGTGGATCGCGTCCGGGAGGAGCTTCGAAGGGGCGGGGTCGTCTGATGCGGCCATGGTGGTTCCGCCTGTCTCGCGGTGCGCCCACACCCCGTTCGACGGCCGCCAGCGGCGTCGAAAAGGCTGTTGAGCTGGGAAACGTCTCCGTCGTTTCACGGTACTCCGCCCAGCCTCACGGTGCGGCGAGGGGAACCGACTGTGCCGCTCTCGCCGGCTGCGCCGGAAAATACCTGGTCAGAAGCGGCTTCCTGGATCGCGAACCGGAGTACGGTGAAGAGACCGGGAGTATTTCGCACACCCGCTCCCACGCGGACGTCGTTTCCGGCGATCACTGCACCGGGCCGTTCTCGAACGGTCCGGGGACGGGTCCGCGACATGACCACGACCCTCGACCGCGCTGCGCAGCCGGCTGTTGTCCTGCGCCCGGCCCGCCTGTCCCTGACGCCGAAGACCGCTCTGGCAGGCACGCTGGACGGTGCCTGGTGGCCCCGCTCACGTGACCTCGAAGCCGAGCTCCCCGCTCTCGCCGCCGCTCTGGACGAGAGCTGGGGGCGCATCACCCGCGTCAGCGTGAACCCCAGCCGCTGGCCGGTCGTCCCGCGCAAGGTTGCCGTGGCCGGGCACGTGCTGCACGTGGGCTGGTTCACGGAACAGGACCCCGACAAGCTGATCCTGCTCTCCTACACCGTCGGCCGCTGGGACCTCCTGGTGATCCCGCCCGAGACCGAGCCCGCGGCCGCGGCAAGGCTGATGGCCGCCGCCGCGATCCCGGGCAGCGTCCTGGCCGCGGACGTCCTGATGGCCAACGAGATCGTCATCGGGCGCGGCATCCGCGACGCCCGCCGCCGGGAAGCCACTTGGGAGGGCGAAGGCGGGGCCTGCATGTCCCCGTTCGGGGTCGCGATGGGTCGAAGCGCCCTCCCGCTGTCCGCGAACGGCTGGAGGTGAGTTCGGTGGAGACCATCGTCCTCATCGCGGTGATCATCTTCATGATCGGCGTCGCCATGCGTTGGATCCACGTGCTGAACGCCCGGGACGAGGCGCGGATCGAGGCCTACCGGTTCAGTGACCCCCTGCCGAGGCCTCCCGGCCTGCCGGACGACACCGGCCGTCGAGCCCACCACACGGGTGCCGACCGGTGAGGAACAGGCCTACCTGAAGACCTGCCTCTGACCGGGGGCAGCTGGTCGGGGCGCCCCGGCGCCCCGATCCGCCGGCCTCTCGCCCACCTTGAAGGGAACCACGCCCACGTGAAGTACATCGAGACCCAGACACTGCCCTCGCTCGGGCACGCCGAGGTCCGGATCATCGCGCACACTCCGGAAGCCGCCCGAGCGGTCGCGGAGGCGCTCCGCCGCTGTTTCGCAGGCGCGGAACAGCGCAGCTACCCCGCCCTCGACGGCAACACCCGCCTCCACCTCACCGTGGACACGGCGACACCCTCGGGCCCCGCCCGCTCGTGGCTGGCAGCCAGCAGGACCCCGGCCGGTACCGGCGCGCACTCCGACGAGATCTGAGAACCCCCGACCGGCCCCGGAGCCCACCCCACCCCACCCACACACGGAAGGACGCGGTCATGGCCACATTGCGCGAACGCAAGACCTACCGCGACCAGGTGCTCCGGGTCCTGTACGAAGCCGTCGAGGGCAACCGCCTCCTCGGCATCACCGGGGCACAGCTGCGGCGCGACCTCCACGTACCGGAACAGGACCTGGCCGCCGCCTGCACCTACCTGGCGGGCGAAGGACTGATCACCGTCGACTGGGACCCCGGCAACACCCCGGCGATGGTCACCCTCACCCACGAGGGAATCCGGCGCATGGAGGCAGAGGAGGAGGAGGAGGAGGAGGAGGGGACGGCCTAGATGCGGGCGAACGTCTCGGTCTGCCGGGCGAACTCCTGTGCCATGGCCGCGCTGACCGTGGGCCTGGTTTCGCCGATCGTGCGCAGGTAGTCCTCGGTGGTGGGGCGGGCCCGGGCTCCGGTGTCGAAGGTGCGCTCGAACTGGATTTGGGAGACGGTGCGCGCCACATGGGCGATGTCGGCAGGGGTGAACCCCTCGCTGGCGGTCGCCAGCACCGCGCTGTCGGCCTGCGCGCCCGCTCGGGCCAGGTAGCTCTCCCACAGCGCGGTTCGTGCGCGGTCGTCGGGCGGGCCGATCGGCAGTACGTAGTCGAAACGGCCGTGCCGCAGGAACGCGGAGTCGAGCGTGGTCACGTCGTTCGTGGCGCAGACGAGCAGCCGCCCGTCCTGGCCCCGGAACCGGACGATCGCCTTGAGCAGTTCGTTGACGACGCCGACCGCGGTCGCGTCCGCGCCGCTCCGGGTCCCGGCGATCTCCTCGACCTCGTCGATGAAGACCAGGACGTGGTCGAGCCGGGCGATCTCGTCGAAGCGCCGGTTCAGGCCGCTGGCCAGCCCGTACTCGGCGGCCAGCCGGGCGGGGAACAGTTCGAGGAAAGGCCATCCCAGACGGCTGGCGATCGCGTGCGCGAACGTGCTCTTCCCCGTCCCGGGCGGCCCGAACAGCATCACCGCCCGTGGCAGCTCCACCCCGTGCTGGGTGGCCATTTCGGGATGGGCCAGGGGCAGGACCAGGCGCCGCTCGATGAGCTCCTTCTCCCGCTGCATGCCCGCGACCTTCTGCCACAGTCCCCCGGGCGGCAGCTCCGCTCCCAGCGACGCGAGCATGCTGACCGCCTGTGGGGTCACCCGCCCGCGCTTCTCGAAGAAGACCAGGCCGGGCCGGGCGCCGAAGCCGCAGTTGTGCAGGGCGGTGGCACCGGTCTCGCCGTCGGGCAAGGCCGCGTGCACCGTGCGAACACCACCGGCGAACAGCCGGTGCTCCAAGGCCGTGATCAGGTCGCTGCCCAACCCCTGGTGCCGCCAGGCAGGCGCCATGCTGATGCGCAGGATCCACGCCCGGTCGCCGTCCACCCTGCTCACCGCGGCGCCGACCACCTCCTCGTCCGCGGTGGCCACCACCGCCGGGTGGAGCGCCTGGAGGGCCGCCACGGCGTCCGAGAGCGGGAAGAGAGGTGACTCCTCGGCCGTGCCGCTCTCGGCGTCGACTCGGAGCACCGCTTCGAGATCGTCCTGGGCGTAGTCCCTGACACGCCACCCCGTCATGGTCAGCTCCGCGTGTTCGGCCGTACTCCCATCATCAGCCGATGCGCGCGGGAGCGCGCGCGGCAGCGACCGCGCGCGCCCCGCAGCGTCGGATCAGGATCGAACTGTCCGAGAACCACCTCTTCATGGGCCGAGCCGTCGCGGAGCAGCTCGACCCGGACCACTTCGTGACCGCCCGGATGATGCGCATGGACACGGACACGGGGCGCTCCAGTGGGTCAACGCGGGGCCTCCCGCGCCGATGCTGGTCCGCGCGCACCGGGTCGTACGACGTCTGGACGGTCCCACGCCCCTCCCCGTCGGCTTCGGAGGAGCCCAGCCGCAGGTCAGCGCGGTGGAGAAGTAGCTGATCGACTGGGTGAACCAGCTGGAGCATGCCGACCACGGGTTCCGCGCGGTGGCCCGGGACCCGTCCCACACCCTCCGGAGAGCACGCGGGGACATCACATCGGACGACGCGACGCTCGTCCTGTTCGAGTGGCACGGATGACGGAAGGCCGAGCCGGTAGGGACGGTGAATAGCGGTCCGGCTCAGCCGCCTACCTGATCCGCCGCAGCACTGCCACAGGAGGTACAGCCATTTTCCGCAGTGAACGATCGATTTCTTTGCGCACAGTCACCGCATAGGGGGAGTCGCGAATCACCCCGGCAGAAGGTGATTTCAAGCCGTTCTGGTAATCCGTGCCGGGCGCGATCCAGCGATCAAAGTCCTTGTGTGGATCACGGGTCTATTGCTTAGATGATTCGTCTGATCGGCTCATCGTGGTGCAGGATCGACGGGGGAGGCGGATTGTGTGCCCATCGGAAGGCATAGACCTCGCATTGACTCAGGGGGCGGGGTTTGCTGAATCGCCTCCTCTGCTTGCAAAGGTGGACGCGACATTCTCTCTGGCCGCAGAAGTACTCTCCAGTCGGCGTGGTGCAGTATTTCTGGAGGCCAATGGCAGCCCATTATTGTCCGATGACACAGTCTCCAGGCGGGTGCTGGAACTTTTCTTGCATCAGATGCGCGCCGGGAGGCTGGGGGAAGACGAAGCCGTCACACTCCCTTCGTGCACTGGCCTGACCACTCCACCGGGCCCTCGGACTGCAAAAGCCGACAGTCGGTTTGCCGGCGTCGTCGCCCCGAGTGGCCGTACCGTTCGCGTGCTGACAAGGGTAGACCGCGAAGACTCCTGGACTCTCCGCTTCCTGGATATCTTCCGTGAAGGGTTGACCGAGACCGATAGCAAGTACGCGATTGTGGAAGCTACCGGCCCCGAAGTCGACACAATCCGCCAGGCCGTCGATCTGCTGAGTCGACTGTTGCCACATGTCGCCACCTCCGTTCTTTCCCATCTTTCTTACGTTGGGGTGGTGGCTGGACCTGGGGCATTCGAGAGTGCCTCCGACCGAAAAGTGCCGCGCGCTATTTTCATTAATCGGGATGCGCTCACGGGTGTCCCCCGCACCAGTGAGGCAATTCTGCACGAGTGCGTTCATCAGAAATTGTATGATATTCAACTCGTGCAACCTATTTATCGTGTCGGCTACGATGCGAAAACAGCTGCCACGGTCCGGCCCGCGTGGCACGAGGACGCGGCGTGGAGCTTCGACCGGGCACTCGCGGCATCCCACGTATACGTCCACCTCAGCGCCTTCTACGCGTCTCTGGAATGTGGCCTCGATCCTGCAACCAGCCATGTCGATGCAGTGGGCGGACGTACTCGTTCCATCGGACGTGCCCGCTTCCTGCTGGATGCAGTGGCTGGGCTCCCGGCCGAGTCGGGCCCGGCTGGACTGCGCTTCATCAGCTGGTTGAACGAGCAGTTGGAGCACATCGAAGCCAGCGCGTCGACGGCCCCGCAGATCCAGGGAGTGAAATGACCGAGGCGACCATGGCCGGACCGACAGCCCCCAAGCTGGAACTGCATCGGCCGGTGAAGTCCTGGCTTCAGGTGACCGCGACGTGCAATCTCCAGTGCAAACAGTGTTACGGGGACTGCACGCCGGAACCCAAGTCGGACGAGATGACCGTCGACCAGTTCCACCAGGTGCTGGACGACATGGCCGACTCGGGCGTTATCGAACTGCTGGTTGAAGGAGGCGAGCCGCTCCAGAGGCCAGACGTCCTGGACATCCTGGCGCATGCTGCGCCGAGAATGCTGGTCCGGCTACGTACGAACGGCACGCTGCTGGACGAGGCCATGGCCGATCGTGTCAGGGCTGCCGGCATCCGGAACCTGTGCATCGACTTCATGGGAGCCACCCCGGAAACCCATGACTGGCATGTCGGAGAACCTGGCGCGTTCGAGAAGACCCTCAACGGGCTGAAAGTCTCGCTGGCCGCAGGGTTCGAGACGCTGGCACTCGTGATCATGACCAAGCGGAACGCTGGGGAGATTCAGCAGTTCATCGACCTGTGCGCTGCTGCCGGCGTGAGGCGCGTGGGGATCTTGCGCCTCTACCCGTTGGGGAGGGCCAAGCGTCACTGGAAGGCGATGGCGCTCTCCCTGCCCGAGCAGATGGCCGCACTCGAGGACCTGAACGTACCTGACGACGTCCATCTCATGCGTTCTTGGCACCCTCGCGATGCGAACTGCTGCTGGCAGGCATCAGGCGTGGATGCCCGGGGACAGTCCGTCGGTTGCTCCTACCTCCGCGACTTCGCGGACTTCGGGAACGTGCTCGAAACGCCGTTCCTGGAGACATGGAAGCACCCGCTGTTCGTCAAGCTGCGCTCTCGCGACATAGAGGACCACTGCCCGGACTGCGCTTCCACCCAGGGTTCTGCGGGCGGCTGCCGCTCCACGGCTTATGCCTTCACAGGTGACTGGGACGCACCCGACCCGTACTGCACTACGACCAACAGGGGTATCGATGTCCAGCTTCTCCCTACTCGACTTCTTTCGGAAGGCACCTGACCTTCGCCTGCGAGAGGTTCCCGAATGGGGCAGCCTGCTCGTCTACACCCCTGCCCATCCTGACATTCACTACCTCGATGCCCGTTCCTGGCTGTTGTTCGAGCTCTGTGACGGCCGCTCCGGAACCGAACTCTTGGCCGAGTTTCGGGAGTCGGTGCCAGACGGAACCTCGCCGGAGCAGAGCGAGACGGCTGTTGTCGAGGCCCTCAAGACGCTGGACGAGAAGGGCCTCATCACCCGGACTGCGGCTGACGTGACGTCAGTCGTATAGATCCGGAGGCAGTGGCTGGTGCCACTGCCTCCGATCCGCACCACACCAGAACGAGGGGAGGTGATTGTCATGGAGAGGGATGAGCTTCTGGGCCGGCTCAAGAGCAAGCTGCGCGAGACGTCTTTCGACGCCCCGGCGGTTGAGACCGTTCAGCCCGAGATCCGCTCCGCTGCGCAGTACGCGATGATGCCGTCGATGCGCGCCGGGTTCCGGATAGACGACGAGGCGGACAACAGCGCGATCTGACACCAGGTCGTTCAGCTGCGGCATGCCCCGGTCTTCGGCCGGGGCATGCCGATCTCCGCACGAGCTTGGGAAGGCCATCGGCCGCAGAGGTCAAACCAGGACAGGCAGACCATGAATCAACGGTTCACCCTTTTGATCAATCCGCCACTGTGGAACGCCTACGCTCCCCATCTCGCCGTACCGCTCCTCGCGGGCACCTTGCGCGATCAGGGCTTCGCCGTACACAGCTACGACGCCAGTGTCGAGGTGCTCGACTGGCTTCTGAGTGCGGACGGCCTGCGGGCGCTGGCGGAGCACGGCACACGCGCGCGCGACCGGCACGTTGCCGCTCGGGCACGCCTCGTTCACGACCACACGGTGCGCGATGTGGATCGGGCCAAAGCCGTGCTTCGGAACCTCGACGCACTCTCAGACGCTCAGGAACAGGCATGGGCGCGACGGGTGATGCGTAACGCAATGTGGTCTGTCTCCGCCGCGTTCGATGGTCTGCGCTTCGACCTGGTAGCCAATGACCTGTATTACTCTGCCAATTCCACCCAGGCCGTGCTCGATTCGGTCAACGATTCCGAGCGAAATATCTACCGTTGGGCACTGGACCGGCTGGTGCCCGCCCGGTACCTCGATGATCCCGAGCTGGGCATTGTGGGCATCAGCATGTCGGCGGACACCCAGCTGATTGCCACGATGACTGCTGCGGCCGAGATTCGTCGCCGACGACCTGACGTACGAATCGTCGTGGGCGGGAACTACGCGACTCGCATGGTTGAGGAATGGTCTGCTCCGCACCCGTTCTTCGAATGGGTGGACGCCTTCGTGATGTCGGAGGGCGAGGAGGCGCTGCCGGAGCTTGTCCGACGCTGGAACTGCGGCGAGAGCATCTTGGGCATCCCCGGGGTGGTCGCGGCTGTCGACGACTCCCTGGTGAGGACCCCGGCTCGCCCAGTGAAGCTGGACGGGGTCAGCGCGCCGTACTTTGCCGATCTTCCGCTGGAACGCTACTTCGCTCCAGGGCCGATCCTCCCGGTGTACGCCTCTCGTAGCTGTGCTTGGAAGTGCGCGTTCTGCTCCATCCCGTTCGCCAGCGGCTCCTTCCGGTCCAGGCCGGCCGCGCAGACAGTTGATCACCTTGAGCACTTGATGGCTGAATACGGGACGCGGACATTCATGTTCGTCGATGAGATCCTCACCCTGCACGTGATGCGGGAGGTGGCCCAGGAGATCGTCGATCGTGGGCTTGATCTCTTCTGGTACGGGGAAACCCGGTTTGCCGGCGGCTTCAGCCGGAAGCTCGCGGATCTGCTGTACCAATCCGGTTGCCGGCGGCTCAACTTCGGCCTGGAGTCGTACAATCAGCGAGTACTCGACCTGATGGTCAAGGGGACGAAGGTGGAGCACGTCGAACGGACGCTCCAGAACGTGATGGCGGCCGGAATCGCTCCCCACCTCTTCGTTATCCACGGCTTCCCAGGTGAGAAGCAGGAAGAGGCGGAGCGCACCCATCGCGTATGCCGAGGAGAAGATCCGAGAGGCACAGACCCGGTACAACAACCCTTACGCAACCTGGGGTGGGTCCCCTTTCATTCTGGATCTCCACTCCCCGATCGCACGGGATCCACAGGACTTCGGAATCGAGCTGATCGATCCGGCACCCGAGCACGACCTGTCTCTCGTCCGGGAGTACACCGTCAGCGACGGGCTCACATCGAAGGGCGCGGCTGATGTGGCACGCGCTGCCCAGGGCTCCACTGTGATCAAGCGCAACGTCTGGTTCCGCACCAGCACGGAGTCGGCCCTGGCCGAAGTGGAGGAGTTCACCTTCCTCCGCGCGAGTCTGCACGCGCCCATCGCGGAACCGCTCCGCTCTGCGCCCTTCTGCGTCATCGGGACGGAACGTACACGGGTCGAACTGGCTTGCAGCGCATACAAGTTGCCGTGGAGTGCCGACGAGGAGGGCGGCAGCGCCGTCGCGCTCTACCAAGGCGACCGTGACCGCTTCGTGCAACTGAGCTGGCCCATCGAAACCGGCCTTGAAGTCCTGGAACAGGGCATGGAGATCGCCCGGTTGGCTGTCTGGTTCACCGGCAACGACGTGAGCTGGGGTGGAGTCACCGGACGTCCCTTGGTCGACCTGCTGATACGTCACGGCATGCTCAAGGGCAGCGGAGAACAGCCGCTGTTGCGGGAGGCCGCAGAGCTCGTCGGCTGGTCGTGGTGCCGCGAGCCCGCCGTGCTGGAAGCCACCCACGACAGCGACCTGGTGCTGCACTCTCCCGTTACGGGCAACACCGTGCGGATCAATCCCCTTGGCCAGTTGATCTGGCAGTTGTGCGCCGAGGAAGCCTCTCCGTCGGGCTTCGCCGAGTACTTGCCCGCGGGCCCGGAATGGCAACAAGCCGCCCTCGACGTGGTCCACGAGCTCGCCGCCCTCGGCTTCCTGTACCCCGCCTCCCCCGTCGTCGACGTCGGCACCGCACGGGTCGCGGCCGTCTCGACTGCGGGCTGATATCCAGGAATCCCCGTGCAGAGAAACAATTTGGAACCTTCCGAGGTGCCGGCAGCGGCACGGAGGGACCTCGCATCGCAGCGCAGGCTGGTCACGGCCAACGCCTTGAGCGCGCTGGGGGACGGCGTACGGTTCGCCGCGCTGCCCCTACTGGCCGCGGCGGTCAGCGAGGGAGACCCGGTCGCGGTCTCCCTCGTCGCCGCGGCCGGCCGGGCAGCCTGGCTACTGGCCCCCGTGATCGGCACCCTGGTGGACCGGATGCCGAGGCGCCGAGCCATGATCGGCGCTGATCTGGCCCGCTGCGCGGGCCTTGTCCTGCTGTGCACGGCGATAGCCGCGGCAGGCACCGTCCCCGTCGCCGCAATCGGGGCCGTCGCGTTCATTTCCGGTGTCGCCGAAGTCTTCTTCGACAGCGCCGCCCAAGCCGTTGTGCCATCGCTGGCCCCGTCCGAGGATCTTGAGCGTCTCAACGCGCGTCTCATCGCCATGCAGACGATCGGGGCCGGTTTCGTGGGACCTCCGGCCGGTGCCGCGCTGTGGGCCGTTTGGCACCCGTTGCCGTTCCTCCTCAACGCTACGACGTTCCTGGCATCGGCTCTCGTGCTGTTCGGTCTCGTCGAGCGAGTACCAAGAGCCGGCCAGACATCTGAAGGACATCGGCTGACCGTCGGCGCTGTGCTGCGCGACACGTGGGCCGGCCTGCGTCTGCTGGGGCAGAACCTGACGCTTCGCCGTCTCGTACTCATCGTCGCGGTCCTGGGCATAGCCCAGCAGATGGTCTACGGGATCTTGGTGGTCTACGTCACGGGGCCCCTCGGGCTTCCCGCCTCCGGGTACGGGTGGATGCTCACGGCGGCTGCCGTGGGCAGCCTGGCCGGCGCAAAGGCGGGCCCCTGGGCCGCCGCGCGGCTGGGAACACGTCGCAGCCTATTGGTGTCCATCGCCTTGTCTGCGGCGAGTTACCTCTGCATCGCGGCCTTTCCGTTGTGGCCCGTGGTGGCGTTGATGCTGGTGGTCAATGGTGCGGGAGTCGTGTTGTGGAACATATGTACGGTTTCGCTTCGGCAGCGTCTCGTCCCGTTGGAGATGCTGGGGCGAGTCACCAGCGGCTACCGACTGGCCGCCTGGGGCGTGATGCCGATCGGATCGGTGCTCGGCGGCAGATTGGCCGACGGGTCCTGGTCAGGTGCTCCGTGGGCGGTGGCCGGCACGCTGCTGCTGCTCTCCCTTACGTTGATTTTCACCATGCAGGTGGAACCTGAGCGGAGATCCGAAGATGAGTGACGAAAAAACACCGCTGACCATCACATCGGGCGGCCGGCAATTCGTGATCCGCGATGCGGGCCCGAACGACGAGGCTGACCTTCTCGTGCTCTTCCGTGCCTGTGAGGACTACTTCGAGGCCGCGACTGGTCTGCCGTCCGGACCGGGTGACGTACAGAGCCTGTTCTACAGCCTCCCTGACGGTGCCGACTGGGACGACAAGCACATTCTCGTGGTAGTCGACGAGGCAGGCTCTACCGCCGGACTGGTCGAGGCAGTCCTTGGGTACCCGGCCCCGGGAACATGCTCAGTCGGACTCTTCCTGCTGCATCCGGACCTGCGGGGTGCCGGGCTCGGCTCCAGGCTGGCCGTCACTCTGCTTCATTCAGTCGCGGCTCGGGGAGCGAGTCGTGTGACGGCAACGGTTCCCCTCGGATGGGAGCAGGGCGAGCGTTTCGTCGCTTCGCACGGGTTCACATCCACAGGCCAGCCGTCACGGCGTCCACAGATCGGAAACCGACAGGCCGGCCCACGAGAGCCTGTTCTGAACAGGGTGGCGTTGCTCCTGCCGTCGACCTAGGCCGTCTCTTTCGGATCTTGTCGGCCGAGCCCGCGGCGTCCGGTGCCGTAGATGGCAAGGTGGAGGAGCGCGCCGTGTACTGGACGTACTCGGGCGCCCCGACAACGCGGCCAGGTGCGGTGCCGGACGTCGCGAGCCCGGCAAGATCCGGAAGAGACGGCCTAGGGCGCGAGAGGTCGCAGTCCAGGCGGCGGCAGTCATCCGATTCCCCCGGACGGGGCGCTTCCTCGTGGCGGCTAAATCCGGTGACCCCGCAGGCCGGTGGGGGTAGCGTCGCCGACCATGACGCCCGTACTCCGTACCGAACGCCTGCTCCTCGACCCGTACACACCCGAGGACGAGGAAGGCTTCGTCGCACTCTTCCAGGACACCCGGGTGTCCCGGTGGATGGGGGACGGTCCCACCTCCGAGGCCGAGGACCGGGCGCTCTTCGGGCGGGTCTTCACCAAGGTCTACGCCGAGAACCTCTTCGACGTGTGGGCCGTTCGCCGGGACGGCCGGCTGGTCGGGCACGCCGAGATCAAGCGGACCGACGAGGTCGACGGCCACGAGATCATCTACGCCCTGGCTCCCGAAGCCTGGGGAGCGGGCCTCGGTACCGAGATCGCCGAGGCGATCGTCGCGTACGGCTTCGGCGCCCTCGGCCTGAGCGAGGTGCACGCCACCGTGGCCGACGCCAACACGGCCTCCCTGGTCCTGCTGGAGCGCATCGGCTTCACCCGCGTCCGGGACGTGCGGGAGGACGACGGGAGCACCACCCGCGTGCTGATCCGCCGCCGGGATCGGGGCTTTGACCTGCGGTGATGTCTGCCTGCGGGTGGGGCGGCGGTTAATTGGTAAGCGGCTCCCCCCGGATGGCGTAGAGTTGTGTTTACCGACGCGGGGTGGAGCAGCTCGGTAGCTCGCTGGGCTCATAACCCAGAGGTCGTAGGTTCAAATCCTGCCCCCGCTACTCAGTACGAAGGCCCGGTTCCTCTTGAGGAACCGGGCCTTCGTCGTGTTCCGGCCCCGCCGGGTGCTCTTCTCACGCTTCGTCACCCGTCCGGTCGCCGTCAGGTCGCCTGCGGATGCTCCTGCCGCCAGCCTTGAGGGGCGAGAGGCGGCGGGCCCGGACCCGTGCGGCGGACCGGGCGGCAGGAGAGCAGCGTGGTGGGGCTGGGCCGGCAGGGCAACGGCGGGCGCGCGGGCGGGAGCGGGAGCGGTGTGACCCGTCGCGTGGTGCGGGTGCTGCCGGGCGTGCTGATCGCCCTCGGGATGGTCTTCGACGTGCTGACCCCGCCCAGCTTCACGGGATCCCCCTTCTTCACCGCGGCCCCGCTGATCGCCGCCCCGCTGTTCACCCTCTGGGCCACGGCCCTGACCGGTTCCCTGGCCGTGTGCGCGGTGTTCGTGCTGCACCTCCTCAACGGCACCAGCTGGAAGGTCGAGGCGCTGACCGAGCTGGTGACCGTACTGACCGTCGCCGGGCTGGCGCTCCTGATCAACCGCATGGTGCGGCGCAGCGGCGCGCAGCTCGCCTCGGCGCGCGGGATCGCCGAGGCCGCGCAGCGGGCGGTGCTGCCGAAGCCCGCCGAGCGCATCGGGGGGCTGCACGTCTGTGCCTGGTACGAGGCCGCGCAGGCGGACGCCTTCATCGGCGGCGACCTGTACGCGGTCCAGGAGACCCCGTACGGAGTGCGGCTGGCGGTGGGCGACGTACGGGGCAAGGGGCTGGGGGCGGTGGAGGCCGTGGCGGTGGTCCTCGGGGCGTTCCGGGAGGCGGCGGACACCGAGCCCACGCTGGAGGCGCTGGCGCAGCGGCTGGAGCGGGCGCTGGCCCGGGAGGGGACCCGGCGCGACAGCCTGGACGCGGTGGAGGGGTTCACGACGTGCGTCCTCGGGGAGATCCCGCCGGGCGCGGGCGTGCTGCGACTGCTCAACCGGGGCCACCCCGAGCCGCTGCTGCTGCACGGGAACGGTGAGCTGGCGGTCCTCGCCCCGGCGGAGCCGGCCCTGCCGCTCGGCATGGGGGAGCTGGGCGGCTGGCCGGACCTGGTGCAGGAATGGGCCTTCCCGGCGGGGACCACCCTGCTGCTCTACACGGACGGGCTGACCGAGGCCCGGGACGGGGCGGGGGAGTTCTACGATCCGGCGGACCGGCTGCGCGGGCGGATCTTCCCCGGGCCGCAGGCGCTGCTCAGCGCGCTCAGCAGCGATGTGCGCCGGCATACGGGCGGCGGGGCGACGGACGACATGGCGCTGCTCGCTGTGGGCCGGCCGGGGGAGCGGGAGCCGGAGCGGCGGCGGACCGTGCCGGTGGTGCCCCGCGGCGACGTGATGTAACGGTCGGTAGCCGCAAGAGTGCTCTCCGCTAGGGAATTGACGGACCGTCATTTCAGCCCTGTGGCTGGAGGGATGGGGGAGTCGCTTGATTTTTGTGCTGGTTGCGGCGTTTTGTGGCGGAGAGGGGTGGCCAAAGCCAGTCGGTGTGTGGCGGATTGGTCGGAACGATCAAGCGGAGCAGCTTGGAATCACTCCCCTACTTCTATTACCTTTCGATAACGCAGCGCGGTCGTCCCAGCCGTCGCAAGAGACGGCACCGTGCGCGCGCGCGTCCCTGCGCGTCGATGAGGAGTGTGCCCCGGTGGCCTCCAACTTGCCTGCCCCTGAAGGCACCGAGATCCAGGAGCCGCCCACCGCGGGTGCCTGGGGCGAGTGGAATCCCACCGAGGATTCGGTGCGGCCGGTCCGCGGCAAGCACCGGGTCGCCAAGCAGCGCGGGGGACTTGCCCGCAGCTCCACCGTGCTCGGCGTCGGTGTCATCGCGGCGGTCGGAGCCGGCGGCATCGCCACGGCGCAGGACCGGCCCCAGGTCGCGATATCCCTGCCGGCCCTCCCCGACATGATGACCGGGCACAAGGCCCAGCAGGACGACGGCGGTTCCGGATCGGCGGCCCCGACGGCCGGGCGGACGGGGATCATCGCGCAGCAGTCCGCCCAGGGCGCGGACGCGGGCGAGGTGTTGCGCAACCGCATCCTCCAGCAGGCCGAGTCCCAGCAGGGCGCCGCCGAGGCGAAGGCCCGGGCGGAGGCAGAGCAGGCCGCGCAGCAGGCTGCCGCCCAGGAGGCCAAGGCGAAGCTGGAGGAGGCCCGCAAGGCCGCCGAGGAGGCGAAGGCGCAGGCCGAGGCCAAGGCCAAGGAAGAGGCCGAGGCGAAGGCCAAGGCGGAAGCCGCGGAGGCGGCGGCCGAGGCCGAGGCGGAGCGGAGCGCCAAGCCCTCCGGCAGCTACTCCCTGCCCACCTCCGCCTACACCCTCACCTCGCACTACGGTGACTCCGGCTCCATGTGGTCCTCCGGCCACCACACCGGCCTCGACTTCGCGGCCCCGACCGGGACCCCGGCCAAGGCCGTGGCCGCCGGAAAGATCACCTCGGCCGGCTGGTCCGGCGCGTACGGCTACCGGATCGTGCTGGAGCTCCCGGACGGTACGGAGATCTGGTACTGCCACCTCTCCTCGATGTCGGTGACCTCCGGCGCGGTCGGCGCCGGCGAGACCATCGGCCGCGTCGGCGCCACCGGCAACGTCACCGGACCTCATCTCCACCTGGAAGTACGTAAGGGCGGAGTGACGCAGGACCCGCTGGCGTGGCTGAACTCCAAGGGCTTGAGCGTCTGACGACCGGGTCCGGCGCGCCACGGTCGCGGTCCGTCCGCCGCGGGCCGGGTACGTCCGTCCGCGCGGTCTCCGGGTCCAGCGGGTCGAACCAGGCGGGGATCAGCTCCTCCATGACCGCCGCCCGGGCCAGCGCGGGACCCGCCGTCGCCCGGGACTGCCAGAGCCGGTGCAGCAGCTCCCGCTCCCGGCCCGCGAAATCCCGCTCCCGTACGGGGCCGCCGCGCCGTGCCCGGTTCCGCAGCAGCGCCAGGGCCGCCGCGTCCGCCTCGTAGCGGGCGACCGTGCGTCCGGCCGCCCGGCCCCCGCTGTGCCGGGCCAGGGCCCGGGCCAGTGACCGGGCCGGCATCGAGGCCAGCGCCGGGACCTCGGCCGGACCGAGCCAGCCCGCGGCCGCGTACAGCGCGAGCTCACCTTCGACGGCCCGCAGCCGGTCGCGCCTTATCCGCACCGCCAGCCACACCAGCAGCCCGAACACCGGCACCATCACGCAGCTGTAGACCACGTAGAACCCGTGCTCCCCGAACTGCGAGGAACCGTTCCACAGCGCGTGCATGCCCATGGCCAGAGCCAGGCCGAGCAGCGGCGGGAGGATCCTGAGCCAGCGGCGGGCACTGACGGCGGCCACGCCGAAGCCCAGCCCGGTCAGCACCGTGAACAGCGGGTGCGCGAACGGCGACAGCACTATCCGCACGAAGAAGGTCGCCACCGTCACCGATTCCAGCACGCCGCTGCGGTCGTTCAGGTCCTCCACGAAGGCGTTGCCTAGGTAGAGGATGTTCTCGGTGAAGGCGAAGCCGGTGGCGGTGAAGCCGGCCACCACGAACCCGTCGGCGGGACCGCTGAAATGGCGTCTTCGGAACGTGAACACCAGCAGCAGGGCGGCCGCCTTGGCGCTCTCCTCCACCACCGGGGCGATGGCCACCGAACCGAGGTGATCGGCGGCGGAGGCGTCGGCGGTGGCCGCGGCTATCCACTCGGTGGCGAAGTTGTTGGCCAGTATCGCGATCAGCGCCGCGGTGCAGGCACCCCAGCCGAAGCAGAACAGCAGCTGCGACCAGGGCACGGGCGCGGCCCGGCCCAGCCACCGGAAGGCCGCCATGAGCGGTGCCACCGGAAGCAGGGCCAGACCGAGACCGACGAAGAAGCCGGAGGTGCCGGTCTGCTCCCGCACGAGTTCGAGGATCGCGACCCCGGTCGCGGCGAGCAGGGCGAGGAGCACGCACGTGCGGACCGTGCCGGACGGACGTGGGAGCACGAGTTGGAGCGCTCGGTACACACCATGACCCTAGCGAGCCGGTCTGACACGCGCGGTGACCTTGTCAGTTCTCCGTGCGACGGAAGAGCAAGTCGTGTACGAGGTGGCCCTTGTCGAGGCCCTGGCCCTCGAAGCGGGTCAGCGGCCGGAAGGCGGGACGCGGGGAGAAGCCGCCGTCGGGCTGCGTGTTCTCGAAGTCCGGGTGCGCGGTGAGCACTTCGAGCATCTGCTCGGCGTACGGCTCCCAGTCGGTCGCGCAGTGCAGTACGGCCCCGGGCGCCAGGCGGGTGGCGGCCAGCGTGAGGAAGTCGGGCTGGATCAGCCGGCGCTTGTGGTGGCGGGCCTTGGGCCACGGGTCCGGGAAGTACACGCGGATGCCGGCCAGCGAGTCGGGCGGCAGCATCTCGCGGAGCAGGATGATGGCGTCGCCGTTGGCCACCCGGACGTTGGTCATCCCGCCGCGCTCGGCGAGGGCGAGCAGGTTGCCCTGCCCGGGGGTGTGCACGTCGGCCGCGAGGATCCCGGTGCCGGGGTCGTCGGCGGCCATCTGGGCCGTGGCCTCGCCCATGCCGAAGCCGATCTCCAGGACGACCGGGAGGCCGCCGAAGAGCTCCTCGAGGTCGAGGACCCGGTGGCCGTCGATGTCCAGGCCCCAGGTGCCCCACAGGCGCTTCAGGGCCTCACCCTGGCCGGTGGTGACCCGGCTGCGCCGGGGCTGGAAGCTCCGGATCCGCCGCTCGTGGTGCGAGCCGGCCGGGTCCGGCGAGGGCCCGTCGGGGAAGCGGGGCTCGGTGCGCCACTTGGGCGGCACGTACGCGTTCGTCTCCGGCTCGGCGTCCTGGAGGCGGGGCGACTGGGGGTTCAGGGACTCAGACACAATGCGCTGATTCTACGACGGGGGGTGCGGGAGCCGCCGCGCGAGCGCCACCGCCGCCGGGGCCCCGCCCCGGAGCCGGGAAACACGGCCCGCAGCCCGCAGCCCGCAGCCCGCAGCCCGCAGCCCGCAGCGGCTCCCGGGACGGCTCAGGACGAGCCGAGGGTCCGCAGGGCGCGGGTGGCGATCTCCCGGCCGATCGGGAGCGAGGCGGTCGCGGCGGGCGAGGGGGCGTTGAGGACGTGGACCGTGCGCGGGGCGTCGCGGATCAGGAAGTCGTCCACCAGGGTGCCGTCGCGCAGCACGGCCTGGGCGCGGACCCCGGCCTCGGCGGGGCGCAGGTCGGAGGCCGTGACGGCCGGCAGCAGGCGCCGTACCGCCCGGGTGAAGGCCTGCTTCGACAGCGAGCGGTGGATCTCGCCCGTCCCGTACCGCCAGTGCCGTGCGGCCATCCGCCAGGAGCCCGGCCAGGCGAGCTCGTCCGCGATGTCCGCGGGCCGCACCGTCGACCAGGCGTAGCCCTCGCGGGCCAGCGCGGGCACGGCATTGGGGCCGACGTGGACGCCGCCGCCGATGCCGCGTGTCAGGTGCACCCCGAGGAAGGGGAACGCCGGGTCGGGCACCGGGTACACCAGGCCCCGGACCAGGTCCGGCCGCGCCAGGTCGTAGTACTCGCCGCGGAAGGGGATGATCCGCATGCCCGGGTCGTCCCCGGCGAGGCGGGCGATCCGGTCGCACTGGAGGCCCGCGCAGTTCACCAGCACCCGCGCCCTGACCACCAGGCCGGACGTCGTGCGGACCGCCACGGCCGAGGCGCGCCGGGAGATCAGGTCCACGGCGCCGCCGTAGACGATCTCGGCGCCGGAGGACTCCGCGAGCTGGGCGCTCACCCGGCCGTAGTCGACGATCCCGGTGCTGCCGACATGGATCGCCGCCAGCCCCTGCACCTCCGGCTCGTACTCCGTGATCTGCGCCGGGCCGAGCTCGCGCACCGGAATGCCGTTCTCCCGGCCGCGCTGGACCAGGGCGTGCAGCCGGGGCAGCTCCTCCCGCTCCGTGGCGACGATGAGCTTGCCCGTCACCTCGTGCGGAATACCGTGCTCCGCGCAGAACTTGACCATCTCCGCGGCCCCGCTCACCGCGAAGCGCGCCTTCAGGGAACCCGGGCGGTAGTAGATCCCGCTGTGGATCACCCCGCTGTTGCGGCCCGTCTGGTGCCGGGCCGGGCCCGACTCCTTCTCCAGGACCACGACCCTGGTCCCCGGAGCCAGGCGCGACAATGCATGCGCCGTCGACAGGCCGACGATCCCGCCGCCGATCACCAGCACATCGCAGTCCACGCCGCCACCCACGCTGACACCTCCCACCCCTGCATACTGCACCCCGGCACCGACAACGCGGCCACGCGGCCCCCCGGAAGACAGGTCTACGCCGGCGCCACCAACAGCGGCCGGGCCCGCTCCCGCAGCTCTGCAACACGCGGCTCGTCCCCGTACGGTTCCAGGCGGTGCAGCAGGTCCCGTACGTATTCGGTCGTCCGCGCCGAGGAGATCCTCCCCGCCACCTCCACCGCACGGGTGCCCGCCGCGCACGCCGCGTCGAGATTGCCCGACTCCAGCTCGGCGACCGCGCTCACCACCAGCCGCAGCCCGTGCGACCGTACGTACTCCTCGGTGGGGCGCGACAGGGCCTGTTCGGTGAACCGCCTTACCTGCCGGGGCAGTTTCAGATCCCGATAGCATTCTGCGGCATCTGCCGCGAATCGGTCGTATGAGTAGAAACCCAGCCAGGTCGGATCCGGATCGCCCTCCCTGGACCGCTCCAGCCAGCCCTCCGCCGCCCGCAGCGCCGCCCCGGCCGCCGTCGAATCGCCGGCCTTCGCGTGCGCGCGCGCCTCGACCAGCCGGAAGAAGCTCATGGTGCGGGCGGTGGCCAGGCCGCGGTTGCGCTCGACGGCCGCCTGCGCCAGGTCCACGCCCTCGTCGGGGAAGTCCCGGTAGGTCGCCTGCAGGGACATCGAGGCCAGCACGTAGCCGCCGAGCGGTACGTCCGCGGCCGCGCGGGCGAGCCGCAGCGCCTGGATGTAGTAGCGCTGGGCCGCTTCCTGCTGGCCGGTGTCGAAGGCCATCCACCCGGCCAGCCGGGTCAGCTCGGCGGTCGCGCCGAACAGCGCGCGGCCCACCTCGTCGGTGTACGAGCCGAGCAGCAGCGGCGCCGCGTCCACCCGCAGGCACTCGGGGACCATCGACGAACGCCAGTCCCCGCCGCCGTACTTGGAGTCCCAGCGGCGCGCGTCCTCGGCGGCCTCGCGCAGCTTCGACACATCGCTGTGGCCCACGCGCTGGCCGTGGTCGCGCGGCGTTTCGGGTCCGGGCTGGGCGGGCACAACGGTGGACGGCGGGCCTGTCGAGGGTCCCGCCATCGGGCCTGCCAGACCTGTCATCGGGCCGGTCGTACGGCCGTCAGGGGAGGGCCGGGAACCTGGTGCCGCCGTCGCCTCGCGCGTCGGCGCGCCATGAGCCGAGGGGGGCGCCGATACGGGGCTCTGGACCATGGAGTGCCGCGCCGCGGGGTCGAGCGCGGCGGAGGTGCCGGCCGTCGGGTCGCCGGCCGTCGTGCTGCCGGTCGCCGCGTCGCCGGTCGTCGCGTCGTCCGTCGTCGCGTCGGCGGGTGTCGTGCCGTCGGCCGTCGGGGCGCCGGCCGTGAGGTGCGGAGCGCGGCTGCCCGCCGGCTCCCGGGCCACCGAGCTGTCGGCGGGAGATATCAGCCAGCGGGAGGCGGGCGTCGCGTACGCCGCCACGGAGAACGAGCCCGCCAGCGACTGCCAGATCCCGCCACCGCCGCGCCGCCCGGCGAGGTCGAGCCGGTAGAGGTCGGTGGCCGAGCGCACCGCCGCGCCCACGTCGCGCGGGAAGGCCAGTCCGACCTCGGGCGCGGGGTCGGCGTCCGCCAGCCCGATCTCGTGCAGCGGCACCGGCCGGCCCAGCTTCGCGCCGATGGCGGCGGCGATCAGGTGCGGGGCGGCGCCCTGGGGCACCATCCCCTTCGACACCCACCGGGCCACCGACGTCTTGTCGTACCGAAGCGTCAGGCCGCGCTGCGCTCCGAGGTCGTTGACCCGCCGGGCCAGCCCCGCGTTGCTGATGCCCGCGAGGGCGAGGACGGCGCCGAGCTTCTCATTGGGCTCGCGGAGCTCCCTGGACATGCGCCACCCCTCGTCACACGCGGAACGCAGACGCCGCCGGGGCATAGGCGCCCGGCATTTCGTAAACCCAGCGTAGTTCCCCGCCTCCCAAGCGTTAAGGCCCTTACTTCCGTATGGCGGGATTGTTGTCCGTTTGCACAGTCCGCCCCGGGCCCGGCGCCGGGGCGCACGTGTCATCGCGTGCTCCGTCCGTGTGGCCGTGCGCCCGCCCGTGCGCTCTGGCCGGTCCCCGGACCCGGCGATTCGATGTGCGGTGCGTGGGTCGGCCCGCCGCCTGACCGGGCGGGTCGGGGGACGCCGCTGCCTCAATCCCCGCGGGTGGCGGAACGGTCCGGGGGGCGGATTGCGCCCCCCGGACCGCGCCCCCGCGCCGGGCGCCGGCCGCCCGTGACGGCTCTTCCGGCGGCCGAAGAATGGCTGAAAGCGACCTATGGGGCGGTGGGAACGGAACGTCAAATACCGAGTTGCCGGGGCGTGTTCGTTTGCGTGTGCGCCCCCTTTAACCCCTCTCGCACGCCTGTCCCGTGGCAGCATGGACCCCGAGCCACCCGGGGTCCCGCGGCCGCGCGCCCAGCGCTGTCCGTGCTGCCTGTGCCCCGGTCATGTGCCCACGGGCTGGGGAGGCGGCGGTGCGCTGGTTGGTGGGTTGGAGCAGTATCGCCGCGAGCTTCGGCACGGTCGGAAGGGTCTCCGGCCAGGGCGGATACGACGGATACGGCGACGGCGGTGCGCCCCTGCGCGGCGGCCTCGCGGACGCCGCCCATCCGGACGACCCGGGCGCGGACGCGGAACGCACCGTGCACCCCGTCGGCGCACAGCTGCTCTGGGGAGACCCCGACCCCCTCTGGGCCGTCGGCGACTGGCGCCCCGACGAGATCCGCACGCTCACCGCCGACCCCGCCGATCCCTTCACCCGGCTCGCCGTCCTCGGCTGCTGCGGTGCGACCGACGCCGAACTGCGCCGCGCCCTCTACGCCGCCCGCGGCGGCGCGCTGCGCCACCTCACCCAGTGGTCCGGCAGCTACACCGCCGTCGTCCAGGCCGGCCGCCGCATCACCGTCGTCGGTGACCTCGCGGGCGCCCGGCCCGTCTTCTACACCCCCTGGGCGAGCGGCACGGCGTACGCCACCGCCGCCCTCCCGCTCGCCGACCTCATCGAGGCCCAGCTCGACATCGGTCACCTCGCCGCCCTGCTGGCCTGCCCGGACAGTCCCGAGGCGCTGGGCGACGGCACACCGTACGCCGGGGTCCGGCGCATCCCGCCCGGGCACGCGCTCATCCTGCGCGAGGGCTCCCGCGAGATCACCGGCTACGAACAGGTCGCCTCGCTCGCCGTGGCCGCCCCCGAGGCCGATGCCGAGCGCGCGGTGGAGGGCGTACGGGAAGCGTTGGTGGACGCGGTGCGCGCCCGGCTCACGGCTCCGCGGCATGCTCCCGACGCGGCTCCACCGTACGATCCCGGCCCCGTGCCCGGAATGGGCCCCGCCGACCGGCGCGCCGCCCGCGGCGCCCCGGCCCCCGGGGTGGGCGCCGACCTCTCCGGCGGCAGCGCCTCCGCGACGCTGGCGCTGCTGGCGGCCGGCCTGCCGGGGGCCCCGGGCAGCCTGCTGAGTCCCGCCGGGGCGCGGCTGCTGGCCGTCACCTTCAACGACCTGGCCACCCCGCAGGGCCGCGAGGCCGAACTGGAACGGGCCAGGGCCATCGCGGCCGACCCGCGCCTGCACCACGTCGTGGTCGCCGCCGCCGCGGAAGCCCTCCCGTACGCCGAGCTCGACGGCCCGCTCACCGACGAACCCGGCCCCTCGCTGGTCTTCGCCGCCCGCGAGCGGCGCCGGCTGGCCGCCGGCTCGGCCGACCACTTCACCGGCCACGGCGCCCGCCAGGTCCTCGACGCCCACCCGGCCCGCATGGCCGACCTCCTGATGGACCGCCGGCGCCGGCACCTGCTGCGCCCGGTGGCGGCGCTGGCCCGTTCGGCCTCCGCCTCCGGAGCCTCCGGGGAGTCCCTGCTGGTCCCGCTCACCGTGTACTCGGCGGCCCGAAGACTTGCCCGTACGACGTACCGCGCGGGCATGGAGGCCGCCGCGGCCCGGCTCCGCGAGGGCGGGGTCACCGAGAGATCCTCCGGTCCGGTGGACGCTTCCCTCGCCGCCCTGACCTGGTCCCGTCCGGGACCGGCGGCCGGCTGGCTCACGGGAGAGGCACTGGCGGAAGTATCGATCCGCCTGACGGTCGCGGCCGGCCGCCCGCCGTTGTCGCTGCGGCCTGGGGAGGCCCGCGCCCGCTCGCTGCTCGCCCGCCACGCCGCCGACCACCGGGTCTTCGAGCAGGCCGTGGAGGTCCGCAGCCAGCGGCTGCACGCCCCTTTCCTGGACAACCAGGTCGTACGGGCCGCCCGCGCCCTGCCCGAGTCCCTGCGGGTCCAGCCCGGGGCCCGGGCCGCGATCCTGCGCAGCGTCCTGTCCTCGGCGGGGGTGCGCGAGCTCCCGCCGGGCTGGGGTGCCACGGACCGCGTGCCGAACGAGACGGCGACCCGGCTGGGGCTGCGCGCCGCCCTGAACGGCCTGCTGGACCTGTTCGCGTCGCCGCTGCTCGCGGACGCCGGGCTGATCGAGGCCCGGGTCGTGCGCCAGGCCCTGCTCGACGCGGCGGACGGGCGCCCCGTCCCGCTGGACGGGCTGGCGGAACTGGTCTCGATGGAGCTGTGGCTCGGCCGTCTGCTGGCCCGGCGCGGCACCTGCTGGACGGGTACCTCCACGGCGCGGCGCCGGGCGGTGCCGGAGGGAGTCCCCGTGCACCGCCCGGCGCTGTCCTGACGGCCCGGCTCAGGCGGTGAGCACCAGAGCGGTCGCGATCGCCGGGCCGAAGGCCCCGCCCAGCTGGTAGCAGAGGGCGAACAGGCCGATGGCCGTGGGGCGCTGGGCATCGGGGGCGCTCGACGCGGCGTGCATCGACAGCACGGCGTTGGACCCGGTCGCCGCGAATGTCCCGCCCAGGGTGGCGACCAGCAGCAGCGGACCCCAGCTCGCGAACACCGCGATCACCGCGGCCGACGCTCCGACCCCGACGAGCACCGCGCGGACGGCCGCCCGGCTCATCCGTGCCGAGGCCGCGGCCAGCAGCCAGGAGAGCGCGGATCCGGTGAGCAGCGCCACGAGCTGACCGGTGCCGGCGGTGGCGGCGTCCCAGCCCGCCCGGTCGCCGAGCAGCCGGGGTACGGAGAACAGCAGGGTGAAGTACGTGCCCGAGAGCGTGAGGGCGAGCAGCGCGGAGCCGAGGAAGAGGGGCCGCCGGATCAGCGCGGCCGGGACGAATCCGTCGGGGCGCCGGCGGACGTGGAGCGCGAGCAGTGTGGCGGCGAGTGCCGCGGAGCCGAGGGCGGCGGCCGGGACGTGGGGCAGCAGGACCAGGGCGGTGGCGAGCGCCGTCAGCAGAGCCGCGCCGCGGGCGTCGAACCTGTCCTGACGCGTGGCCGGTGCGGCCGGTGTGGCCGGGGCCGTCGCGTACCGGCTCACCATGGGTACCGCCAGGACCGCGATCACGGATACGGAGAGCGAGAGCCGCCACGAGACGGCCTCGGAGAGCTGTGCGCCGAGCAGCGGGCCGGACGCGCCGAGGATGCCGAAGCCCGCGCTGATCACGCCCATCCGGCGGGCCGAGCCGGCCAGGCTCATGGCGACCGCCGCCAGACCGGCGCCGCCGGCGGCCTGCGTGGCCCGTCCGGCGAGGGTGAGCGGCAGCCAGGGGGACGCGGCGACGAGGAGGGTGCCGCCGACGAGGAGGGCGCCGGCCAGGTGGAGCGCTGCCCGCAGGCCCCGGCGGCGCAGCAGTCCGGCCAGCAGGGGGGTGCCCACGGCCATGGCCCAGGCGTAGGAGGCGACGAGCCAGGTGGCGGTCGAGGCGCTCACCCCGAGGGAGCGGGCCATGTCCGGAAGGATCAGCACGGGGGCGTTGGCCCCGGCGGCCAGGGGGGTGGCCATCAGCGTCAGCCATAAGACGGGAACGGGGCCGACCCGGGGCGTGGTGCGGGCGGTGGCGGTGGCTCCGGCCGTGGCGGTGGCGGTGGCGGTGGCGGCGGTGGCAGTGGCAGTGGCGGTGGGGGTCATGGGTGGCGCCCGCTCCAATCCATCTCAAGATTGAGAATCTCAACGTTAAGATAAAAGCATGCAGTCCTCTCAACGTCAAATGTCTCAACGTTGAGATATTCTGGTGGGGTGCGGGGGACGTGAGCGACGGAGGAGCAGCGCATGAGCGACGCAGTGGACGCGATCGTCGGCCAGTGGACGGCGGAGCGCCCGGATCTGGCCGCCGGTCTGTGGCCGGTGGAGGTGGTGGCCCGCATCCAGCGGATGAACCGCGTCATCGACAAGCACCTGAAGGCCTTCGCCACCGAGCACGAGCTGGAGGTGGGCGAGCTCGACGTCCTCTTCACCCTCTGCCGCTCCGGCCCCCCGTACGCGCTGACGGCCGGCGCCCTGATCCCGGCCGCCATGGTCACCTCCGGCGCGATCACCAACCGCATCGACCGCATGGAGGCCAAGGGCCTGGTCGAGCGGGTGAGAGACGGTCAGGACCGCCGCACGGTGCGGATCCGGCTGACCGAGCGGAGCCTCGCGCTGACGGAGTCCCTGATCGCCGAGCACCTGCGCGGCTACGCGGAGCTGCTCGCCCCGCTGGACCCCGCCACCCGCGCCACGGTCGCCGGGGCCCTGCGCACGCTCCTGGAGGAGAACGGGGACACCTCGATCACCTAGGCCGTCTCTTCCGGATCCTGCCGGTCCCTCCGTGCGCCGTTTCCTCAACGGGCCGGGCAGAATTGCCCGGTGCGGTATCTCATCCTGGGTGTCACCGAGGCGCGAGACGAGAGCGGCGCCCCTCTTCCCGTGGGCGGCGCCCGGTTGCGCGCGCTCCTCGCCGCCCTCGCCCTCCGGGCCGGCCGCCCGGCCTCGGTCGCCGAACTCGTCGACGACGTCTGGGGCGACGACCCGCCCGAGGACGCCCCCGCCGCCCTCCAGGCCCTCGTCTCCCGGCTCCGCCGCGCCCTCGGCGGCCGCGACGCCGTCCACTCCGCCCCCACCGGCGGCTACCTCCTGGCCGCCGCCCGCGACGACATCGACCTGCACCGTTTCGACCGGCTGGTGGTCCAGGGCGGCCAGGAACTGGCCACCGACCCGGCCGCCGCCGCCCGCACCCTGCGCACCGCCCTCGCCCTCTGGCGCGGACCCGCCTTCGCCGACCTGCCCGAGCCCGCCCGCGCCGGCCATGCGGCCGTCGCCGAGGCCCGCCGCTCCGGCGCCCTCCGCCAGCGCATCGAGGCGGACCTGCGCAGCGGCGCCACCGCCCCGGCCGCGCTCCTGCCGGAGATCGAGACACTGGTCGACGACTCCCCGTACGACGAAACGCTCCGCGCACAGCAGCTCCGCGCCCTGCGCGCCGCGGGCCGCCCCGCCGAGGCCCTCGCCGCGTACGAACGCACGCGCCGCGCCCTCGCCGACGGCCTCGGCACCGACCCGGGCCCCGAACTCGCCGCCCTGCATGCGGAACTCCTCCAGCCGCAGCCGCAGCCGCAGCCGCAGCCGCAGCCGCCCCCGCGGTCCCCGCAGCCCCGGCCGGAGGGGTCCGACACCCCCGGTGCCCCCGAAGCCCCCCGCGGGAACCTCCGCCCCCGCCTGACCTCCTTCGTCGGCCGCGAACCCGAACTGACCGCCCTCCGCGCCGATCTGGCCCGCCTGCGCCTCGTCACCCTCACCGGCCCCGGTGGTTCGGGCAAGACCCGCCTCGCCGAGCACGCCGCCGCAGCCCACCCCGAAGCGGGCTGGATCGTCGAACTCGCCCGCCTGGACCAGCCCGCCGCCGTTCCCGGCGCCGTCCTCAGCGCCCTCGGCCTGCGCGAGAGCTCCCTCGTCACCCGCGAGACCCCGAACCCGGCCGCCGCCGACCCCACCACCCGCCTCGTCGAACACTGCGCCCACCGCAGCCTGCTGCTCGTCCTCGACAACTGCGAGCACGTCATCGGCGCCGCCGCCGAGCTCGCCGAGCGGCTCCTCACGCACTGCCCCGGTGTGCGGATCCTGGCCACCAGCCGCGAACCCCTCGGCGTCCCGGGCGAGACGGTCCGCCCCGTCGAGCCGCTGCCGCCCGACCCCGCCCACCAGCTCTTCGCCGACCGCGGCGCCTCCGCCCGCCCCGGCTTCAGCCCCACCGACGACCCGGCCGCCGTCGCCGAGATCTGCGCCCGCCTCGACGGTCTGCCGCTCGCCATCGAGCTGGCGGCCGCCCGGCTGCGGCTGCTCACCCCGCGCCAGATCGCCGACCGCCTCGACGACCGCTTCCGCCTGCTGACCAGCGGTGCCCGTACCGTCCTGCCCCGCCAGCAGACCCTGCGCGCGGTCGTCGACTGGTCCTGGGACCTCCTCGACGAGGCCGAACGCACCGTCCTGCGCCGGCTGTCCGTCTTCGCCGGCGGCTGCGACCTCGCCGCCGCCGAGGCCGTCTGCGCCGACCCCGCCCACGACCCCTCGTACGACCCCGCCGACGTCCTCGGCTCCCTCGTCGACAAGTCCCTCGTCCTGGCCGAACCGGACCAGGGCCCCGGCGACCACCGCGACCCCGGCGGCCCCGGCATGCGCTACCGCATGCTCGAAACCATCCACGAGTACGCCGCCGAGCGCGCCGCCGCCCACCCCGCCGACGCCCGGGCCACCGCCCGCCGCCACGCCGCCCACTACCTCGCCTTCGCCGAGGAAGCCGAACCCCTGATCCGCTCCGCCGCCCAGCTCCCCTGGATCCGGCGCGTCGAGACCGAGCTCGACAACCTCCGGGCCGCCCTCCACAGCACCGTCGTGGAGAACGCCGAGACCGAGGCCGGTGAGCGCCTCGTCTTCGCCCTCGGCTGGTTCTGGTGGCTGCGCAACTACCGCACCGAGGGCGCCGAGTGGACCACCCGGACCCTCGCCCTGACCCCCGAGGTTCCCCCCGAGGGCACACCCGCGTACTGGCGCTTCATGCGCCTGCTCGTCCTCGACATGTTCCTGCTCGCGGAGAGCAACTCCGCCGAGAAGTTCCGTACCTCCGACTACCGGGACCTCGCCACCCGCATCAAGGAAACCTTCCGGCAGGGCTCCCCGGAGACCACCCGCTTCCCCGGGATGCTCTGGCCCGCGACGACCTTCCTCACCGGCACCGCCCTCGACTTCCACGCCGACCTCGACCGGTCCGTCGCGAACTGCCGCGCCCACGCCGGGGAATGGGAACTGGGCGTCGTCCTCATGCTCCGCGCCCACGTCGCCATCGACGTCACCGGAGGCCTCCCCGACGTCGACGCCGACCTGGCCGAGCTGCACGAGCTCGCCGATCGCGTCGGCGACCGCTGGACCCGTGCCCAGGTGGCGGGCGCGGCCGGGGAGGTGGCCCTCTCGCGCGGCCGGTACGCCGACGCGCGCATCGAGTACGAGGAGTGCCTGCGCCTCGCCCGCGAGGTCGGGGCCACCGTCGAGGCGCCCTTCGCCATCGCCCGGATCGCCGAGACCGCCTACTGCGCGGGAGACCTCGACGATGCCGAGCGGCTGCTGGCGGAGGCCGACGAGGAATCCGACCGGTACGGCGGGGTGTACGACGTCAGCACCTTCGCCCGGCTGCTCACCGCTCTCGTCGCCCTCCAGCGCGGCGACGACGCCCGGGCGCGCGCGGAGTGCGACCGGGCCCGCGCCGAGGCCGAACGGTTCACCGTGCCCGCCCAGCTCACCGCCGGGCTGGACACCGTCGACGCCGTCCTCACCGGCCGCGAGCAGGGCCCGGTGGCGGCTCTGGCCGTGATCGGTCCGGCGATGGCGAGCGCCGTCGAGGCCCGGTGCGCCGAGCGCGTCCTGGCCGGCATGGCCGAGGCGGCGGCCCTGCTGCTGGCCGACGCCGACCGGCCGGCCGAGGCCGTACGGGCCCTCGCGGCGGCCACCGCCTGGCGTGCGGGCCATCCGCGCTCGGTTCCGGAGAGCGACGCCGTGGACGGCCTCCCGGAGCGGACCCGCGCCCTGCTCGGCCCGGACCGCCACCGCCGCGAGGAGGAGGCCGGCGCCGCGCTCACCCCGGCCGCCGTCGCCGCGACGCTGACCACGGCGTTCAGCGGCAGCTGAGCACGGCGTCGGCCCAGCTCGCCAGCGTCGGCAGGCTGCCCGGCCCGGCCTGCTCGACCACCAGCCGCAGCGTCTTGCGCCCCGCGAGGGAGACCTGCACGGCCGCGGGCGGGTCCTGGTACCCGAGGGCGCCGGACTGCCACACCCGCTCCCCGTCGGCGTACGCGGAGAACCGCACCGAGCCGTCCGTGAAGAGCGACAGGCCGTCCACCCCCGCCCGCGCCGAGAAGCTCGTGCACTGCCGGTTGAGGGTGATCTCCACCGAGGACCGCGCGTTCACGGTGATGCCGTGCGCGAAGCGCCGACCGCCCACCTCCAGCCCGTGGCGCTGCCACACCCAGCCGCTGCGCCAGGTCTGCAGTTCCGGGCCGCTGTGGTCCCCGTGGACGGAGTGGGCGAGCCCGGACAGCTGGAACCCCTGCGGCGGTTTCGGGGGTGGCGGCGGTGTCGGCTTCGGCGCGGGCCGTTCCGGGGACGGCGTGGGGGAGGCCTTCTCCCGGCCGGGGGAGGGCGACGGGGACGAGGAGGGCGCGGGGGCGGGGGCGGCGGAGGCCGCGGCCGAGGGCACCGGTCCGGGCCGCGGAGCTACGGAGCCCTGCGCCACCGGCGGTTCCTGCGCGGGCGGATCCGGCTCGGCCGAGGCGGGAGCCTCCGGCGCGGAAGACACAGGAGGCGCTGGAGCTGCCGACGGCACCGCCGGCGCCGCCACACCGGGCGCGGGCTTCGCCCGGACCCGCGGCTCGGTGTCGTCCCCGGCCAGCGCGAACACCACCCCGGCGGCCGCGGCCACCGCGATCCCGGCGGCGATGGCGGCCTTGGCCGGCAGCCCGAGCCCTTCGGCGGCCACGGAACCCCCGGCCCCGCCACCCGCCCCGGCAGCACCACCACCGGCGGCGCCACCCGCGGCACCGGCCGTCCCGGCCCCCGCGGCCGAACCGCCGGCGGCAGCCGCGGCGGCCCCGCCCGCGGCGACGGCTCCACCGGCCAGCACCCCGGCGGCCTTGGCCGCGTACCCGGCGGCGAACCACCCGATGACCGCGACCGGCAGCAGCGCCGGAATGCCCGCGTTGACGTCCTGGAGCTCCCCGGCGGCCAGCCGGCACTTCACGCACTCCTCCAGGTGCTTGCGCAGCCCCCGCTCCGCCCGCATCCGCAGCCCGCCCCGCGCGTAGGCGCCCAGCCGGTCCGCGTACCGCGCGCAGTCGCCGCCCTCGCTCAGCGCCGAACTCACATGGGCCTGCAGATACGCCTGCTTGAGCCCTTCCCGGGCCCGACTGGCCAGCACCGCCGTCGCGTTGGCGCTCAGCCCGAACAGCGGCGCGACCGCACTCGGCGACGCCTCCTCGACGGTGGTGTGCCACAGCACGGCCTGCCACCGCTCGGGCAGGCTGCGGAAGGCCTGCATGGCCAGCGACCGCTCGGCCTCGTGCATCGCCCGGACGTCCGCGCCCAGTTCGAGCGTGTCGTCCCTGGACAGCCCGGACAGCCCGGACAGCCCGGACAGAGCGGCCCCGCCCTCCGTACCCGTGGAGGCCTGCTCGGCGAAGACGGCGAAGTCCTCGACCAGTTGCTCGCGCCTGGCGGTCTTCGCCCAGGCCGCGGCGACCCTGCGCACGGTGGTCAGCAGATAGGCCCGCACCGACTGGTCCGGCCCGGCCCCGCCCCGTACCGCCTGCAGGGTCCGCGCGAACACCTCGGCGGTCAGGTCGTCGGCGGTGTGCGCGTCCCGGCAGCAGGACCGGGCGTAGCGGCGCACCGAATCGGCGTGCCGCCGGAACAGTTCCTCGTACGCACCGTCGTCACCGCCCCGCATCCGGGCGATCAAATCCCCGTCGGACGGCGGAAGTTCGCCGCCGGTGCCTCCGGGTCCGGAAGAGCCCGGGGGGCGTGCGTGCCGCCCGCCCGGGTCGCGCTGCGCCGGCACCTGTCGGGCGGGCGGACTGCCCGCCTCCACCTCGCTGCCGCCGCCACTGCGCGGCTCTTCCCGACCGTCAACGCTCATCGCGGAGACTCCCGCACGACACACTCAACCGGTACACCGGTCAAGCGTGTCACACGGGGGACGGGCGCCGAACCTCTCCGCGTGCCATCCACCCGTCCGGGCACATCCCGGCGAATCGCCCTACCGGGTCCTCGCCGGCGCCCGACCAGGTCACACGGTCCGGGACCGCAGCCCTTCGAGCAGGATGTCGAGCAGCCGCGTCGAGGCCGCCGCCTGCTGCGCCGGGTCGGGCAGCGCGGGCGCCGCCGTCGCTATCACCAGCAGCACATCGGCCACCGTGACATCGGCGCGCAGTTCACCGGCCTCCCGCGCCCGGTGCACCAGCCGGCCGACGACCTCCAGCAGCGCACCCGCACCCGCGTCGTCCGAGGGCTCGTTCTCGACGGAGCCCCGCGTGCCCACGACCCGCAGGTCGGGAGCCCCGGCGGCCGGCACGGCCTGCCGCTGGTGCGGAACCCGAGCGGCTTCCGCCTCCTCGGCCTCGTCCTCTGCGGCCGAGCCGACCCGCAGGACCTGCGGCGGCAGCAGCCGCCCGGCGCCCGAGGCCACGGAGGTGCGCAGGAAGCGCGACAGCGCCTGCCACGGCTCCTCCTCCTGGCCCAGCGCGGCCTTGGCCTGCTCGGTCAGTCGCGCGGTCTCCTCCTCGGCTATGCGCCGCACGAGGACGTCCTTGCTCGGGAAGCGCCGGTACACGGTGCCGACACCGACCCGGGCGCGGCGAGCCACGTCCTCCATCGGAGCCCCGTAGCCCAGCTCGCCGAAGACCTCACGGGCCGCCCGCAGGACGTGCTCCAGGTTGCGCTGGGCGTCGACGCGCAGCGGCGTGGACCGGCCCACACCGTGCGTGGTGCCGCTCGCGATGCCGCGTCCGTTGCTCTCGACCGAGAGCGCGGTCGCAGAACCATGGAAATCGGAAATGTTCATATGTATCCCCCGGTAATCATTTGTCTCCCCCCGGAGACACTCCCCGCCTTCACGTCGAGGGGGCCACGGTCTCGGGCCCGGTCCTACTCCTCGACGAGATACGAACATAGTTGAGCCAGAGTCAATTCAGAAGAGGCAGCCCCGGACGGAGCACCGCCCGAACGGAGCATTCACCCCCACTTTTCCGATCCGTGCCTCCGGAATGTCACATTCCGTATGCCCTGACCTGCAGATTTTCGCCACAAGCTGACGTCCTCTTGCACTCCGCCCCAGCACTCACTCCGGTCACACAATTTGCCGGGCCTGTGGACAAACTCCCGGCCACGTTGCGTCATGGGATGGTGAAGGCTGCTAACTCCCGGGGCACGGCCCCCGGTACCCCGCCCCGTACGCGCATCCTGATCGTCGGCGGCGGCTACGTCGGCATGTATACGGCGCTCCGCCTCCAGCGAAAGCTGAGAGCCGGCGAAGCCGAGGTCACGGTGGTCACCGCCGAGCCCTACATGACGTACCAGCCCTTCCTCCCCGAAGCGGCCGCGGGCGCGATCTCCCCCCGTCACGTCGTGGTCCCGCTGCGCCGCGTCCTCGGCAAGTGCCGCATCGTCATCGGCGAGGCCCAGCGCATCGACCACGCCAAACGGACCGTGACCGTCAAGACCCTCGCCACAGCCGACGAGGGCACCGGCCCCGTCGAGATGGAGTACGACGAACTCGTCCTCGCCCCGGGCTCCATCTCCCGCACCCTCCCCGTCCCGGGACTCGCCGACTACGGCATCGGATTCAAAACGGTCGAAGAGGCCATCGGACTGCGCAACCACGTCATCGAACAGATGGACATCGCCTCCTCCACCCGCGATCCCGCCCTCCGCGACGCCGCCCTCACCTTCGTCTTCGTCGGCGGCGGTTTCGCGGGCGTCGAAGCCCTCGGCGAGCTGGAGGACATGGCCCGTTACGCGGCGCGGTACTACCACAACATCAAGCCCGAGGACATGAAGTGGGTCCTCGTCGAGGCCAGTGACCGGATCCTCCCCGAGGTCGGCCCCGAGATGGGCGTCTACACGGTCCGCGAACTGCGCCGACGCAACATCGACGTACGCCTGGAGACCCGGCTCGAATCCTGCGAGAACCGCGTCGCCGTCCTCAGCGACGGCGCCCGCTTCCCCACCCGCACCGTCGTATGGACCGCCGGCGTCAAACCACACCCCATCCTGGCCGCCTCCGACCTCCCCAAGAACGAACACGGCCGCCTGGCCTGCACCTCCTTCCTCACCATCGAAGGAGTCGAGCACGCCTGGGCCGCGGGCGACGCCGCCGCCGTCCCCGACATCACCGCCGGCGAGAAGGGCCGCGACTGCGCCCCCAACGCCCAGCACGCCGTCCGCCAGGCCAAGGTCCTCGCCGACAACCTCCTCGCCGCCCTCCGCGACGAGGTCCTGACCGAGTACGCCCACAAGTACGCGGGCTCGGTCGCCTCGCTCGGCCTGCACCGGGGCGTCGCCCACATCTACGGCCGCAAGCTCAAGGCCTACCCGGCCTGGTTCATGCACCGCGCCTACCACCTCAGCCGCGTTCCGAGCTTCAACCGCAAAATGCGCGTCCTTGCCGAATGGACCCTCTCCGGCCTCTTCAAGCGTGAGATCGTCTCCCTGGGTTCCCTCGAACACCCCAGGGCAGAATTCGAACTGGCCGCAGGCGGCGGCCCCAAGCCCCCTCCACCTCCCCCCGCCCCCAACCCCCCGCAGAACGGCCAGGGCTGACGTTGTCAGTGCGGTCGGCCACACTGGACGTGTGACCATAGGTGCGCTCACCCCTGCACAGAGTGACATCGTCCAGTCAGCGACCGCCCACGAGCGACACAGCGACCACTCGCGACACCACGAGGCTTGAACGCAGTGAACTTCACGCGCTGGAGCGCCCGGTTCCCCGGAACGCAGCGCCGCGCCGCCGCCCGGTCCGAACACGCCGCCGCCCAGGCCAAGCGAGGTGAAGGCGCGGTCCCGGCAGCCCGCGGCGGCCGCGCCGACCCCGGAGCCGAGCGCTCCACGCCCGCCGACGGCCGACCCGCCGACCCCACCGTCTCCGGAAGCGGCAGCACGGGCACCGGCACCGGCACGCCCGCGTCCCCGGCCGCGTCCCCGCCCCGGCGGACGGGCGTCCTCACCACCGTGCCCTCCCTCGACGAGCTCTCCGTACGCGAGGTCCTCGGCCGGCTCCCGGCCCTGGTCGCCCTCGTCCACGGCCCCGAGCACCGCGTCGCCTACGTCAACGACGCCTACACCGCCGGCTTCGGCGCCCGCACCCCCGGCGCCCCGGCCCACGAGGCCCTGCCCGAACTCGGCGAGCTCGGCCTCCTCCCGCTCCTCGACCAGGTCCAGCGCAGCGGCAAGTCCCGCACCGCGAAGAACCGCACCGCACCGGGCGGCGGCAGCTCGTACACCGTCACCTGCACCCCCGTCGAGTTCCCCGAGTCCGACACCGAGGGCGAGCCCGACCCCCACCACACCGGCGTCCTGATCCACCTCGCCGACGTCACCGACCACGCCGAAGCCGTCGAGCGCCTCCGTGCCAGCGAGCGCCGCCAGCGCGAGGCCGCCGTCACCCTCCAGCGCTCCCTGCTCCCCCAGGAGCTGGAACAGCCCGACGACCTGCGGATCGCCGCCACCTACCAGCCCGGCGGCACCGAGGCGGCCGTCGGCGGCGACTGGTACGACGTCATCACCCTCGGCGCCGGCCGCACCGCCCTCGTCATCGGCGACGTCATGGGCCGCGGCGTGCGCGCCGCCGCCGTCATGGGCCAGCTGCGCACGGCCGTCCGTGCCTACGCCCGCCTCGACCTGCCCCCGCACGAGGTGCTCCAGCTCCTCGACGGCCTCGCCGCCGAGATCGACGCCAGCCAGATCGCCACCTGCGTCTACGCCGTCCACGACCCCAACGAGGGCCTGCTCGCGTACGCCTCCGCCGGCCACCTCCCGATCCTGGTCCGCGACGAGGACGGCACCGTACGCAGAGCCGCCGACCCCACCGGCCCACCGCTCGGCACCGGCGGCTGGCTGCACACCTCGGGCACCATCGCGCTCGGCCCCGGCTCCACCGCCGTCCTCTACACCGACGGCCTGGTCGAACGCCGAGGCGAGGACATCGACGAAGGCGTCGCGGCCCTCGAACGCGCCCTCTCCGGCGCCCAGGGCACCCCGGCCGTCATCTGCGACCGCCTGATGCGCGCCCTCGGCGTGGACGCCGACCACGACGACGACGTCGCCGTGATGGTCCTCCAGCAGCCGGCCCGCACCGGATCGGACGCCGAGCTCTTCCACAACGCCGCCCTGGAACTCCTCGGCGGCATCGAGGCGGCCCCGCGCGCCCGGGCCTTCGCCCAGGGCGTCCTCGCCTCCTGGCGGTTCCCCGTCGAGCTCTGCGACCTCGGCGTCCTGGCCGCCAGCGAGCTCGTCGCGAACTCCCTCCAGCACGGCACCCCGCCCATGCGCCTAAGGCTGCGCCGCACCGACCGCCGGCTGATCATCGAGGTCACCGACGGGGACGACCACCTCCCGCGCCGCCGCCGCGCCGAACCGGCCGACGAGACCGGCCGCGGCATCTCGATCGTCGCGACCATCGCCTCCTCGTGGGGCTCCCGCCGCACACCGGGCGGCGGCAAGGCCGTCTGGTGCGAGTTCGCCCTGCCGGACAAGTAGCCGAACAGCAGGAAGGCCCCGATCCACCCGGACCGGGGCCTTCCTGCTTCCCGCACATATATACGTACGGCCATACGTCCCTACGCGGGCACGCGCTCCACGGCGATGTCCCCGGTGGCCACCTCGGCGACCTCGGCGACCTCGGCGGCGGGGCCACCCTGCGCCACGACCCGGCTCGCCACCCACGGGTTGTCCTGCACCGGGCTCAGCCGCCTGCCGAGCCGCAGCGCGAGAGCGGCGATCCCGAGCGACACGAGCACGAAGACCCCGATGTAGAGCATCGGAACCCCCGCACCGAGCGGCACCCCGAGCGGCCCCAGCGCCAGCGCCATCTGCTTGACCAGCGCGAAGGCCGAGTTGTACTGGCCCACCGAGCCCTCGGGCGCCATGTCGGCCACCAGCGGCGCCAGGGTCGGCGACAGCATGGCCTCGCCGATGCCGAAGAGCGCGTACGTGGTGATGAACGCGGCGGCGGCCATCATGGCGCTGCCGTGCCCCAGCCCCGAGAACCCGGCGATGAGCCACGCCACGGTCCAGATCAGCCCGACGAGCGCGATCACCCGGGACCGGCGGCGCTTCTCGACCAGCCGGAGCACGACGAACTGCGCGACGACGATCGCACCGGTGTTGGCCGCGAGCGCGAAGCCGAGGGTGGAGGGGGAGATCCCGGCGGCCTCGGTACCGAAGGCGGCCAGACCCGACTCGAACTGTCCGTAGCAGGCGAAGAACACCACGAAGCCCAGCACGCACAGCTGCACCATGGCCTTGTGCCGGAGCAGCCGCTTCCAGCCGCTGCCCGCCTGTGCCGTGTCCTTGGGCCGGGCGTCCTTGAACCCCTGCACCTGCGGCAGCCGCAC